>NZ_JBIWMV010000001.1:0-403771 GCF_044766845.1 Streptomyces sp. NPDC101776 | reverse complement strand
CGGCCCTTCCCCACCCCGACAACACCGCGCGGGGCGGGGCTCGGGGGGTGGGGGGGCGGGCCCCCCCCCGGGGGGGGGCCCCCCCGGGGGGGGGGGGGGGGGGGGCGCCGGCCCCCCCCCCCCGGCCCCCCCCCCGCCACCGTCACACCCGTGGGGTGATCTCCGCCATCGGTGACCAACCCCCGCCCTCCACCTCGACGTTGATGATGTCAGGCGTCGCGGCGACGACGTCCGGCATCCACGCGACGGCCGCCTCGAAGTGCTCGGAGCCGACGTGGGCGGCGCCGGCCTCCGGGGACGCGAACGCCTCCAGCAGGACGAAGCGGTTGGGGTCGGCCGCGTCGACCGACCACTCGAAGAACAGGTTGCCGGGCTCGGCCCGGGTCGCGGCGGTGAAGCCGGCGACCCGGTCGAGCCATTCCTCGCGGTACTCCGGGCGGACGGGGAACCGTACGGCGATGAAGATCATGCGGTGCTCCAGTGTTGTCGGGACGGCACGCGGAAACGCACCGTCCCGAGCGTGCCCCCCACGGGCAGGCGACGGGAGGTGTCCCACCGTGGACACCTCCCGTACGGGGACGGCCACCGGACGGTTCACTACCGCGCCCGGCGCCGTCGCACACCCCGTCGCACACCCCGTCGCCCGGGTGATGAAGGGCCGCCGAGACCGGCGGCGGAAGGCGCCCCGCACGCAGACGCCTCCCGCCCGTGCACCGCTACCGGGCCACGGCCACCCCGCCCGGCACGCGTGCGTACCCCGTCGGCCTGGCCGTGAACGTGCCCCGGCCCTGGGTCCTGCTGCGCAACCGCGTCGCGTAGCCGAAGAGTTCGGACAGGGGCACGGTCGCGGTGACGATCGCCGAGCCCGTGCGGGTCGTCGAGCCGGTGACGCGGCCGCGGCGGGCGGCCAGGTCGCCGAGGACTCCGCCGACCGCGTCCTCGGGCACGGTGACGGTGACCTCGACGACCGGTTCGAGGAGGACCGTCTCGCAGGCGCGCAGGGCGTCCCGCAGGCCGAGGCGGCCGGCCGTGCGGAACGCCTGCTCCGAGGAGTCCTTCACATGGGTCGCCCCGTCGGTCAGCGTGACGCGCAGCCCGGTCACCGGGAAGCCGCCGATCGGCCCCTCGGTGAGGGCGTCACGGCACCCGGCCTCCACCGAGCGGACGTACTCCTGCGGCACCCGCCCGCCGACGACCGCCGAGCGGAACTCGAAGCCGAGGTCGGGTCCGTCGAAGGGTTCGACATCCAGGACCACATGCGCGAACTGCCCCGATCCGCCGTCCTGTTTGACGTGCCGGAAGACCAGGCCGGACACACCGCGCACGACCGTCTCGCGGTAAGCGACCCTCGGGCGGCCTGCGTTGACCTCCACACCCGTGGCCTGACGGATCTTCTCCACCGCGACCTCCAGGTGCAGTTCGCCCATGCCGGACAGGACCGTCTGGCCGGTCTCGGTGTCGGTCCGTACGACCAACGACGGGTCCTCCTCGGCCAGTCGGGCGAGCGCCGACGCAAGCCGGTCGGTGTCGGTGCTCCTTCGCGCCTCGACCGCCACCGAGACCACCGGGTCGGCGACCGTGGGCGGTTCGAGGACGAGCGGGGCGTCCGGCGCGCACAGGGTCGAGCCGGCGCGGGCTGACTTGAGTCCGGCCACGGCGACGATGTCCCCGGCGACCGCCCGCTCCAGCCGTTCGTGCCGGTCGGCCTGGACCCGCAGGATGCGCCCGATCCGCTCGGTGCGCCGCGCGCCCGGGTCCCACACCGTGTCTCCTCTCTCGATCGTGCCCGAATAGATCCGCAGATACGTCAGCCGCCCGGTGCCCGCCGCACTCACCTTGAACGCCAGCGCGGAGAACGGCAGTTGTGGATCGGCCGCCCGCTCCTGCTCACCGCCGTCGTACGTCCCCCGTACCGGCGGCACGTCCGACGGCGAGGGCAGATACGCCACCACGGCGTCCAGCAGCGGCTCGATGCCGCGGTTGCGGTAGGCCGAGCCGCACAGCACGACCAGACCGTCCCCGGTGCGCGTGAGGTCGCGCAACGCCACGCCCAACGTCTCGGCGGAGACGGTGGATTCGGCGTAGAACTCCTCCAGGGCGACCGGGTGCAGCTCCGCCACCGCTTCCTCCAGCAGCCGCCGGCGTCGCAGCGCCTCCTCCAACAGACCGTCCGGTACCGGGAGTTCGGCCGGCGTGTCGTTGCCGTCGGTCCACACCAGGGCGCGCAGCCGCAGCAGATCGACGACTCCGGTGAACCCGCCCTCCGTGCCGATCGGCAACTGCACCACCAGCGGCGCCGGATGGAGCCGTTCGCGGATGGACGCGACGGCCGTGTCGAGGTCGGCGCCCGCGCGGTCCAGCTTGTTGACGAAGGCGATGCGCGGCACGCCGTAGCGGTCGGCCTGGCGCCACACCGACTCGCTCTGCGGCTCCACGCCCGCGACCGCGTCGAAGACCGCGATCGCGCCGTCGAGGACACGCAGCGAACGCTCCACCTCGTCGGCGAAGTCGACATGGCCCGGGGTGTCGATCAGGTTGACGCGGTGACCGGCCCAGGCGCAGGTGACGGCCGCGGCGAAGATGGTGATCCCACGGTCGCGCTCCTGGGGGTCGAAGTCGGTGACGGTCGTGCCGTCGTGGACCTCACCGCGCTTGTGGGTCGTCCCGGTGAGGTAGAGGAACCGCTCGGTGACGGTGGTCTTGCCGGCGTCGACGTGGGCGAGGATGCCCAGGTTGCGGACGGCGGAGAGCGGGGTGGTGGGAGGGCGTTCGGTGCGCACGGCCCGTGGCCTTTCGAGAGTGATTCCGTGCAGGGCGGCGCGATTCCCGTACGAGGGCGAGCAGTTGACGTCGTGTCAGATCGCTGTCACGTCACGGGTGTCCGGTACCGGCCGCGCGGCGGGCACCGGAGGGACGAGGACAGGAGGATCACGGCGGTGTGGTCACGCACGGCGGGCTCCCCTCACTCGTCAACGGATGTGGCGAGTGTAGGGAAGCCCGGGGTGGTGGGGCACCGGATTTTCCGGTGGACGGGTCAGGAGCAGGTGGGTACGCCGTCGAGCCAGGCCGGTCCCTGGATGTAGATGTTGGTCACCCAGGCCTTGTAGTCGGGCAGGTAGGACCAGGCGTCGTTGGTGTAGCCGTCGGAGGTGACGAGCTCCGCGTGCTTCTGGCACTCGACGCGGACGGAGGTCGGGCCGGGGAACGCGTAGACGCGACCCGCGCTGACGGAGGGTGCCGTCTTCGTCCAGACGCCGGTGCCCCAGGTCCGGAAGACATGCCCGGTCACCGCACCGGTGTTGACGCGGACGGCCCCGAAGTAGTCGGGGCTCAGGCGGACATCACTGACCATCAGACGCGTGCCGGACTGCTTGGCCTCGACCATCTTGCCCGCGCCGAGGTAGATCGCGATGTGGTGCAGGTCCGCGGAGTCGCCGTAGGCGAGCAGGTCGCCGGGAAGCAGCGGGGCGAGGCCCTGCGCGGCGGTGAAGCGGGCGGCGGCGCGGGTCGTGTAGTACTGCTGGCTCGCGTCGCCGTTGAGGATGTCGGAGCCGGCGGCCTGCGCGTAGGCGTAGCGGACGAGGCCCGAGCAGTCGAAGCCGAGCCGCTCGGGGTCGTGTTCGCTGGCCGGGTCGGTGGGGTCGACCTGGCCGTAGGTGGCGCCGGGCTGCGCGCCGTGGCCGCCGCCCCACGTGTACCAGGTGCCCGCGTCGACCTGGGCGCAGGCCGCGGCGATCGCGCTCTGCGCGGCGGCCGAGGCGCCCGGTGCGAGGACCCCGCAACTGCTCGCCGCCGGTGCGGCCGGGGCCGCGACGGCCGCGGGTGCCCAGAGGAGGAGGGCGAAGAGCCCGATGAGTGTGCCGATGATTCCGGTCCGCCGGAGCATGCCGGGACCCCCGTCTGCTGTGGTCCGAAGTGGTCGGGCACCAGCCTGCCGACCCCGGCCCCGGCGGGTCGAGGACCCGGCGTCACCCCACCCCGAGAGGCAACGGGAAACCCTCGGGAAACCCGCTCCCACCAGGGGAGTTCGGCTCCGCGCGGTCAGGGCTTCGCGCACCCGGTGGTGAAGGACACGGGCAGTCCCGGCAGCAGCGTCCCGCGCGCCTCGGGGCCGATCGCCGTGCGCAGCCGGCAGATCCGGGTGAGCTGCGCGCCGAGGTCGAGGTCCCACAGCCGCACGGTCCCGTCGTTGCTGCTGCTGGCGAGGGTCCGGCCGTCGGGCGCGAACGCGACGCCCCACACCGCGTTCGTGTGCCCGGTGAGCGTGGCCCACGGCCGCCGCCCGGACACATCCCAGAGCCGTACCGTACGGTCGCTGCCGCTGCTCGCGAGGAGCCGGCCGTCCGGCGAGAAGGCGAGGCCGCGCACGGATCCGGTGTGGCCGGTGAGGGAGGACTCGAAGCGGCGGTGGCGGACGTCCCACAGGCGGACGGTGCCGTCGTTGCTGCTGCTCGCCAGGGTCCGCCCGTCGGGGCTGAAGGCCACGCCCCGGACGGCACCGGTGTGGCCGCTGAGGGTGGCGAGCGGGCGGTGGGTCGCCGTGTCCCACAGACGGACGGTCAGGTCGTCGCCGGCGCTGGCGAGGACGCGGCCGTCCGGGCTGTACGTGACATCGTTGGCAGAGTCCGAGTGGCCTTTGAGGACGGCGAGTTGACGGTGGCTCGCGAGGTCCCACACGCGGACCGTGCGGTCGGCGCCCGCGGAGGCGAGGGAGCGGCCGTCGGGCGCGAACGCGACGGAGAAGACGTCCCCGGTGTGGCCGGTGAGGGTCGCCAGCGCGCGGTGCGTGCGGACGTCCCACAGCCGGATCGTGCCGTCCGAGCCCGCCGAGGCGAGGGTGCGACCGCCCGGGGCGAACGCCACCGAGAAGACGCTCTCGCGGTGACCCGTGAACGTCGTCACGACCCGGTGCCGGGCCACGTCCCACAGCCGTACGGTGTGGTCCGCGTCGGCGGTCGCCAGGAGGGTCCCGTCCGGGCTGTAGACGGCCTGCGATACCTCGGTGAACGGACGGGCGCTCAGCACCGGGCCGCGCAGGTCCCACAGGACCACCGACTGGTCGAAGCCGCCGGTGGCCAGGGTCGTCCCGGTGGAGTCCACGGCGACGGACATCACATAGTCGGTGTGCCCGGCGAGGATCGCGGCCGGCCGGCCGGTGCGCACGTCCCACAGCCGGGTCGTGCCGTCGCCGCCCGCGCTGACGACCGTGGTGCCGTCGGGTGTGTAGGCGACCGCGTTGACGTCGTCGCTGTGTCCGGTCAGGGTCGCCGTGGCCCGGTGCGTGGCCAGGTCCCACAGGCGTACGGTCCGGTCGACGCCCCCGGAGGCCACGCTCCGCCCGTCCGGCCCGAACGCCACCCCGAGCACTTCGTCGGTGTGCCCCCTGAGCACGGCGAGGGCGCGGCCCCGGTCGGTGTCCCACAGCCGTACGGTCCGGTCGGCGCCGCCCGTGGCCAGGGTCCGTCCGTCCGGGGCGTAGGCCAGCGAGTTGACCCGGCCGGTGTGTCCGACGAGCCGCACCACGGAGGGGTGGCCCGCGCCGAGGTCCCACAGTCGGACCGTTCCGTCCTCGCCGGCGACCGCGAGGGTACGGCCGCGGGGGTCGAAGGCGAGCGTGCGCGCGCCCGCGGTGCTCGCGGGCAGCAGGGTCCGCAGCCTGTGGTCGGCGGTGCCCCAGATCCGTACCGGCCCGTCCGAGGACGTCGCCGCGACGGTGGCGCCGTCGGGGCTGAAGCCGACCGAGCGGACCCGTCCGGGGAGGCTGAGCGTGGCGGTGGTGCGGTGGTCGGCGGTGCGGCGCAGTTGTACGGTGCCGTACGCGTCGGCCGTCGCGAGGAGGCTGCCGTCGGGGGCGAAGGCGACCGCGTTGACCGGCCCGTGCCGGCCGGCGAGGCGGGCGGAGAAGGCCTGGGCCTGGGTGCTGAGGAGGGCGCCGCGCGCCTCGGGGGTGCGGTCGGCGCGGTAGGCCTCCTCGGCGAGCAGCATCGAGGCCTCGGGCTGGCTGCCGGCCAGCGAGGTGGACTGCACGGCGAGGGCCTGGGAGCGGGCGGCGCGCTCCTGGTCGAGGGCGCCGGCGCGCTGCTGCAACGCGAGGCCGCCGGCCGTCACGGCCAGGCCGAGGAGGACGGCTAGGGTCGCGAACAGGGCCTGGCGCAACCGGATCTGACGTCTCGCCAGATGTCGGCGCGTGTCCTCTTCGGCCTGGCTGGCCCGGAGGAAGGCCTCCTCGCGGGGGCCGAGGCGGGCGCGGCCGTCGAGTTCGTCGGCCCAGGAGCGGACCGTGTCGAGGCGGGTGCCGCGGTAGAGGGCGGACGGGTCGCGGTGCTCGCGCTCCCATTCGGCGGCGGCGTGGGCGAGTTGCTGGTGGATGAGGAGTCCGGCGCGGTCGGCGTGGATCCAGTCGCGCAGCCGGGGCCAGGCGTGCAGCAGGGCCTCGTGGGTGATCTCGACGGTGTCGCTGTCCACGGTGATCAGCCGGGCCCGGACGAAGACGTCGAGGGCGGCCGACGCGGCGTCCGCGTCGGCGAGTTGTTCCATCAGGGCGCTGCGCCCGGCGCGGCGGCGGGTCGCGACGGTCCCCTCGTCGGACACGTGCACGAGCCGGGACAGGACGCGCCGGATGGTCTTCTGCTCGGCCGGGTACAGCTGGGCGAACACGGTCTCGGCGGTGCGGGCGACGGCGCCCTGGATGCCGCCGGTGCGTTCGTACCCGGCCACGGTGAGGGTGGTGTTCTCGCGTTGCTGCCAGGTGGCGAGGAGGGCGTGGGAGACGAGGGGCAGGGCGCCGGACGGGGTGTCGTCGGGGGTGGCGGCGGGGTGGGCGGTGCCGGGCTCGTCGCGCAGTCCGGCGTCGCGCAGCAGGAGGGGGACCAGGCCGGGTTCGAGGGTGACGCCGGCGAGTTCGGCGGGGCGGGTGATGGATTCCCGCAGTTCGGCCACGGACATGGGGAGCAGGACGAACAGTCCGTCGGTGAACACCGGGGCGAGTTCCGGGAGTTCGAGGCAGCGGCCGGTGAAGTCGGCGCGGACGCCGAGCACGACGACGGCGGGGTCCGGGCCGGTGGACAGCGACCGCAGGACCCGGACGAAGGCGCGTCTCTCGCTCTCGTCGGAGCAGAGGGTGAACAGTTCCTCGAACTGGTCGACCAGCAGCACCGGCAGGACCGGGGGCGGGCGGCGGCCGTCGGGGCCGGGCGGGGCACCTTCCGAGCGGGTGCGGACCGCTTCCAGCAGGGCCTCGGGGCGGTCGGCCACCTGCCGCGCGGTGAGGTCGAGATCGCTGCCGAGGACCTTCGCCGTACGTTCGAGGAGTTCGTCCAGCGGATGGGCGGTGGGGGTGACGGCGACCACCGGCCAGCGCTCGGCGCCGGGCATCGGGAAGCCGCCGGGGCGCCGTAACGCGGGGATGAGACCGGCGTTCAGGAGCGAGGACTTGCCGGCGCCGGACGGGGCGACCAGTAACAGCGGTCCGCCGCCGACGCGTTGGAAGACCCGCTCGACGAGCGCGGCCGTGGCCCGCTCCCGGCCGAAGAACCAGGCCGCGTCCCGCGGGGTGAACGCCGCCAGTCCGCGATACGGACAGGCGGGCTCGGTGCCGTCGGCGGCGGGTCCCCCGGCGCGCTCCGCCGGGCCGGCTTCGCGCACCAGCTTGAGCAACTCGCCCTCGGCGCCCAGGATGTGGTCGCACTGGCGGGCCACGTCGAGGGTCGCCCGCTTGACGCCGGTCTCGATCTTGCTGAGATAGCCCTTGCTGTAGTGCGTCCGGCGCGCCAGGTCGGCCAGCGACAGTCCGCGCTCCCGGCGCAGCCGTCTGAGCTGCGCCGGAAAGGTCGACGTGACCTGCGCGGTGCTCTCCGGCTGGTCGGACCGGTCGGTTGCCGCGTGCTGGTACTGCTGGTCCCCCAAGGCGTCCCCCCTGGCACTGCCTGCCCGCATCGTGAGACGGCGGATGCCCAGGCTACTGCGGGGGTCCGACAGGGGGCCAAGCGATTCACCCGGAGTGGCGAAAAACGGGACTGCCGGGACCGTCGTGGGCCGGTCCCGGCAGTGCTCCCCCGCGGTGAGGAGTCCCGCTACGGGCGGTTGAGGACGATGGAGTTGATGGGGGTGAAGTTGCGGAGGAGGCCGTTGTTCTCGGCGATCGTGTCGGTGCAGTTCGTACCGTTGTAGCCGTTGCACAGGCTCACGGACGCGCCGCCGTACTGGTTGTTCAGGATCCAGTGCTGGCCGACCTGGTTGCTGAGGTTGTGGGCGCCGTAGCTGTAGTACACGTCGGTCGGGTGCGGGTTGTCCTTCGGGACCACGCCCTCGCCGTAGATGCAGACCGCCCCGGACGGGCAGCCGTCCCAGGGGACCGTGCCGGCGGGCTTCGCCTGGGCTGCCCCGCTCATCGCCACCAGTGCGGTGGCCGCGGTGGCGAATACGGCGGCGGCGCTGAACATCTTGCGCATGTTTCCCCCTAATGGGTCTCCTGCGGTGTCGCAGGCCGTGCTCGGTGCTGTCGGAAATCAGCCTGACCCGAGGGACTCCCGGGGTCGACGGGTTTCCTGTTGCCCGTCCGGGGGACGACCGGGAAACCCGGTCCGAGCAGGGGTGTTGTACGGCGGAGGTCAACCGGCGCGGCGCTCGTTCGGCCGCCGCGGGCTCAGTCCCAGCCGCTTCGGCGCGTACTTGTCCAGCCAGGTCAGCAGCCCGTTCAGGATCAGGGTCGTCACCACCAGGACGATCAGTCCGGCGAACTCGGTCACGGCGTCGAGGTTCATGGCCGAGGTGAACAGTTCGTGGCCGACGCCTTCGGAGGAGGCGATGAACTCGCCGCCGATGACGCCGAGGATCGCCGGCGGGCCGCCGGTCCTGAGGGCGGCGAAGAAGGGGGCGGCAAGGGTGGGGATCGTGACGTGGCCGAGGACGTGACGGCGGCGGCCGCCCATCACCTGGACGATCTCGACGAGTTCGCGTTCGCGCGGGCGCAGCCCGAGACAGACGTTGCAGAAGACGACGAACGGCACGCCCGTCACGGCGATGTTGATCTTCGACCAGGGGCCGATGCCGAAGAACAGCGGGAAGAGCGGGGCGAGGGCGATCTTGGGGATGCCGTTGACGGCGGCCACCAGGACGCCACTGCGCGAAGACGGCGATCGAGTCGGGGTTCGGCAGGGGCAGGGAGGTCCCGGTGCCGGTCAGCAGCCCGGAGCGCGGGTCCACGGCGAACACGTCGACCGTGCTGCTCGCCTCGTTGGCGACCAGCAGCCAGCGCCCGCTCGGGTGCACGGTGAAGCTCCAGGGCTTCAGTCCTCCGCCGGGGACGCGCTGGAGAAGGGAGAGCAGCCCGGTGCGCCGCTCGGTCTCGTACACAACGAGGGTGTTCTCACCGCGACTTGAGACGTGGACGAAGCGGCCGTCGCGACTGATGGCCAGTTCGGCGCCGCTCTTGGTGCCGGTGAAGTCGGGCGAGTCGATCGCGAGGCTCCGACGGTGCGCCGATTCGCCCGATCTGCCGTCCCGGTCGAGGAGTTGGAGCTCCGCCGTCAGCTCGGTCAGCAGATACGCCTTCCGTCCGTCGGGGTGGAAGACGAGTCGGCGCGGGCCCGCGCCTGCGTCGGTGACGTAGGCGCCGGGTCCGCCCTCGCCCGGGGACAGCGCACCCGTCGTACCGTCGAAGCCGTAGACGAAGACGCGGTCGGCGCCGAAGTCCGCGACCAGGGCGTGGCGGCGGCCCGGGACCACGACGATCTCGTGCGGGTGCGGGCCCAACTGCCGTGGCCTGGGCCCCGATCCGGTGTCCACCACGACCGACACCGGTGCACCGAGGGTGCCGTCCCGGTGGATCGGGAGGGAAACGGCGAGCCCCGCCTCGAAGTTGGCGACCAGCAGCGTGCCCGAGGGCCGGTCGACGCGGAGGTGGAAGAGGCCGCCGCCGGCCGTGTCTCCGGCGTCCGTGCCGACCTGACCGGTCCGCGTCAGCGCGCCGGTCGAGCGGTCGACGGCGAGGACGGTGACGATTCCGCCGTTGAGCCGGCTGCCGACGTAGAGGACCGGGCGGTCCGGATGTGCCGTCACCCAGCCCGAACTCACCTGTGCCATCAGCCCGATGGACGTCAGGGTTCCGTGGACGGGGGCGAACCGGACGCCGTGGACCTGCCCGCCGTTCCAGGTGCCGACGTGGAGAAGATCGGGTCTCGCCCGTGGTGCGGCTTCGGCGCTCCGGCGGCTGGCGGCACGGTGGCCGCCATGGCACCCAACATCGTTCTGCGGGACACAGTCCCTGTGAACTCGACCATGGACAGCGACAGTTGTCCCGATGTGCCGCAGCGTCCACAGCGCGTACGAAGCTGTGCGTGCGGGCCGCGCAACCTGAGCCTTCACGAACAAATGACCCAACTGGGCTACTGCTCGGGCGAGTTGGGGCGGGCGAGGCCGAGGTCGTAGGCCAGGATCACCGCCTGGATGCGGTCGCGGGCGCCGACCTTCGCCAGGACGCGGCCGACGTGGGTCTTCACCGTGGACTCGGAGAGGAAGAGGCGTTCGGCGATCTCGCCGTTGGTCCAGCCTCTGCCCATGGCGACGAGGATCTCGCGTTCGCGTTCGGTGAGGGAGCGGATGCGGGGGTCGTCCGTCGCGGGCACCGCCTCGGGGCCTTCCGGTGAGAGTTTCGGCAGATGCTGGGCGTAGGCGTCCAGCAGCCGGCGGGTGAGGGCGGGGGCGATGACCGCGTCGCCGGAGGCCACCGCGCGGATGCCGGCGAGGAGTTCCTCGGGGTGGGCGTCCTTGAGGAGGAAGCCGCTGGCTCCCGCGCGCAGTGCCTCGTGGGCGTACTCGTCGAGGTCGAAGGTGGTCAGGATGAGGACGCGGGAGCGGTCGCCTGCCGCGACGACCCGGCGGGTGGCCTCGATGCCGTCCATGCCGGGCATGCGTACGTCCATCAGGATCACGTCGGGACGCAGTTCGGCCGCCATCCGGACCGCCTCGCCGCCGTGCCCGGCCTCGCCGACCACCTCGGTGTCGGGGTTGGCCTCCAACAGCATGCGGAAGCCCAGGCGTTGGAGGGGCTGGTCGTCCACGATGAGCACGGTCGTCATGCCGCTCCCCCGATCGCGTCGAGCGGGGTGAGGTCGAGGGTGGCCCGTACCGTCCAGCCACCGCCGGGAGCGGGGCCCGCGGTGACGGTGCCGTCGTAGAGGGCCGCGCGTTCTCTCATGCCGGCGAGTCCGTGTCCTTCGTCGTGGCTCGGTGCGGGTCCGGTGGCGGTGCCGGCCGGGCCGGTGTCGTGGCAGTCGATGCGCACCCGTGCGTCCTCGACGTTCACCGCCAGTTCGACGCGGGTGTCGTGGCCCGCGTGCTTGAGGGCGTTGGTGAGGGCCTCCTGCACGATGCGGTACACGGTCAGTTGGACCCCGCGGTCCAGGGCGGCCTGGTCGCCGCCGGTGCGGTAGACGACCTGGGGACCGGCCGCGCGGATCCGGGCGCAGAGGGCGTCGAGGTCGGCGATGCCGGGTTGCGGGCTGAGTTCGGGGGCGTCGGGTGTGGCGCTCTGCACCCTCAACACGCCCAGCATGCGGCGGAGTTCACCGAGCGCCTGGCGGCCGGTGTCGCCGATGAGGAGCAGGGCCTGCTTGCCGCGTTCGGGGGCGAGGTCGGTGGCGTAGGCGCCGCCGTCGGCGAGGGTGATGATGACGGAGAGGTTGTGGCCGATGATGTCGTGCATCTCCCGTGCCACGCGGGTGCGTTCGGCGGCGGCGGCCAGTCTGCTGCGCTGGTCGCGCTCGATCTCCAGCCGGGCCGCGCGGTCGCGCAGCACGGCGAGCTGGGCGCGCCGGATGCGGACGACGAAGCCGAGCGCGACGGCCGCGGTGATGGTGCTGAACAGGACGAACAGCGCGTCCAGGACCGGCACTTGGGACGGCAGCCGCAGCGCGAACAGGCCCAGGGCGGCGAGGGAGACCGCACAGGCGACGGGCAGGCGGCGCAACTGCCCGTGCAGGACCAGGCTGTAGAGGGAGATCAGCAGGGCGACGTCGGCGCGCAGCCAGACCCCCAGCCCCGCCTGGACGAAGAACACGGCGGCGATCAGCGCGAAGGCCAGGGTCGGCCTGCGGCGCCGCAGCAGCAGCGGCAGCACCAGTCCGGCCTGGAGGGCGACGGTCGCCGGCCAGGGCAGATGGATGAAGCTGTTGTCGAAGCCGCGCCGTCGGCCGTCGTCGTCGTCCAGCATGTCCGGCAGACAGAACACCAGCACGATGAGGACGACGAGGGCGGTGTCCAGCACCCACGGACGTCTCCGGTCGCCCTGTTTGATCCGCCGGCCGAACCGGGACAGGCCGCCGGCCACGGGGTGACTCCACGGGAGGTCCGTCTCCGCGAACAGCACGTGGGCGGGGTCGTCGAGGCTCATCGGTGTCACTGGTCCGGGTTCATGGAGGTCACCTGTTCATTGTGGGCCGGGTGCGCGACGTTCGGGCGTCGGACACCCGGCCCTGCCGGCCTCAGGCGTCCGTCCGCACCAGCCGGTACGCCGCCCCGGCCAGCGCGAGCGCCGTCCAGCCGAGGAAGACCAGGAGTCCGGCGCCGGGCGAGAGGGTCGTCGCGTCGTGGGTCAGCGCGAACATCGCCTGGCCCGCGTTGCTCGGCAGATAGGGGCTGATGTCGTCCTGCCAGGAGCTGGGCAGCAGCGTGATCAGGCCCGGCACCAGCATGAACGTGGCGACCAGGACCGAGATGCCGCCGGCGACCGAGCGCAGCAGCGCGCCCAGCGCGGTGCCGATCACACCGACCAGACCGAGGTAGAGACCGGCGCCGAGCAGGCTGCGGACGACTCCGGAGTGGGAGAACGCGAGGGCCGCGGGCGTGCCGGAGACGATGCCGCCGACGATCGGGAACGCGACGAACACCCCGACGAGGGAGACACCGAGCGCGACCACGCCGAACACCAGGGCCTTGGACCACAGCACCGGCAGACGGCGCGGTACGGCGGCCAGCGTGGAGCGGATCATGCCGGTCGAGTACTCGCCGGCGGTGACCAGGACACCCAGCACACCGAGCGCGAGCTGCGCGAAGTTCGTGCCGAACAGGGAGATGTCGAGCGCGGTGGAGTTGGCGTCGTCGGGCCTCAAGTTCCCTCCGTCGTAGGAGGACTTGTAGTGCGCGGCGGCGATCAGGCCGAACGCGATCAGGAACAGCAGGCCCAGGCCCAGGGTGATCCAGGTGGAGCGCAGGGACCACAGCTTGGCCCACTCGGAGCGCAGCACGCGGCGCCCGGTGACCTTGTACGGCGGACGGGCCGGTTTCACCGGCGCGGGTGCGGCGCTGTCGGTCGCGGTGATGGTGCTCACGCGGCCCTCCCGGGGGTCTCGACGGTGGTGGAGCCGTGGTACTCGACGGCGTCCCGGGTCAGATCCATGAACGCCTGCTCCAACGAGACGGTGCGCGCGCTGAGTTCGAAGAGCGGGATGCCGTGCTCGGCGGCCTTGCGGCCGATGGCCCGCGCGCTCACCCCGGTGACGTGCAGTTCCTCGGAGCCGACCTCGCCGGTGATCTCGACGCCGGGACCGGCGAGGACCTCGCGCAGTTTGGCCGGCTGCTCGGAGGCGACGGTGACGGTGTCGCCGCCCGCGTGCCGGACCAGGTCCTGAACGGTGGTGTCGGCCAGCAGCCGCCCCCGTCCGACGATGATCAAGTGGTCGGCGACCAGGGCCATTTCACTCATCAGGTGCGAGGAGACGAAGACGGTACGACCGTCCGCGGCGAGCCCGGTCAGCAGGTTGCGGATCCACAGCACGCCTTCGGGGTCGAGGCCGTTGACGGGTTCGTCGAGCATGACGGTCGCCGGGTCGCCGAGGAGCGCGGCGGCGATGCCGAGCCGCTGCCCCATGCCGAGGGAGAAGGCCCCGGCACGCTTCTTGGCCACGCTCTGGAGCCCGGTCAGTTCGATGACCTCGTCGACGCGGCGGCGCGGGATGCCGTGCGTGTGGGCCTGTGCCATCAGGTGGTCGAACGCGGAGCGGCCCGGGTGGATCGACTTGGCCTCCAGGAGCGCGCCGACCTCCTGGAGCGGGGCACCGTGGCCGGCGTAGGGCTTGCCGTTGACCGTGACGGTGCCGCTGGTGGGCGCGTCCAGGCCGACGATCATGCGCATCGTGGTGGACTTCCCGGCGCCGTTGGGGCCCAGGAAGCCGGTGACCGTGCCGGGCCGGACGACGAAGTCCAGCCGGTCGACCGCCGTCTTCTCGCCGTACCGCTTAGTCAGTTGATGTGCCTCGATCATCGGTTTCCCTCACGCTCACGTGCCGCCGCCCCCACTGGGCTTTTCCACCGGCAACGCTAGGAGCCGGAGGGGCTCGAACCCGTCGTACCGAGGGGCCGTTGCGGGGGCGGGCGTAGTACCGAGGTACCACTGCGTGCCGTGCGCCGCGCACGTGTGTTGTGTACGTTCCCACTCCATTCGCGCGAAGAATGCGCCCACCAACTGCGGGAAATACAACCGACACACATATTTACAGCGCCTGTTACCTCTCCTACTGTGAACGTTCTCAGAACCAACCCGCATGCGCATGTCAGTCGACCCAAGGAGGTCGGGTACCCCGTGAAAATCCCGGGCCGCATAGTGAAGGCCGCCTTGCTGCTGGCCGCAGTCGCCCTGCCGGCGGCGATGCTCACCCCCACCGACGCCGCCGCCGCGAACTCGCTCACCATGCTCGGCGCCGACGTCTCGTCCGCACAGCGCGCGATCGATCTCGGCGCCAAGTACTACGACTCCAGCGGGACCGCCAAGGACCCGCTGGACATCCTCAAGGGCGCCGGCGTCAACTACGTCCGCCTGCGGATCTGGAACAACCCCGCCAGCGGCTACAACAACAAGGCGAAGGTGCTGGCCTACGCGAAGCAGGTCAAGGCCAAGGGTCTCAAGCTGCTGATCGACTTCCACTACTCGGACACCTGGGCCGACCCGGGCAAGCAGTACAAGCCCGCGGCCTGGTCGAGCCACGGCATCAGCGCGCTCCAGACCGACGTCTACAACTACACCTACGACGTCTGCAACAGCCTCAAGTCCCAGGGCACCACCCCGGACAGCGTGCAGATCGGCAACGAGATCAACGTCGGCATGCTGTGGGACGACGGCAAGGTCGTCAACAACAGCTTCACCAACCTCGGTCTGCTGCTGAAGTCGGGCTACAACGCGACGAAGGCGTGCAACAGCTCCACCCAGGTGATCATCCACACGGCCGACGCGGACAGCGACTCCAACGCCCGGTGGTTCTACGACGGCATCAAGGCGCAGGGCGTCAACTGGGACATCACCGGGCTGTCGTACTACTGCATGTGGCACGGCACGCTGGCCAACATGGGCAGCGTCGTCTCGGACATGAAGTCGCGCTACGGCAAGGACGTCATCATCGCGGAGACGGCCTATCCGTTCACCTCGTCCGACGCGGACAGTACGGCGAACTCGGTGACGTCGGGGTGCTCGGGCTATGCGCTGACCTGGGCGGGCCAGGGCGCGGAGTTCACCGCCGTGCAGAACACGGCGCGCAGTGCGGGGGCGATCGGGGTCTTCTACTGGGAGCCGACCTGGTACGCGGTCACCGGCAACGGCTGGGACCCGGCCAACATCGCCACCAGCGGGGACGGTTGGGACAACATGGCGATCTTCAACTGGACCGGACAGGTGAACCCGAATGTGAAGTGGACGCCGTAGAAGAGTAGTTCCACGGGTTACGAGCGGCGCCGCCTTCTTCTCAGGGCGGTGCCGCGTTCCGTGTTCACGGCTGAATCACTGCTGATGGTCCGTCAAGGTTCTGTATACGGCCGCGGACTTGGGGTTGGAGCGGCAGCGCCAGACGCCGTGGGGACAGTAGTCGCTGATGGTCTGGTAGAGCGGGCGTTGGCCGGCCATCCAGGTGAGCATGCCGCGCATGTAGGCGGGGTTGTCGCCGTTCTCGTACAGGCCCCACTCGGGGTAGGCGACGGGTTTGCGGTGGGCGCGGGCGAAGTCGGCCTGGGCCAACAGGCCGTAGGGCTCGGTCAGTTGGCCGGTGAAGGACAGACCACGGGGCGCGTCGTAGGCGTCCATGCCGATGACGTCGACGTAGCGGTCGCCGGGGTAGCAGTCGGTCCAGGGGATCGCGTCGCGGCCGCGGTTGGGGGTGAAGTCGAAGCGGAAGCGCTGCCCGGGGACGGAGCGCATCGCGGTGACGATGCGCGTCCAGTACCGCTTCCAGGACTCCGGGTCGGGGGCGCAGCGGTGAGTGTAGGTGGTGCCGTTCATCTCCCAGCCGAGGACGATCTCGGTGTCGGGGACGCCGAGTTGGACCAGCCTTTGGGCGAGGACGCGGAAGTGGTCGTCGTAGCGTCCGTTCGCCCCCTCCCCCAGTTCGGCGCGGACCACGGAGTCGGGCAGGTGGTCCTCGTTGCGGTCCAGCATCGGCACGTTGAGCACGAGCAGCCGGTCCTGCTCCTTGTTGCGCCAGTCGGCCCACACGGCGAGGTCCTCGGAGGCGCCCTCGATGTCGCTCCAGTTGTCGCCGGCCAGATACGCGTGCCCGACCCGGGGTTCGGGCCGCCCCAGCCAGGCCCCGAACCCCGCGACCCGCCGCACGGCGTCGGCACCGTAGCCGACGTAGGCGCCGTAGGCCGTCGGCGGGCCGGGCCGGGGTGCGGTGGCCGCCTGCACGGGCGGGGGCGGGGACTCGACACCGGGTACGCAGGCGGGCCCGGCCAGCAGGACGAGCGCGAGGGCGACGGTGAACAGGGCCGACAGGTTGCGGCGCGTCCCGTGCGGGGGCACGGCTCTCCTTTTTCGTGGGTGCGGGGGCGACAGGGGCGGTGGGCTTCGCGGGGTGCGGTGGGCGTGACGTGCGGGGTTCGCGGAGTGCGGGGTTCGTGGTGTGCGGTGTGCGGGCGGCTTCGGCGGGGGCGGTGGGTGTTTGCGGGGTACGGGGGCGGCGGCGGATACCGCGCGGCAGCGGGGGCCGGGATGTGCGGGCTGCTCCCGGCGCCCGAGCAACGTATCAGCGCGGGGCGGAAGATGATGACGTAGCGCGCTATTGGGGATATGACCGGCGGGTGACACAGAGCGCCCGGCAGCGCGGGCCCGGAACCGCAGCGCCTGTTCCCGCCCACGCTCGGCCCGCACCCTGGCGACAGCACCGCACGCCTGGCACCGCCCCCACCCAGCGCGAGACCGCGAACCCGAACGGTACGAGGCTGCGCGACGCGGGCGCAGGGCCCGCTCGTCCTTCCGCCCGCGGACCCGTATCGCGTCCACGCGAAAGGACTGCGCGCCGGTGCGAAAGACGGCGGCGGGTGGCCTTGGAAGAGTCGGGGGCATGAACGCGGAACTGGTGAAGAACGTGGTGCTCGTGCACGGCGGGTTCGTGGACGGGTCCGGGTGGCGGGAGGTGTACCGGCTGCTGACGGGCGACGGGTTCCGGGTGCGCGTCGTACAGAATCCCGCCCTGTCCCTCGCGGGCGATGTCGCGGCGGTCGAGCGGACGCTGGACGCGCTGGACGGGCCGGCGATCCTCGTCGGGCACTCCTACGGCGGGGCCGTCATCACGGAGGCCGGCCATCACGAACGGGTCGCCGGTCTCGTGTACGTCGCGGCGTTCGCGCCCGACAAGGGCGAGTCCGTGAACGCGTTGATCGCCGACCCCGAGCCGGGCGCGCCGGTGCCGCCGATCCTGCCTCCGGTCGACGGGTTCCTGTTCCTCGACCGGGAGAAGTTCCACGCGTCCTTCGCCGCCGATCTCCCGTCCGCGGAGGCCGAGTTCATGGCCGACTCGCAGGTGGCGTGGGGGCTCGACGCGCTCGGCGGTGCGATCGGTGAACCGGCCTGGCGGCACAGGCCGAGCTGGTATCCGGTGGCGACCGACGACCGGATGATCCCGCCTCCCGCACAGCGGGCCATGGCCCGGCGGGCGGGCTGCACGGTCACCGGCACCGACGCCGGTCACTGCGTGTAAGTGTCCCGGCCGGACGCGGTGGCCCACCTCGTCCGGCCGGCCGCGGCCGACGCCGTCGACCTCTCCGACGTCTGACCTCCTCTGACCTCTGACGTCCGCGGCGGCTCCCGTCAACCGCTGCACCCCTCTCCCTCCCCCAACTCCCCGCCTACACTGGGCAAGCAACGAAGGATCAGCATGACGACCCCTCATATCCAGACCGTCCGCGGCCCCGTGGCCGTGAGCGACCTCGGTTCCGTCCTGATGCACGAGCACGTCTTCGTCGTCAGTGAGGAATTCCGGCAGAGCCTCCCGGAGTCCTGGGACGAGGCCGAGCGCGTCGCCGACGCCGTCTCCCGGCTGAAGGCCCTCGCCGCGACCGGTGTCTCCACGCTCGTCGACCCGACCGTCATCGGCCTCGGCCGCAACGTGGCGCGGGTCGCCGAGGTGAACGCGCAGGTCGACCTCAACATCGTTGCGGCGACCGGCGTTTACACGCTCGCCGACATCCCGGACTTCTTCCGCTACCACGGCCCGGGCACCCTGCTCGGCGGCCCCGAGGGCATGACCGACCTGTTCGTCCGCGAACTCACCGAGGGCATCGCCGACACCGGCATCAGGGCCGCGTTCCTGAAGTGCGCGATCGAGGGCGAACTCACCCCCGGCGTGGAGCGTGTGATGCGTGCCGTGGCGCAGGCACATGTGCGGACCGGCGCGCCGATCACCGTGCACACAAATCCCTTCGCCCGTACGGGACTTGTCGCACAGGAGGTGCTGCGCGGCGAGGGCGTGGATCTCGGCGCCGTGGTGATCGGGCACAGCGGCGACACCGCCGACCTGGACTATCTGCACGAGCTCATCGACAACGGCAGTTACGTCGGCATGGACCGCTTCGGGCTGGACGTGCTGCTGCCCGAGGACCAGCGGGTGGCGACCGTCGCGGCACTCGCGCGCGAGGGCTTCGCCGAGCGGATGGTCCTGTCGCACGACGCGCCCTGCCACATCGACTGGTTCCCGCCGGGCGTACGGGAGCAGATCGCCCCGAACTGGCACCACCTCCACCTGCACGAGCAGGTGCTCCCGGCCCTGCGCGCCGCCGGAGTCACCGAGGATCAGATCACGACCATGCTGGTCGACAACCCGCGGCGCTACTTCACCCCGGTCAACTCCTAGGAACCGCCCCGGGCTTCGCGCGGAGAGATGCCGAACTCCGCGCGGAACGCGGTGGCGAAGGAGGCGTGGCTGCCGAAGCCGCTGGCGTGGGCGATCTCCGCGATCGAGTACGTGGTCCAACCCTCGCTCGCCAGACAGGTCCTGGCGACGTTCAGCCGTTCGCGGCGGATCAGGTCGCGCGAGGTGGTGCCGGCGGCCTGGAGCACCTGCTGGACGTAGCGCGCGGACCAGCCGAGCGCCCGCGCGATGCCGAGGACGTCCAGGTCGCGGTCGCAGGCGTGCTCGCGGACGTAGCGCCTGATCGCGGCCTCGACGGTCGCCCGCTGTCCGGTGGGCGCCGAGTCGGTACCGCCCTCCGCCGCGAGGCACACCAGGTCGAGGAGCCGGTCGCAGGCGATGTCGAAGGTCGTCTCGGAGAGGTGCTCGCGCTCCTCGTGCAGGGTGGTGGTCAACTGCCGTACGACACGGCCGAGTCCGCGGTCACCGTCGAGGAGGTGCGGTCCCCGGGCCGCGAGCGCGCTGCGCGCCGCGAGGTGCCGGCCGGACACGATCAGGGAGATGCTGCGGAGGCCCGGTCCGTGCGCGAACCTCAGCGGCCGGTCGATGTCGCACAGCGCCATGACGCCGGGCCCGATCTCGCCGGACGCCACGCCCTGCTCCACCCAGGCCGATCCGGAGAGCGGGACGAGGAGTTCGTGGGTGCCCCGGGGGTCGGTGCGGATGTGCCGGGCGTCCCGGTCGACCACTTCCTCTCCGCCGGAGCACAGCGCGAGACTGTACGTCTTCGACCGCTGCCACTCCAGGTGCCCGACCCAGGGTGCGCGGCGGTCCGGCACCGTGATGCAGCTCGCGCCGTGGAGGCCGGTGAAGACCTCGTCCCAGGCGCTCGCGGAGGAGACGGTCAGAGCTTGGCTCCAGGAAGACACATCTCATCCTATCCACCCGAATCCGGCGATGCTCATGACAGACGGGCGCACCCTTTCCCCACTCCTGTGATCGAGTTCACGCCAATCGGGGCGAACTTTTGGACCGGTCCCGCATCGTGTACGCGTTGGAAGCACCCCGTCCGGAAGCGAGTTCTCCCTTGTCCGTGTCACGACGTTTTCGCGCCCCTGTGGTCCTCCCCGCCGACCCGTCCTGTTCCGTCCTGCGCGACGCCGTGGTCGACGTCGGCCCGGACGGCCGGATCACCCACTGCGGTACGGCCGCCACCGCTCCCCCGCTCCCGGCGGGCGTCCGGGTCACCTCGCTGTCCGGCATCCTCGCTCCCGGCCTGGTCAACACCCACGCGCACACCCCGATGACCCTCCTGCGGGGCCTCGGCGGCGACCTCCCGCTGTCGGCCTGGCTCCAGGACGCCGTCTGGCCCGCCGAAGGCCGCATGCGCCCCCGAGACGCCCACACGGGCATGCTGCTCGGCTGCGTCGAGATGCTGCGCTACGGCGTGACGACCAGCGCCGAGATGTACGCGCACGCCGAGCAGGTGGCCGACGCGGCGCTGGAGGCGGGCAGCCGGGTGCTGATCGCGCCCGCCTACTTCGACCGGCCCGGCGACGACTGGCGCACCGATCTCGCGGCCATCGGCAAGTGGATCGACGCGGACGGCCTGCGCTTCGGGCCGGGTGAGCGTGTCGAACTCTGCTACGGACCGCACTCCGCCTACACCCTGCCGCCGGAGGCACTGCGCGCCACGGCGGAGGAGGCGGCCCAGCGCGGCGCCCTGGTGCACATCCATGTCGCGGAGACCCTCGCCGAGGACGTCGCACAACGGGAGTCGCACGGTTCGGTTCCCCAACTGCTCCAGGAGACCGGGCTGTTGGACGGACGGCTGCTCGCGGCGCATGCCGTGCATCTCTCCGACGACGACATCCGGCTGCTGGCCCGGGCGGGTGCCGGTGTCGCGCACTGCCCGGGCTCCAACGCCAAACTCGCCTCCGGGACCGCCCGCCTGGCCGCGCTGCGCGCCGCGTCCGTCCCGGTGGGTCTGGGCACCGACGGGCCCGCGAGCAACGACGATCTCGACCTGTGGGAGGAGGCCCGCCTCGCGATGATGTTCTGCCGGCTCGCGACGGCCGACGCGATGGCCCTCACGGCCGCGGACGCCTTCCTCATGGCGACCTCGGCCGGAGCGGCGGCCCTGGGCCGGACCGACATCGGCTCGCTGCGCCCGGGCAGTTGGGCCGACCTGGTCCATCTCTCCGTGGACGGACCGCACTTCGCGACAGGGCTCGACGTCGAGGACGGCCGGCTGCTCGCCAACCTCATGTGGGCGGCCGGTTCCCGCGCGGTCCAGGACGTCTGGGTCGCGGGCGAGGCCGTCGTCGTGGCCGGTGAGACGGTCACGGTGGACCGCGTCGCCGCCCAGCACGCCGCCGCCGAGGCGGCCGCCCGTATCGCGTGAACCGACCTCGGACGTCGCGACCGTTCCCGTTTCCGCCCACCTCCACGGGAGGCGTCATGGCATCGGCATCCCTCACCCCGCCGGCTCTCATCGGACGATCGGCCGAACTGGCCGTTCTCGACGGGCACTTCGACACCGCCCGGGCACGAGGAGCCGGGCTGATGCTGACCGGGGAGGCCGGGGTGGGCAAGACCGCGCTGCTGGACGCCGCGGCGCTGCGCACGTCCGAGGCGGGCTTCCGGGTGCTGCGGATCTCCGGCTGCCCGTTCCAACGGGGCGTCGGCTTCTCGGCGTTGAACCAACTGCTGCACCCCCTGGCCGAGGAGATCCCCGCGCTGCCCGCACGGCAGGCGGCGACCCTCCAGGCGGTCCGCGGGCTGTCCGAGGAGCAGCCCTCGGAGCTGCTCGGCATCGCGAACGCCGTGCAGGCCCTGCTGACGCGGACCGCCACCGGGACCGGTCCGCTCGCGCTGCTCGTCGACGACGTGGCCTGGGTGGACCGGCCCAGCGCCACGGTTCTGGGCACCCTCGCCCGCTCCCCGCACACCGGCCCGATCGCCCTGCTGGGCGCGTCGCGGACCGGCGACGAGTCCCTGCTGAGCAATATCGGGATACCCGAGTACGAGGTCCGGCCGCTGGACGACGTCTCGGCGAACGAACTGGTGGCGGACCGGTTCCCCGCGATGGCGGCCAGGGTCCGCCGGCGGCTGGTCGCGGAGGCCCGGGGCAACCCCCTCGCCCTGCTCGAACTCCCGGTCCCGCTCAACGACTTGCAGCAGACGGAGCGGGGCGCCCTGCCCGCCGTACTGCCGTTGACGGAGCGCCTCAAGGGCATCTTCTCCACCCGGGTCGCCGCGCTCCCGGCCGCGACCCGCAAGCTGCTGCTGCTCGCCGTGCTGGAGGGCTCGGGTGAACTGCACATCCTCCAGCGGGCCTTGGGCGGACCGGGCAGTCTGGCCGGGCTGTCCCCCGCCGAGCGGGCCGGGCTCGTCCAGGTCGACGGGGTCACCGGCAGGCTGGAGTTCCGGCATCCGCTGACCCGTTCCGCGGTGCTGGACCTGTCGACCAGCGAGGAACGCCGGTCGGCGCACCGGGCGCTCGCCGCAGAACTCCCCGAGGGCTCCGAGCACCGGGCCCGGCACCTCGCCGACGCGGCCGTCGGCCTCGACGACCATGTGGCCGCCCTGTTGCACGAGGTGGCCTACAGCACCCTGCGGCGCGGTGACGCCGTCGGCGCCATCACGACCCTGCTGCGCGCCTCGGAGTTGAGCGGCACGGGCACCGCCAAGGCCCGGCGGCTGGCGGAGGCGGCCTGTCTCGGCGCCAACATCACCGGCGATCTGCGCAACGTCCGCGCGCTGCTGGACAACGCCGGCGACGCCGACCCGTCCGGCATGGACTCCCTCGCCGCCGCCACCGCCGCGGCCAGTCAACTCCTCAACGGCGAGGGCGATGTGGACACCGCGCACCGGCTGCTCGTCGGCGCCATCGACACCCATGTGTGGCCCGAGGACGGCGAGACGGTCGAGGACGTCTTCCGCGAGGCCCTCAACACCCTTCTCATGGTGTGCTTCTACGGCGGCCGACCGGAACTGTGGCACTCCTTCGAGGACCTCGTGGAGCGGCGGCGTCCACCCGCCTCGCGGCGCCTGCTGCCGGTGATCATGGGCACCTTCGGCGATCCGGCGTACGGCGCGCTGCCCTTCCTCGACCGGCTCGACCGCCTCGTCCTGGGCCTGCACCAACAGAGCGATCCCGTACGGGTCTTCGGCGTCGCGCTCTCCGCCTCGTACACCGACCGCCTCCCGGGCTGCCGGGGCGCGCTGCGCCGGGTCGTGGACGACGGCCGCGACGGCGGGGCCGTGGCCCTGGCCATCCAGGCGCAGTTCCTGCTGGCCAACGACGCCTACGCGGGCGGCCAGTGGGACGACGTGCTGGAGATGACCGAGGAGGGCCTCGGCTGGTGCGAGACGCACGACTATCGGCTGACGGCGTCAACAGGCCACTTCCAGCGGGGACTTGTGGCCGCCGCGCGCGGCGACGGCACCACCGCGCGGGGGATCGCGGACCGGCTGGTGTCCTGGGGCAATCCGCGCGGGCTGGGCGCGCTGCGGGTCTACGCCTCGCACATCCGGGCGCTGTCGGCGCTCGGCGGCGGGGACTTCGACACCGCCCACCGCCTGCTGCGGGCCATCGGTACGCCCGGCGAGGTGCCCCGGTTCATGCCGCACGCGCTGTGGCTCCTGCTGGACTTCACCGAGGCCGCGGTCCACACCGACCACCGCGAGGAGGCGGCCGCGCACGTGGCGGCGGTCCGCGGGACCGGCATCCCGTCGATCTCGCCCCGGCTGGCGATGGTGACGGACGCCGCCGAGGCGATGGCGAGCCCGGACTCGATCGAGCACGACCTCTTCGAGGCGGCGATCGCCACGCCGGGTGCCGAGCGCTGGCCGTTCGACTGGGCGCGGATCTGTCTGGCCTACGGCGAACGACTGCGCCGCGCGAAAGCGGGCGGCGCGGCGCGGGTGCACCTGGACGCGGCGCTCGGCACGTTCGAGCGCCTCGGCGCCGCCCCGTGGAGTGCGCGGGCGGCGGACGAACTGCGGGCGAGCGGCATCCCCGTCAAGCCCCTCAGGCCCGTCGCGCGCGACGGCCGGGACCGGCCCGCGCTGCTGACCCCGCAGGAGCGGGTGGCGGCCCAACTGGCCGCCACCGGGCTGACGAACAAGCAGATCGCCGCCCGGCTCTTCCTGTCCCCGCGCACGGTGGCGGCCCATCTCCGCAGTGTCTTCCGGAAGTTGAACGTCACCTCGCGGGGCGGCCTGCGCGACGCGCTGACCGGCCCGCTGCCGTGAGACCGCCCGCTCAGTCCGCGTCGGGCGCGAGGTGCCAGGTCCAGTTGGGGCGTTCGTAGGCCACCTCGAAGCCGAGGCGGAGCATGTTGTGCAGCGAGCTGTTGTGGGTGCCGGGCCGCTCGGCGCCGGTCTCGGCGACGAGGAAGCGGCACCCCGACTCCCGTGCGGTACGCGCCCGGGCGGCGAGCAGCGCGGTCTGTCCGCCGCGCGCACGCGCATGGGGCAGTACGGCGCCGGCGAACATCTGCGCCGTGTCGCCGCGCACGAGCATGGTGCCGGTGCCGACCAACTCCCCGTCCAGCCAGGCGCCGTAGGGATGCCAGCCCGGCCGGGTCACGGTCGCGGCGCCCATCTCGGCGTAGGGCTCGACCGGCATGCCGAAGGCCCGCATCATCACCGTGCCCCATTCCAGGGCGTGTTGGGCCTCCAGCGGGGCGACGGTGATGCCGTCGGGCTTCGTGTCCAGGGCGTCGGCGCGGGCGACGGCCTCCTCGGTCGCGCAGACGAGTTTCACCCAGGACGAGTCCTGGACGATGCCCTCCCGTGCGCAGATCTCCGGCCAGTCCTCGGGCAGGAACGCGGGCGCGATCTGGAAGACGGCCTGCGGGGTGCGCGCCGCCCGGTAGAAGTCGCAGACCTCTTGGACGAGTCGGGCGGTGACGGGCTCGGTGACACCGAAGCCGAGGGCCTTGCTCCAGAAGCGGGTGAGGTCCTCGCACATGGACAGCACCACGCCCCCGCCGATCCGGGTGGCGGTCATGCCCAGCGCGGTACGGACGGTCTCGGGGGTCTCCGTCTGGAAGCGGTAGAGGGCCTCCGCCTCGGACTGTTCGGCGACGGACGGTGGAACGACGGTCGTCATGGGTTTCTGTTTCCCTCTCGGGTTCGTCAGGAGGCGACGCGGACAGCCCGCCTGTGAACAGGCGGGCTGAAGCGGGGAGTTGACGTCATGGGGTCGATGGTCAGGCCTGGTGGTCCGCGGCCTGCTTGATCAGTTCCGCCACGGTGGCGGGCTGGGAGACGTAGACGGCGTGGCTGCCCGCGGCCTCGGCCACGGTGGCGCCGGCGCGCTCGGCCATCTGGTGCTGGACCGGCGGCGGGATCATGTGGTCGTCGGTCGCGACGAGGTAGAAGCTGGGCTTGGTCCGCCAGGCCGGCTCGGTGATCGTCCCACCGAGCGCGTCCAGGCCCCACGGGACCTGCGCGTCGGCCAGGAACGCGGCGTCCTCGGCCGGCAGGTCGCCCGCGAAGGCCGCGTGGAACTTGTCCCGGTCCAGGAAGAGGAAGCCGTCGACCGGCGGCAGGATCGGCGGCACGGGCGCGCCGGGCGCCGGGTCGGCGACGAGGGTGCCGACCGACTCGTCCTTGTCCGGGGCGAAGGCCGCGATGTAGGCGAGCGCGGCGACCTTGTCGTGGCGTCCGGCCTCGGTGATCACGGCACCGCCGTAGGAGTGGCCGACGAGGACCGCCGGGCCGTCCAGCGCGTCGAGGGCGCGGTGGGTGGCGGCGACGTCGCCTTCGAGGGACAGGGTCGGGTTCTGCACGACGCTGACACGGAAACCGTCCTGGGTGAGCAGGCGGTGCACGGACTGCCAGCCGGAACCGTCGACGAATCCGCCATGTACGAGAACGATGTTCTTGACGGCGCTCATGCCGTTGCTCCTTGGTTGGGTCGGAAACGTTGTGTCGGAAACCCTCCGGACGACTCCACGCTAGAGCGGACCGCACGGCCGGGCTTCGACCAAATGACCTAGTTGCCGGTACGGCCTACTCGCCGGCGCGGTCCTCGACGAACGCGGTCACGGCCTTCGCGAAGGCCTCCGGCTCCTCCAGGTGCCCGAAGTGCCCGCTGTCCTCCAGGACCACCAGCTCGGAACCGGGGATCAGTTCGTGCAGCTCCTCGGCCCAGCGCACCCCGCAGATGACGTCGTGGCGGCCGACGAGGACGAGGGTCGGCACGGTGAGCGAGCCGAGGGCGGCGCGGTCGTCGATGACGTCCGGGGTGAGGTCCTCGTCGAGGCCGGAGATGTACGTGGCGGTCACCGCGGCCCGCGCGGGCCCGAACTCCGCCTCCCGGCCCCAGAAGTCGGCGAAGTACGCGGGGAAGATCCCCCTCGCGACGGCGGTCATCTGCGCGTCGTCGGAGATGGTCGGGATGCTCCGGAACGCCTCGACGACCTCGGGGAGCCCCGGATTGTCCGCGTGCCGGGCGGCGAACTCCTGCACCAGACGCGTCGCCTCGGCGCCGTGCTCGGGGCCGGTCACCGGGGCGCTCTCGTAGAGGATCACGCCGGCGACGCGGTCGGGGTGGTGGAGGGCGTGGTACTGGGCGACGAAACCGCCGTGCGAGTGCCCGAGGAGGTGCACCTCGGGGGCACCGAGGTGCTCGATCAGCGCCGTGAGGAAGCGGCTGTGGCGGGCCCGGGTGTAGCCGTGCGGGTGGGCGGGCAGCCGGCCGGAGGCGCCGGTGCCGACGGGCTCCGGGTAGACGACCGTGAGCTGCTCCTCCAGCGTGAGCATGCGGAGGTACTCCCAGAAGATGCCCGGTCCGCCGGAGTGCGCGATGCACACGGGTCCGCTGCCGTGGACGTGGTAGCTCTGCGTGATCCCGTCGATCTCGACGGTGTGGGTCCCGGTGGCGAGCGGGTCGGTCGAGGCGCTGCTGGTCATGGGCTCTCCCTGTTCGGCATACGGCGATGGCACGGACAGGACGCGGGAGAAGGGGCGAAGTTCGAAACGGGTCGCGTGACGCCGGTCACACCAGGGGGGAGTGCGGGACGGACACCGGCCGGGGATGGACGAGCCGCAGCCGGTGCACCCGCCCGACGCCGTCCAGACTCATCAGCCAGGCCACGGCGGGCGGACAGTGGTCGGGGTCGTCGGCGGGGTTGGTGATGTCCATCTCCCAGACGACGAGCGATGCTCCCGCCACGGCGTGCGCGAGATGCTGCCGTACGCCGGCCTCCAGGTCGCACTCCATCGCGCGCACCAACAGGCCCTGGTCGCCCACCGGTTGGTTCCCCCGCACCAGTGCGGCCTCGGGCGACCAGCGCTCGGTGAGCAGCTTGCCGAAGTGTCCGTTCTCGGCGGCCTCCAGCGTCTCGCGCGCCTCGGCACGGCTGGCGCGGGTGCGCCGTCCGACATCGCCGTGCGGGGCGTCGGCCGTGGCGGCGAGGGCCTGCGCGAGCTTGGCCCGCCCCTGGCTGAGCCGACTGCGGACGGTGCCGACCGGGACCCCGCAGGCCTCGGCGATCCGCTCGTAGGACGTGACGCCGACGCTGAAGTGCCGCAGCACGAGCGGCAGTCGCAGCGCGGGGGACAGTTCGTCGACGGCCGCCCAGATCCGTCCCGCAGGGCGTGCCGCTCCAGCCACCGCTCCGGACCGGACTCCGTGGCGGTCACGTGCAGATCGTCGAGGGGCCGGAGGTCGACGGACGCCCGCAGCAGCGAACGGGCGTGATTGCGCACGATCATCCGCAACCAAGCTCCTACGGCCTCCGGGTCCCGCACGTCACCCACGCGCCGGAGCGCGGTCAGCGCCGCGTCCTGGACGACGTCGTCGACATCGGGCCCCGGCCCCAGCACACTCACCGCGACCGCCCGCATCCCGGCCCGGTGCCGCTCCAGCAGCAGCCCCAGGGAGGCGATGTCCCCGGCCTGCGCGGCCAGGGTGAGCGTCGCGTCCTCGACACGCGTGATCTCACCCATGTTCCGGCTGCCCATGCTGCCCCTCCGGCGTCCCAGTCGTCCGTACGACCGTAATGGGCGCGTGGCGTGACGTCACATCGCCTGGGCGGGCGGCCCCGTCGTCCCCCGCACCTCAAGGCGCGGCACCGAAAGCACCGTCTCCGCCGCCCGGCCCGGGTCCGCCATCCGCTCGACGAGGAGGTGGGCGGCGCGGCGGCCGAGGTCGTGGCTGGCGTTGTCGACGGTGGTGAGCCAGAGGTGTCGCAGGCGCGCCAGGTAGGTGTTGTCGTAGCCGACGAGGGAGAGGTCGCGGGGGACCTGGAGGCCCGATTCCTCGGCCGCCGACAGGGCGCCGACGCACGCGATGTCGTTGAAGGCGAAGACGGCCGTGGGACGCCGCGGGGCGGCGAGCAGACGGACCATGGCGCGGTAGCCGCCCTCCTCGGTCAGGTCGCCCTGTTCGACCGTCGTGAGGTCGGTCAGGCCGTGCTCCTCCATGACCGACTCGAAGGCGGTGCGGCGCAGTTCGCCGACCACGCCCTGTCCGGCGATGTGGGCGATGCGGCGGTGGCCGAGGTCGATGAGGTGCTCGGTGGCGAGGCGCGCGCCGTGCGAGTCGTCGCCGGCCACGACGTCGACGTGCGGCAGCACCGGCTCGCGGGCGCCCGCGACCACGGTGGGGATGTGGGTCGCGGCGGCGCGCAGTTCGTCCGTGGCGGGCAGGGTGCCGACCGCGATCAGGCCGTCGACCCGCAGTTCGGTGAAGGTGCGGGTGAGGTCCTCGCCGAGGCGCCGGCCCAGGCGGCCGTCGGCCAGCAGCATGTGCAGACCGCTGTCGTGGAGGCGGGAGCCCAGACCGTCGAGGAGCTCCACGAACCAGGGGTTGCGCAGGTCGTTCAGCAGCACGCCGACCGAGCGGGTGCGGCGCTCGCTGAGGCTGCGGGCGGCGGCGTTCGGCCGGTAGCCGAGTTCCTCCACTGCGGCCAGCACGGCCTGCCGCTTCTCCGGTCGCACCTGCTCGGAGCCGCGCAGCACCAGGGAGACCAGGGATTTCGACACACCAGCGCGTTCGGCGACATCACGGATGGTCGGCGCTCTCATGGTTGGACCGTTCCATGCCGTCGCGGCGCCTGTCAAAGACATGGGCAGGTATTGACATAAGGACGAACGGGTTCCAGGGTGGCTGGGACAGCGTATGGACCGGTCCAAAGAAGGGCAGTCATGGTGACCTCGCTCGGTGTTGCCGTCGTGGGCTTCGGATGGATGGGGCGCGTGCACACGCAGGCGTACGCCCGTGTCCCGCACCACTTTCCGCAGCTGACCCTGCGGCCGCAGCTGGTGACGGTCGCCGAGGAGGTGCCGGGGCGGGCCGAGCAGGCCGCCGAGCAGTTCGGCTTCGCCTCCACCACCCGTGACTGGCGCGAGGTGGTCGCCGACCCGCGCGTGCGGGCGGTGAGCATCACGGCGCCGAACTTCCTGCACCGCGAGATCGGTGTCGCGATGGCCGAGGCCGGCAAGCACATCTGGATCGAGAAGCCGGTGGGCCTGTCGACGGCGGACGCCTCCGCCGTGTCCGACGCAGTCGCCAAGGCCGGCGTCCAGGGGGCGGTCGGCTTCAACTACCGCAACGCGCCCGCCGTGGAGGCCGCCCGCGACCTGATCGCCTCCGGCGAGCTGGGCACGGTCACCCATATCCGCGTCCGCCTCTTCAGCGACTACGCGGCCCACCCGGACGGCGCCCTGACCTGGCGCTACGAGCTGGAGCGCGGCGGCCACGGAGTCCTCGGCGACCTCGCCTCGCACGGCGCCGACCTCGCCCGTTACCTCCTCGGCGACATCACGTCCCTGGCCGCCGACACCGCGATCTTCCTGCCGCAGCGGGCCCGCCCCACCGGCGCGACCGCGGGCCACGCGCTCGCCACCGGGGGCGAGTTGGGCCCGGTCGAGAACGAGGACTACGTCAACTGCCTGCTGCGGTTCGCGTCCGGCGCCCGGGGTGTCCTGGAGGCCTGCCGGGTCTCGGTCGGCGAGCAGAACAACTACGGCTTCGAGGTGCACGGCACCAAGGGCGCGGTGTTCTGGGACTTCCGCCGGATGAACGAACTGGCGGTCAGCCGCGGCACGACGTACCAGGACCAGCCCGTCACCACGGTGTATGTCGGCCCGGGCGACGGGGAGTTCGGCGCGTTCCAGCCGGGCGCGGCGAACGCGATGGGCTACGACGACCTCAAGGTCATCGAGGCCTACCGCTTCCTGCGATCGATCGCCGAGGGCGTACCGCACGGCGCCACCCTCCCGGACGCGGTGCGCAGCGCGGCGGTGCTGGACGCGATGGTGCGTTCCGTGGAGAGCGGCGGCTGGGCGAGCCCGGCGTGAGCGACACCTGGACCGGTCCGGCGTGAAGCGCTCCTGAGCCGGTCGGGCGCAATGTCCGCCCGGGCCGGCCGACGTGAGCAACAACCTGGTCCGGTCCGGCGTGGTGTCGGCCCGGGCCGACCGGCGTGAAGCGCACTCGCACCGACCCGGCCTGAGCGGCACCTGGACCGGTCCGGCGTGAAGGCCGCCTGCGCCGACCCGGCGCCCGGGGCGCACGCGCCCGCCGGCCTGCGCGCCCCCGCACTGAGCCACCGGCGCGATCTCGCGCCCACCCGCCGGACTCGACTACCGTTCACGCTCGGGAGTCACTCGCCTACTCTGTGGTGACCGGTTGGCGGACGGGTATGGGGGCGGCATGGGACACGGCTTCGGACAGCGGCGGGGCGGTCAACTCCCCGTGGAGTTGACCAGCTTCGTCGGACGTACCGGCGAACTCGCGGTGCTGCACGCCGAGTTGGCGCGCTCGCGGCTGGTCACGCTGGTCGGTCCGGGCGGTGTCGGCAAGAGCCGTACGGCACTGCGGGCGGCCCGCGCGGTCGCCGACCGGTTCGCCGACGGGGTGCGGCTGGTGGAGCTGTCGGCCCTGCACGACCCGGAGTTGGTGCCGCCGATGCTCGCGGGCGTGCTGGAGCTGCCCGAGCAGTCCGGCATGACGCCCTTGGACGCGATCGTGGAACATCTGCGCGGCCGGCGGATGTTGATCGTCCTCGACACCTGTGAGCACCTGGTCGACGCGTGCGCGATGCTCTGCGACATCCTGCTGCGCGAGGCCCCGGGGCTGAGCGTGCTCGCCACCAGCAGGCAGCCGCTGGACGTGCCCGGTGAGCGCTGCCTGCCGATCGCCCCGCTGCCCCGCGCCGACGCCGTCGACCTGTTCGTGCAGCGCGCCGCCGCCGTCACCGGCGGGCCCGCGCTCGACGGCACCGACCGGGAGAGCACCCTCGCCCTCGTCGACCGCCTGGACGGCATCCCGCTCGCGCTCGAACTCGCGGCCGTACGCCTGCGGGCCGTACCCCTCGCGGAACTCGTCGCCCGGCTGGACCGCCACTGCGAGGTCCTGACCGGCGGCCGGCGCACGGCACTCACCCGCCACCAGACCCTGCGCGCGGCCATCGACTGGTCCTACGACCTGTGCACACCCCAGGAGCAACTCCTGTGGGCACGGCTGTCGGTGTTCGCCGGTTCCTTCGAACTGTCCGCGGCCGAGCAGGTGTGCGCGGACGCCGGACTCGACGGCGAGCAGGCCGTCGAGGCGCTCATCGGGCTCGTCGACAAGTCGGTCGTCCAGCGCATCGGGGAGGACGGCAACCGCTACCGGCTGCTGGACACGATCCGCGAGTACGGCGCCGCGCGGCTGGCCGGTTCCGAGGACGAAGAGGCCGTACGGCGACGGCACTTCGCCCACTACGAGCAACTCGTGGACCGCTTCTGGAACGGTCTGATGGGCCGGTCCCAGGTCCGGCTGCACCACGCCGTGCGCGCGGAGATCGCCGATGTGCGGGCCGCGTTGAAGTACGGCTGCGCGACCGAGGGACGGGCGGGCGACGCGCTGTGGCTGGCGACGCGGCTCGGGGCGTACTGGCGGGCGGCGGGGACGCTGTCCGAGGGCCGGTACTGGATCGACAAGGGGCTCGCTCTCGCCCCGCAGGACTCCGCGGCGCGGGCCTGGGGGCTGTTCATGACCGGGGTGTTCGGGATCTGGACGGCCGATCTGGAGACGGCCCTTGACCGGTTCCCGCAGGCGCGGGAGGTGGCGCGGCGGGTCGGCGAGAGCCGCGTGGAGCTGTTCAGCGAGGGCTACTTGGGCGCGCTGGCGGTGCTCGGCGGGGCCGTGGAGGAGGGGTCCGCGGCCCTCGAAGGGGTTCGCGGGCGGATGATCGCGGCGGACGACGCGCTGGGCATCGGCGTCGTCCACTACGAAGGGGCCCTGCTGTACGCGGCGTTGGGCTACACCGACCGGGCGCTGGAGTGGTGCGAGACCGGGCTGGCGTATCTGGAGGGCCGGGGCGAGCGCCAGTTGTACGGCTCCACGCTCACCGTGCAGGGCGTCATCCTGTGGCTCGTCGGGCGGCCCGAGGAGAGCGCGACGGCGTTGCGCCGGGGGCTGGAGGCGGCGAGCGAGATCGGTGAGGTGCTGGTGGCGGCGCTCGCGTCCCTGGGGCTGGCCTGGCACGCGGCCGGGCAGGGCCGGTACGTCAGGGCGTGCTGGCTGCTGGGGTACGCGGAGCACGCGCGCCGGCTGGGCGGCGACCCGGTCGGCATGCTGCCCCGGCTGCTGGAGGAACAGGAGGCCCAACAACGGGCGGTGCGGGCCGCGTTGGGCGACGGACCGTACGAGCGATGGCGGGAGGCCGGAGCCCGGATGTCGGGCCGTGAACTCCTGGACGCCGTACGGGCCGACGCGGACGAACCGCCCGGCCTCCCCGCGGCCCGCCCCGCCCCCACGGACACCCGCCCCGCCGACCCGCTCACCCGCCGCGAGCGGGAGGTCGCCGCGCTCGTCACGCAGGGCCTGTCCAACCGGGAGATCGCGGAACGGCTCGTCATCTCCAAGCGCACCGTGGACGCCCATGTCGAGCACATCCTCGCCAAGTTGGGCATCACCTCCCGTACCGAGATCCTGGCCGCGGCCCAGCCCGAGGGCACCAAGTAGGCGTAGGTACCGGGTACCTACGTACTCCCCCGGACCCCGCGCCGACGCCTACGTGCACCCATATCGCCACCGATCTACGGGAGTTCACGCCCTCCGCACCCGCCCGGTACCCCAGGCTGTTCCCACCGCCAGGGGAACGGAACGTCCCGGGTGCCGGCAGTGTTGGTCAACCCCACGGCTGTCATGGCAAGGCACCTGTGACCGCACCTCCCCTGGCGGTACTCGCACGGGGCTGCCCCTGTCGGCGGGGGCAGCCCTCGCGCCAGCGCGGTCGGCTCGACGCGGTACGGCCTACCAGGAGATGGCGTCCTGGGGATCGTCCAGCCAGTAGGTGGTGCGCAGCGAACTGTCGATGTACACGCCCTTGGCGGGCAGCGGGACCTTGACGCCCGAGCCCACGAAGTCGAGGGCGCGGTTCTGGAAGATCACCGAGAGCGTCTTCGCGGTGTAGCCGTCCGAGCCCTCGGCACTGGAGAGGCTGACACCCGCGTAGCCCGACTGTCCGGGGCGAAGGGTAGTGACCGCCTGCGGCTGGGAGTCCTCGACGACCGGGGGGACGACCTGAGCGTCCGTGAAGCGGAGGGCCGGGTAGCCGTACAGGTGGCAGGTCTTGGAGCCGGTGTTCTTCACGGTCAGCAGCAGGTGGTTCACCGGACGGGTCACGGTCTGCGCGGTGACCTTGGTGTTGGCACCGGTGCAGGTGGTGCTGCCCGCCTTCGCGGCGGTGGCGGCCGAGCCGGTCCCGGAGGCGGCCAGGGCGAGCGCGGCGGCCGCGGCGAGGGTCGCGGTGAGAAGTGTCGTACGGCGGCGGAAGATGCTGTCGGACATGATCGGGTTCCCCTGGGTGCGGTGGTGGAAGGCGAGCCACCGGGTCGTGGTGGGTCGCGCTGTCGAACAACCGCAGCTTGCGGGGAGATCCGTCCCGGCGGCCACAACAGCCGGGGGTTACGGGAAGCTGGAACACTCACATAGGGGTTGACCTGCGGGAACGTACCGTCCCTGGAACGTGCGGACGGGACGGGCACCGGCCCTTGGAACGGTCCGGCCGGTGCCAGTGCCGCACGCTCAGCAGTAGAGGTTGCTGCCGGGGCTGACGCCGAGGATGGAGGTGAAGCGGTTGTAGGCGTCGACGCGGCTCTGGACCTGCGCGGGGTTGCGTCCGTCGCATTCGAGGGAGCCGTTGATGGAGCGGATGGTCTGGCCGAAGCCGGCGCCGTTGACCATGGCGTTGTGCGGGGTCATCGTGCCCGGACCGGACTGGGTGTTCCAGTACCAGAGGCCGGTCTTCCAGGCGACGGCCGAGTCGTTCTGCACCAGCCAGGGGTTGTTGAGCAGATCGATGCCCAACGCGTCACCGGCGGCCTTGTAGTTGAAGTTCCAGCTGAGCTGTATCGGGCCGCGCCCGTAGTAGGCGGCCTGACCCGCCGGGCAGCCGTACGACTGGCTCCAGTCGCAGTACGTCGGGTAGTTGGCGGTGTTCTGCTCGACGATGTACACCAACCCCCCTGTCTCGTGGCTGACGTTGGCGAGGAAGGCGGCGGCCTCCTGCTTCTTCGTGGTGTCGCTGCCGGTGGTCGAGAACCCCGGGTAGGCGCTGAGGGCGGCGGTGAGACCGCTGTAGGAGTAGAACGAGTTCCGGCTCGGGAACATCTGGTTGAACTGCGCCTCGCTGACGACGAAGGTGCCGACCGGCGTGGTCGAGCCGCCGTCACAGGCGTACGGCTCCCAGAACCAGGTGCTGATGACCGGGTCGTAGCCCGGGTTGTCGTGCTCGGCGATGTACGCCTTGCCGTCGGTGTAGCGGACGATGTTGCCGGTGACGTACGACTGGCCGGCCACCCAGTTGGGATAGCTGGAGCAGGAGGCGGCGGACGCGCCGGCGGCGGGGAGGACCACGGGCGTAAGGCTACCGAGGACGAGTGCGGTCAGTACTGCGGCGATGCGGCGTCTCGACACAGGGTTCAACTCCTCTGCGGAGCACGGCCGTACCCCGCCGAGGGCAGGGCGAAGCGGAGCCTCTGTGCGCACGGGCCGGTCGGACCGGTCACGGCGTGGGGGGCGGCCGTGGTGGGGGGATGACGTCCCTCACTGAACCGCATTGGTCTGTACCAGTCAAGGGTATAGACCAGTCAACCTCACGCCCGGGCCGCCGAGTTACGACCGGCCCGTGCCGCGTCGCCCCGCGTCACCTGCGCAGGGTCGTCACCGCCAGCCCCGGGGCGACGGCGATCTCGGCCTGCGTGAATCGTTCGGTGACCCACTGCTTGCGCGAGAAGAGGCGGGTCTGGTCCGAGAAGTGGGGCGAGGCCGGGTTCGCGGACTCGCCGTAGGTGAGGAGGGTGTGGGCGCGGGGCCCGTCCCGGGTCAGTTCGACGGTCATCAGGAAGCTGCTGCCGAAGGCTCCGGCGGTCGGGGTGCCGGTGCCCGAGTCGGGGCCCGCCTCCACGACGTCGAAGCAGCCCGCGTCGCAGCCGGGCAGCGGGATGCCTGCCCACTTCTGTACGGCACCGAGTGCGACGTCGACCGGGAGGTCACGGGCCGCGAAGTCCTGGACGGCGTCGGCCAGGGCGTGTTGGACGCGGATGTCGTCGCCGTTGAATCCCCTTGGTGTGGTGAGGGGTTGGGCGGGGTCGTAGGGGACGCGGCGCCAGGTGTCGGGCGGGCCGCCGTCGAGGAGGCGGTCGTAGAACGTGCTCCAGAGCACGATGCCCCGGCTGGTGGTGTCGGCGCGGGTGTCCCAGCGGGCGAGGGTGGTGCAGGCCTGCGTGACGTCGACCTGTGTGCCGTCCGTGGCCGTGAGGCTCGGGTGGGCGCGGCACATCGCGACGATGTCGTCGCGTCCCGTCTCGGCCGACATGACGCGGTTGCCGAACATCGACGCGCGCAGGGTCGCCTCGGTGAAGCCCGGGACGCCCAACCCGTCCGTGCCGTCCCGGCGTTCGGCGATCATCCGGAGCCCGAGCTGGGACCGCCCGTCGAGGTGGGGATCGGTGTCGTACACGCCCGGCAGACCCGTGATCGGCGCCTCCGGATTGACGTACTGGGGGCCGTTGTTGGAGTTGGCGACGTAGTCGGTGCGGGTCGACTCGGGCTGGTGGGAGGGTCCGTAGAGGCCGGGCACGAGCGCGTCGGGGTCACTCCCCCAGACGCAGGCCGACGTCGAACCGTCCAGAGCGGTGGGCCCCTCGTCGTTCGGGACGGTGCAGTGGGCGAGTTGTGCGTCGGTGAGGTGCGGGACGGCCGAGGAGTCGGTGAAGTACGTGCCGCCACCGGTGTCGGCCGCGAGGGTGTAGGTCCAGGGGATGCCCTGGAACGTGTCCTGGGCGGCGCGGAGTCGACCGATGTTCCGCGCCTTGCCCATGGCCAGCCAGGTGTTCATGGAGCGCAGGTTGCCGGTGTTGGCGTCCCGGATCGCGTAGGCGGTCGTCGTGGTCCAGCCGGAGGACAGGACGGGTCCGAAGCGCGAGGAGTACAGGGTCCGGTCGACGGTCGACAGCTTGCCGTCCGCGCCCCGGACGGTGACCTGGACCGTACGGCGGTCCATCGGTACGGTCCTGCCGTCGAGCACGTAGCTGGTCGGGTCGCCGGGCGCGAGCTTCAGCGCGTAGACGGAGGCGTGCTCGGCGTCGGTCGCGGTGTGCGTCCAGGCGAGGGTGCGGTTGTGGCCGATCTCGACCAACGGGGTGCCGTAGAGGCCGGCGCCGGACACGTCCAGGGTGCCGGGGATCGTCAACTGCACCTGGTAGAAGCGGAAGTGGCCGACGGCCCAGGGCAGATGCGGGTTGGCGAGGACCATCGCGTTGCCGGTACGGGTGGCGTCCCGGCCGAGGGCCCAGCCGTTGCTCCCGAAGCCCGGGACGACGGCCTTCGCGGACGGCACGCCGGACCCGGTGACGGTCGTAGAGCCGGTTGCGGTGCCGGTCGTAGCGCGGGATGTGGTACCGGTCGTAGTGCCGTATGCGGTGCCGGAGTCAGCGGCGGCCGTCGGGGGCTTCGCGGCGCCGATGTCCGGGACCAGCGGGACCGTCGCGGTCACCCGGGCGACGTCGTAGACCACGCTCCACAGGTCGAGCGCGGTGATCGGCCGCACCCAGGGCTTGCCCTTGCAGGTCGGGTCCGGCAGGTGGTCGACGCCGGTGTCCCGGAGATAGCGGTTGTACCCGGCGGCGTATCCCTCGACCATCCGGCGCAGCTCCGCCGTCGGCCCCAACGGCGCCTTCCGCGCGAGCAGTTGACGGACGGTGCCCGCGCGCAGTTGCCCGCCGTAGTAGGTGTCGCCGGCGAGGTTGGAGCCCTGGACCTCGCCCTCGCCGGACTGTCCGTCGGCCCCGAAGAACCGGGACCGCTCCCCCCTCAAGGTCACCACGTGGTCGGCGAGTTCACACAGGTTGTCCTGCGCGAACGCGTATCCGTAGCCGTATCCGAGCCCGTCGAAGTCCTGGGCCAGGATGTGCGGTACGCCGTACTCGGTCCTGCTGATCCGGACCGAGTGCCCGCCCCCGGTCAGCGTCTCACCGCCCGGTCCCGTCGCTGCGGACGAGGACGCGGGAAGCAGCGCGAGCGTGGCCGAGGTCAGGCAGAGGACGGCCGTCACCGCCGCCAACCGGCTTGCCAAGGAACGTCTGTGACGCTTCGTCAGTTCTCTGGGTTCACCCATGGCCGCCACCTTGCAGGCAGGACGGCGAGAGCGTCATCGGGCCTCCGGCGGATATCCGGGCGACGTGTCAGCCTCGGGATGTACGCCTTGAGACGCTGTCGGCCGGCTACGGCTCGCGGAGCGCTCTCGCATACGCTGCGACCGTACGACGAGCCCCCGGAGGCGATGGCCCTGATCACCCTCGATCTGCACCCCTACTTCCGCAGCGACCGCGACATCGACACCGCCCTGCGGCAGACCCTCTTCAAGGCCGCCGCCACCGGGGTCGACGTCGTCCAGATCATCCCGGGCAAGGGGACGGGCCGGCTGAAGAAGCGGGTGCTGGCCGTGCTCGCGCAGAAGCACATCAGGAAGCTCTACGCCCGGGTGGAGCAGGATCCGGCCAACGCGGGCCGGATCCTGGTCCACCTTCGCTGACGTCGCCGGTAGGGACCGCGTCAGAACGCCGACAGTCCGTTCGGGGTGCTGTTGCCGGTGGGGCCGTCGTAGCCCGGTACCGCGGTGCAGAGGTAGTCGCCGTCGCAGGTGCCGTTCGAGCCGTCGGTCACGTCGTTGAGGCCCGTCGCCGGGGCGGAGTAGAGGCGGGACGCGTCGGGGAAGGCCTCCGGGTCGCCGGCGAGCGCGATCACTCCCGCGACGTACGGCGGCCCGAGGGGGTGCGTGCGGGGCAGCCCGTCACGGCTGCTCCGCCCACGCCCCCTCGGGCCGGTTCTGCTTCAACTGGCAATTGCCCGCTGATTGTTGATCTTCGGCTACTGACCGAAGCCGTAGGAGAAGAGGTGGTCGGTGCCCGTCGAGCCCGTCACCGGGAGGGTGATCGACGCGACCTGCTTGGACCGGTCCAGGGGAACCTTCGTGGCGAAGACATAGGTCTTCACGTTGTCCCGGCCTCCGCTCCCGGTGTTCCGGTAGGCGGTGGTGGCGGCCGTCGTGGTGCCCGGAAGCGGGCTGCGGGCACCGCCGTTGAGGGTCCAGTCCGGGAAGGCGACCGTCGCCTGTGCGGTGCTGCCGTCGGTGTAGGTGACGGTCACCGTGCCCGAGACCCCGCTGCCGTCGGTCGGCGCGTTGGTCGCCGTGCCGAGCAGGCCCAGCGACGTGCCCGACGTGCCGGCCGGTATCGAGATGGTCTGGCCGGCCATCTCCAGGTTGTCCAACTGTCCGGAGGACACCGTCGGCCAGGTGTACGTGACGCCGTCGACCGTGAGGGGCGAACCGCTCGTGACGCCCGCCGCCGACAGCGCGTTCTGCGAGAAGGCCCAACCGCCGCCGTCGAAGCCGCCCGAGAAGGTGGCGCCGTCGGCATAGACACCTTCGTTCGTGGCGTACGGCCACAGCGCGCCGGCCTTGGCCACGGCCACCCGGAGGGTCGCCCCGGCCAGTGCCGCACCGGTGCTGTGGTCGGTCAGCGCGAACGTGACCGGGAACAGCCCCTCGTCCGCGCCCGCCGTCACCCGGATCTTCGCCTCGGCACTGCCCGAAGCGGGCACCGTCAGGGAGCCGGACACCGTGTCCGGCGTGACGCCGGCGGGGGCCGTCGCCTTCCAATCGACCGTGACCGCCGCGCTGTTGAGGTTGGTCAGGTCGAGCGTGCTGTCACCGGCCGTGCCCGGCTGGAGCACCAGGCCGTTTGAAGGACCGGTCGCGGCCAGTACCCGGCCGCCGCCCGTGGTGTCCGACGGCGGTGCCGCCGACGGGTCGGACGCCCAGGAGGTGTTGGGCTGCGTACCGAGCGTGAAGTCGATCGTGCCCGCGCCCTGGAACTTCTGGTACGTCAGCCAAGGGGCGTTCCACGCCTTGGCGTTGACGGCGAGCGACTGCACGTACGGCGCGTCGGGCGCGGCCTGTGGCGCGTTGATCCGCACCGTCTTTCCGCTGCCGAAGGTCACCTTGGCCGCCGGGAACACCGGGCTGCCGAGCGCCAGGGTGTCGGTGCCCGGGGTCTCCGGGTACATGCCGAGCTCGGACCAGACGTACCAGGAACTCATCGCGCCGAGGTCGTCGTTGCCGAACGAGCCGACCGGAGCGTTGAAGTACAGCTTCTGCTGCGCCTCGCGGACGGCCGCCTGTGTCTTCCATGGCTGCCCCGTGTAGTCGTACTCCCAAGGGATCTCCACACTGGGCTCGTTGCTCAGGTCGGCGTCGGTGCTGCCGGGGGCGGTGATGTCGTCGAGCAGGCTGTCCAGGTAGGACGAGTACGCCTGGGCGCCGCCGCGGGCCTGGATGAGCTGGCGCAGGTTGAAGGGGACCATGGGCGTGTACTGGGCGGAGGTGCCCTCCACGAACCCGTTGGAGGTGCCGGGGGTGAAGCCGCCGACGAACTGGCCGTCCTTGTTCCTGCCCTGCATGTAGCCGGTCTGCGGGTTGAAGACGTTCATCCAGTCCTGGGCGCGGGTGGCGAACTTCTCGTAGACGGACGTCTTTCCGAGCGACTTCGCGAAGGCGGCGATGGCGTAGTCGGCGGAGTCGTACTCGAGTTGGGTGGAGACGGGACCGTAGAAGTTGCAGCAGTTGTAGTCGTTCTCGTCCAGCGGGAGGTAGCCCTTCGCGTCCCGGACCGCCTCGCCCGGGCGGTCGTTGTTGGGGACTGTGGCCTCGTGCTGGAGGGCCGCGAGGGCCTTGGCCGTGTCGAAGCCGGTCGCGCCGAAGGCGTACGCGTCGGCGATGATGCCGGCGGCCGGGTCACCGACCATGACATAGCTCTCGCCGTTGTTCGAGGCCCACTTGGGCAACAGGCCCGTCTGGTCGTAGCCGTTGAGCATCGAGGTGACGACGTCGGTGGCGACCTTGGGTTCGACCATCGCCATGAGCTGGGTCTGGGAGCGGTAGGTGTCCCAGCCCGAGTAGGTGGCGTACTGGGCCTGTTGGCCCTTGGCCAGTGTGTGGACCTGGTTGTCCATGCCCATGTACTGGCCGTTGTCGTCGGAGAAGACGTTCGGGTGCAGCAGCGCGTGGTAGAGCGCGGTGTAGAACTGCGTCTGCCGGTCGGCCGATCCGCCGCCCACCTGGATCTTGTTCAGTACGGTGTTCCAGGCGTCGTGGTTGGCCTTCTCGACCGTGCCGAGGTTCCAGTTCTTGATCTCGGTGGCGAGGTTGTTCGCCGCGCCCGCGTCGCTGGTGTAGGAGACGCCGACCTTCGCGCTCACTTTGGGGTTCGTGGTGGTGTCGAAGCTGAGGTACATGCCGTTGGCGCCGGTGGTCGGGGGTTGGGCGGCGGACGTCGCCGTCGACGAACGGGAGGCCTTCGTCCTGGCCCCGCTCCCGTGGATCGTCGGGGCCGGTTTCGCCGGGACGGTGAAGTGCTTCTCCTTCAGCGGCGCCGACTCGGTTGCCCGCGGGGCGAGTTGGACCTTGCCCGCCTTCAGCGAGGTCGCGTCGGGGGTGATGGCGGAGCCGACCCAGGTGCCGCTCGCGGTGAACGGCCGGTCGAACTTGACGTCGAAGTGCAGGGTGTATCTGTTGCTCGCGCCGCAGAAGTGACCGCTGTCGACCGCGCCGATGATCTCCTTGTCGTTCACCACCTGGACGCGGGTGCCGTCGATCTGGGTGGCGCCACCGCTCAACTTGAAGAGCAGGTTGGCCTGTTGACCCGTGGGGAAGGTGAAGGTGCCGAGGCCGGCGCGGGTGGTGTCGGTCAGTTCGGTCTTCACGCCGTTCGCGTCGGTGACCTTGTACTGCCCGATGCCGGCCTGCTCGTCGGCGTGGCCGAAACCGACGGATGTACTACCGAGATCGCCCGACAGCGAACCGGTCACCGGCAGGATCGGCAGGTCGCCCGCGACGGGACAGCCGGGTCCCGAGACATGGGTGAGGCTGAACCCGGAGAGCTTGGTGTCGCCGTACTCGTAACCGCCGCCGTCGGGACGGTCGGGCGTCGTGTCGGGACCCCACTGCACCATTCCGGCCGGCATGTCGGGGCCGGGGAAGGTGTCCACGGCGCCGGAGGTGCCGATGAGCGGATTGACGAGGGACGCGGGGTCGGTCACCAGTGGCGGCGTCGCGGTGCTCGCGGCCTGGGCACTGCCGATCGCCGTGAGCGGAAGGGCGGCCAGGCCCAACACGCAGAGCACGGCGAGGCGTTGACGGAATCTGTCGGAGAACCTGCCGGGGAACTTGTCAGCAAATCCGTCAGGGAATCTGTCGGGGACTCTGTTTCGGTCGCGTAGCGCGGCTGGACGTCGGGGTCTCACCATCGTTGCCTCCGCAGCGGTTCGTGCTTCGCACATCAGGTGGCGGCACACCGGAGAACACCGGCACACCGGCGACAGGCAACAGTTCCTGGTCGCTCCCACGGCCTGACAACGTTGCCATGCACGAGTGTCGAGTGAAACGCGTGCGCGGACGGTGTGTCAACGAGGCCAACGGGACTTTCTGGGGGCGGAGTTCGGGGGTGGGTGGGATTGGTGCGGGGACCTCGGGGGTGGAGGGTGCAGTTGTGCGGGGGCGTGTGGCGGGGGTGGCCTGGGGTTTGGGGGTCGGGGGTGGGCCGGGGTTCAAGTGCCTTAGGGGTGCAGGGCGTTGGGCATCGGCGGCCCGGGGTTCACGTGTTGTCGACGGACGGGCGCGCACAACAACGGGGCTGGGGGCGAGTGCCACGGCTGGGAGCGGGGGCAGTTCGTGACCCGGCGGGCGGGTCCGGCAGCCTCGGCCCCTCTGGCGGGATGGACACATCCGGCGCAGCCGAGTCGTCCGGCGCAGCCCGCAGCTCTGACCCGTCGGCCGGGTTCGGTGGCTCCGGCGAGTCCGGCGCATCCGACCTCGATCGCCCCCATCGGCGCGGCCCCGCCATGGACTACTACGCCGGCACCGGCACCGAGATGGGCCAGGGCGCGATCTCCGCGGCCAGGGCCACGCTGGCGCAGATGCAGTCCGTCGACTCCGGTTACACCTACGCCAACCTCGGCATCACGCCGATGATCGGCAAGAACGACGACGGCTCCACCTTCACCCTGGCGGATGCCCAGACCGTGGAGAACTTCGCCGCGCAGAACAGTGTCGGCCGACTCGCGTTCTGGGCGATCACCCGCGACCAGGCGTGCGGCGGAAGCGCCAACTCCCTTCCCACGTGCAGTCAGATCAGCCAGAACAGCCTCGCGTTCACCGACGCGTTCGTGCCCTACGAGGGCAGCTCGGGAGGCGGAGGCACCGGCACCGACTTCTCGCTGGCGCTGTCGCCGGGCTCGGCCTCGGTCGTGCAGGGCGGTTCGGCGACCGCGGCCGTCTCCACCGCCGTCACCTCCGGCAGCGCCGAGTCCGTCGGCCTCGCCGCCTCCGGCGCACCGTCCGGCCTCAGCGTCTCCTTCAGCCCCAACTCCGTTAACTCCGGCGGCAGTTCGACCTTGACGGCGACGGTCGGTTCGTCGGTCGCCGCCGGTACCTACCCGATCACCGTCACCGGCACCGCCGCGAGCGGCAGCCACAGCACGACGTACACCCTCACGGTCACCACCACTGGCGGCGGAGGCGGCGGGGGCGCACTGACCAACGCGGGCTTCGAGACCGGCAGTTCGAGCCCCTGGACCTGCACGGGCGGCAGCGCGGTGGTCTCCACCCCGGTGCACAGCGGCAGCCACAGCCTCCAGGTCACCCCGAGCGCCGGCGGCACCGGCGAGTGCGACCAGAACGTCACCCTGTCCCCCAACACCGCCTACACGCTGACCGCCTGGGTGCAGGGACCGTACGCCTACATCGGAGTGACCGGTGGCGCCTCCGCCAACACCTGGTCGAACAGCGCGAGTTGGAACCAGCTCAAGGTGAGCTTCACCACCGGCGGCAGCGGAGCGGTCACCGTCTACGTCCATGGCTGGTACGGCCAGTCCAACGTCGTCGCCGACGACTTCACCCTCGGCTGAGGTCACGGACCACGGACCGCGCACACCGGAGGCAGCGCGGAAAGATCCGGCGCAATCGGTCACAGCACAGCCCCGGAACGCAAGAAACCCCACACGAAGTGGGGTCTCAACCGGTAATCGAAACCGGTACTGGTGTCCGAGGGGGGACTTGAACCCCCACGCCCGTTAAAGGGCACTAGCACCTCAAGCTAGCGCGTCTGCCATTCCGCCACCCGGACCAGGTGTCTGCCGCCTGGCCGGGGGTGTTCCCCGCGGCGACATGGACAACAATACCAAGCTTTCGGAGTGCCTTTCACCTGCATATCCGCCCCCACGGAGCGCCGGATTGCGGCGTTTACTCCCGCTCCGCGAGCAGCAGCGTCCGCAGCGCCCGTACGAGTGACGCCGCCGTTTCCTCGTCCAGCGGGGCGAGGAAACGGCGCTCCGCCGCACGGCGGGCCTTCTCGCCCTGGCGCAGGCAGTCCCGGCCCGCCGCCGTCAGGTCGACGATGTTCTTCCGGCGGTCCTGCGGACTGCGGCGCCGCTCCACCAGCCCGTGGTCCTCCAGGCCGTCGATCAGCGACACCATCGTGGTGCGGTCGACCCCCAGCCGCCCGGCCGCCTCGACCTGCGACAAGGGCTCGCCCGCCGAGAGCACCACCAGGACGGCCAACTCGTGACCGTCCACGCCCTGCGGCGCCAACGCCTCGGCCGAGGCCCTGGCCAGTCCGGCCTGAGCGTGCTTGAGGAGATAGCCGAGCCGGGACTCCAGGGGCACGGGCTGCTGATCGTCGACCATCCGTCGACTGTATCCCCACTGAATCCCCGATCTGATCGTCAGCGTATCTGATGATTTACTAGACTGACGGTCATGACAGCCACCGTAGACATGCCCACTGTTCGTTTCGGGATCAAGACCACCCCCATGCATGTGTCGTACGAGGACATCCGGCGGGTCTGGCTGGAAGCGGACGCCGTGCCGGAGATCACGGACGCCTGGCTGTGGGACCACCTGCTGCCGGTCGCCGGACCGAAGGACGGACAGATACACGAGGGCTGGACACTGCTCGGCGCACTCGCCGCGCAGACGGAGCGGCTGCGGCTCGGCCTCCTCGTCACCAGCAATCGCGTCCGCCCGCCGGCCCTGCTCGGCAAGATGGCGGCCACGGTGGACGTGATCTCCGGCGGACGCCTCGTCCTCGGGCTGGGGGTCGGCGGCACGCATCAGCCGCCGGGAGCCGGGGGCGGCGAGGGCGCGAATCCGGCGATCGCCGAATACCAGGCGTACGGCCTCACCCTCGTCCCGCCGGGCGAGGGCCTCGCCCGGCTCGCGGAGACCGTCGAGATCCTCCGGCGCATGTGGACGCGGAACGTCTTCGACTTCGAGGGCCGGCACTACCGGCTGCTCGGCACACGCTGCGAGCCCAAGCCGGTGCAGCGGCCCGGTCCCCCGCTGCTCATCGGCGGCTGGGGCACCCGGCTGCTGCGGCTGGTCGCCGAGCACGCCGACATCTGGAACGTTCCAGGGCCGCCGCACAACACCGTCGAGTACGTCGCCGAGCGCGCCCGCGTCCTTGACGCGCACTGCGGCGACCTGGGACGCGCTCCGGGCACGATCACTCGATCGGTGCAGGTCCTGGTGTCGTACGACCATCCGGCGGCGACTCGCGAGACGGTCCGCCGACTCGTCGACGCCGGGATGAACCACATCGTGCTGAGTCTGCCGCGCCCGTATCCGCAGGGCGTGGCCCGCTGGCTCGCCGACGAGATCATCGCCGGGCGGTACTGGACGAATCCGAGCACCGCCCGGCCACCGGTCACGGCATGAGCTGGTACTCCGGGAAGTTGCCCGGCAGCCGCTCCCCCACCGGCCCGTGCGTCACCGCGCGGACGAGGAGTTCGCCACCGACGAAGGCACCGCGCCAGGACGCGCCGAACCCGCCGAACAGTTCGTCGCGGTCGCCGCGGGAGCGTGGCGCGCCGTGGCCGACCTTGAACGCGCGGATCTGCGGTGCCAGCCGATCATAGGTCGCGCGGTCGTCGGTGGAGAGGGTGGCGACCAGCGCGCCGTTGGACGCGTTCATCGCCGCCAGCAGCTCCGCCTCCGTGTCGACCAGGACGATGGTGTCGACCGGGCCGAACGGTTCCGCGTGGTGCAGCGGGGACGACGGCGGCGGGTTGAGGAGCGTGACGGGGCGGACGTACGCCGAAGTGTCCTGCCCGGGAAGGAAGTTGTCCTCGGACAGCTTGCCGCGATGCAGCGGTACGGCGCCCCGGTCGATCGCCTCGGCCACCTGGTCATGAAGTTCCTTGGCCTTGGCCGCGTTGATCACCGGGCCGAAGTCCAGTACGGGGTAGGGGTCTTGGGCTTGCTGGACCGCAAGAGGGTGGCCGACGCGGAGAGTTCGGACCGCGGGGAGGTAGGCGGCGAGGAAATCGTCGAACAGCTCGCGCTGGACGACGAAGCGCGGGTACGCCGTGCAGCGCTGTTTGCCGTAGTCGAAGAGTTTGGGGACGACCGCGGTGAGCGCGTCCCAGTCCGTGTGGTTCCAGATGCCCCAGGTGTTGAGTCCTTCCTGCTCCAGGATGTGGCGCTTGCCGAGGTCCGCCACGGCCGTGGCCACGGCCGCTCCGGTGTCGCGGCCCCCGACGAAGGAGACGCAGCCGATCTCGGGGGCGCGGACCAGCGCCTCCGACAGTTCGCTGCCGCTGCCGCTGACGAGGGTGACGGGAATTCCCTCGCGCGCGGCGAGCGCCGCGGCCAGGGTGAGGCAGGCGACACCGCCGTCGGTCGGGGTCTTGGCGATGACCGCGTTGCCCGCCAACGCCTGGACCAGCAGGGCGTGGACGAGCACGCTCATCGGGTAGTTCCAGCTCGCGATGTTGGACACCGGGCCGTCCAGCGGGGTGCGGCGGGCGAGCATCGGCTCGATGCCGTCGACGTACCAGCGGACGCCGTCGATGGACCGGTCCACGTCCGCCTGCGCGAGCCGCCAGGGCTTGCCGATCTCCCAGACCAGCAGCAGCGCGAGGAGTTCGCGGTGTTCGGTGAGGGCGTCCAGCGTGGCGGCGACACGGGCCCGCCGTTCGTGGAGCGGGACGTGACGCCAGGCGCGGTGCTGGTCGAGGGAGGCGCGTACGGCCTGGTGGGCTGTGGACCGGTCCAGGCGGGGCGGACCGGCGATGGGGCTGCCGTCGACGGGGGTGGTGGCGGGCAGGGCCCGGCCGTCCCGCTGCCAGGCGGCGTTCCAGAGGTTGAGGACGCGGTCGTCCTGGAACGCCTCGGGCGCGACGGCGAGACAACGCCGCCACGCGTCATTCCAGGACGTGCCCGCTTTGAGGGTTGATGCCATGCTTCTGCTCCGCTCTCGGTGCACAGTCGGGGCGGGGTGAGGCAGGAACTGTCGTACGGATGGGGCTAGTTGCAGACGGACCTAGTTGCGCTCCAGTCGGTCCAGCACCAGCCGGGCGGTCTCCGTCGGCGTCCGTCCGACCCCGACTCCTACGGCCTCCAGCGCCTCCCGCTTCGCCGCCGCCGTGCCGGAGGAGCCGGACACGATGGCGCCCGCGTGGCCCATCGTTCGGCCCTCGGGTGCGGTGAAGCCGGCGATGTAGCCGACGACGGGTTTGCTGACGTGGTCGCGGATGTACGCGGCTGCCCGTTCCTCCGCGTCGCCGCCGATCTCCCCGATGAGGACGACGAGTTCGGTGTCGGGGTCGTCCTGGAACGCGGCGAGGCAGTCGATGTGGCTCGTCCCGACGACGGGGTCCCCGCCGATGCCGACGCAGGTGGAGAAGCCGATGTCCCGTAGTTCGTACATGAGTTGATAGGTGAGCGTGCCCGACTTGGACACCAGACCGATGCGGCCCGGCTTGGTGATGTCGGCGGGGATGATGCCCGCGTTCGCCTGGCCGGGGGTGATCAGGCCGGGGCAGTTGGGGCCGATGATCCGGGTGCCCTTCGAGCGCGCGTGGGCGGTGAAGGCGACCGAGTCGTGGACGGGGATGCCTTCGGTGATGACGACCGCGAGGCCGATGCCCGCGTCGGCGGCCTCGATCACGGCCGTCTTGGCGAAGGCGGGCGGCACGAACACGACGGTGACATCGGCTCCCGTCGACCGCATACCGTCGGCGACCGACCCGAAGACGGGGACGGCACGGTCGTCGAAGTCGACGGTGCGGCCGGCCTTGCGCGGGTTGACGCCGCCGACGATGTCCGTGCCGGCCGCGAGCATCCGGCGGGTGTGCCGCATGCCCTCGCCGCCGGTCATGCCCTGGACGAGGACCTTGCTCTCCTTGGTGAGGTAGATCGCCATGTCCCGGCTCCTTAGCGTGCGTCGGCGAGGTCGGCGGCGCGGCGGGCGGCGCCGTCCATGGTGGTGGCCTGCTGAACCAGCGGATGCGCGTACCCGTCGAGGACGGCCCGGCCGCGGGCCGCGTTGTTGCCGTCGAGGCGGACGACCAGCGGTTTGGTCAACTCCACTGATTCCAGGGCCCGTACGATGCCGTCGGCCACCGCGTCGCACGCGGTGATCCCGCCGAAGACGTTGACGAACACCGACTTCACGGCCGGGTCGGAGAGGATGACGGACAGCCCGTCGGCCATGATCTGGGCGGATGCCCCGCCGCCGATGTCGAGGAAGTTGGCGGGGCGGGCGCCGCAGCCGGCGACCACGTCGAGCGTCGACATGACCAGGCCTGCGCCGTTGCCGATGATGCCGACCTCGCCGTCGAGCTTGACGTAGTTGAGCCCCTTCGCGGCGGCCGCGGCCTCCAGCGGATCGTCGTGCGCCACCCCCTCCGAGCCCCAACGGGCCTGTCGGAAGCGGGCGTTGTCGTCAAGGGTGACCTTGCCGTCGAGGGCGATGATCTGTCCCTGCCGGGTGCGCACCAGCGGGTTGACCTCGACGAGGACGGCATCCTCGCGGACCAGTACCTCCCACAGCCTTACGAGGACGTCGACGGCCTGCGGCGGCAGTCCGGCCGCCTCGGCGATCTCGCCCGCCTTCGCCGAGGTGACACCCACGGCCGGGTCGATGTGTATACGGGCGACCGCATCCGGTCGACGGGCGGCGATCTCCTCGATCTCCGTACCGCCCTCGGCGGACGCGATCGCGAGGAAGCGGCCCGCCGCGCGGTCGAGGACGTAGGAGACGTAGTACTCGCTCTCGATGTCGACGGGTTGGGCCACCATCACGGTGCCGACCGCGTGGCCCTTGATGTCCATGCCGAGGATCTGGCGTGCGGTCAGCTCGGCGGCGGCCGGGTCCGCGGCGAACTTCACTCCCCCCGCCTTACCGCGCCCGCCAGTCTTGACCTGCGCCTTCACCACTGCCCGTCCGCCCAGTCTGCGGGCGATCTCGCGTGCCTCCTTGGACGAGGCGGTGACCTCGGCCCGGGGCACCAAGATGCCGTGTTCCTCGAAGAGTTCCCTTGCCTGGTGCTCGTACAGGTCCATCTCGGCTCCTGTTCCTGAAAGTGCCGCACGCCCCCTGGACACCACCCACCGGATGCGGGATAACAAGTTTCATACAGTATTCGTCGACTGTATGCAATGTACCGCGAGAGCATTCCCACCCCCTACGAAGGGACAGGACTCCGCCATGCCCGACGACACCCAGGACGTGATTTCCGGTGGTCATCTCGTCGCCAAAGCCCTGAAGGCCGAGGGGGTCGACCGCATCTACACCCTGTGCGGCGGCCACATCATCGACATCTACGACGGCTGCGTCGACGAGGGCATAGAAGTCGTCGACGTACGCCACGAGCAGGTGGCAGCCCACGCGGCGGACGGTTACGCACGTATCACCGGCAGGCCCGGGTGCGCGGTCGTCACCGCGGGTCCCGGTACGACCGACGCCGTCACCGGTGTCGCCAACGCCTTCCGCGCGGAGTCTCCGATGCTGCTGATCGGCGGCCAAGGGGCCCTCACCCAGCACAAGATGGGGTCCCTCCAGGACCTGCCGCACGTCGACATGATGACGCCGATCACCAAGTTCGCGGCGACCGTCCCGGACACGGCACGCGCCGCCGACATGGTGTCGATGGCGTTCCGCGAGTGCTACCACGGCGCCCCCGGCCCCTCCTTCCTGGAGATTCCGCGCGATGTCCTCGACGCCAAGGTGCCGGTGAGCAAGGCACGGGTGCCGCAACCCGGCGCCTACCGCGCCTCGACCCGCTCGGCCGGCGACCCCGAGGCGATCGAGAAGCTCGCCGACCTGCTCGTGCACGCCGAGAAGCCGGCGATCCTGTTGGGCAGCCAGGTGTGGACAACTCGCGGTACCGAGGCGGCCATTGACCTCGTCCGCACCCTCAACATCCCCGCCTACATGAACGGCGCGGGACGCGGCACCCTCCCGCCCGGCGACCCGCACCACTTCCAGCTCTCGCGCCGGTACGCCTTCTCCCACGCCGACGTCATCGTCATCGTCGGCACGCCCTTCGACTTCCGCATGGGCTACGGCAAGCGACTCTCCCCCGACGCGACCGTCGTGCAGATCGACCTCGACTACCGCACCGTCGGCAAGAACCGCGACATCGACCTCGGCATCGTCGGGGACGCGGGACTCGTCCTGAAGTCGGTCACCGAGGCCGCTTCCGGACGCCTCAACGGCGGTGCGTCCAGGCGCAAGGAGTGGCTCGACGAGCTGCGCGCCGTCGAACAGGCCGCGATCGAGAAGCGGTTGCCGAGTCTGCGGTCGGACGCCGCGCCGATCCACCCGTACCGCCTGGTCGGCGAGATCAACGAGTTCCTCACCGAGGACTCGATCTACATCGGCGACGGCGGCGACATCGTCACCTTCTCCGGGCAGGTCGTACAGCCCAAGTCGCCGGGCCACTGGATGGATCCGGGCCCGCTGGGCACCCTCGGCGTCGGCATCCCCTTCGTCCTCGCGGCGAAGCAGGCGCGGCCGGACAAGGAGGTCGTCGCGCTGTTCGGCGACGGCGCGTTCTCCCTCACCGGCTGGGACTTCGAGACCCTCGTCCGCTACGACCTCCCCTTCGTAGGCATCGTCGGCAACAACTCCTCGATGAACCAGATCCGTTACGGCCAGGCCGCCAAGTACGGCACGGAGCGTGAGCGGGTCGGCAACACCCTCGGCGACGTCCACTACGACAAGTTCGCCCAGATGCTGGGCGGTTACGGCGAGGAGGTCCGCGATCCCGCCGACATCGGCCCGGCGCTGCGACGCGCCCGCGAGTCGGGCAAGCCGTCGCTGATCAACGTCTGGGTCGACCCGGACGCGTACGCCCCCGGAACCATGAACCAGACGATGTACAAGTGAGGTGAACGGCCATGACCGCCAGGGCACTTGAAGGCATCCGCGTCCTCGACATGACGCACGTCCAGTCCGGCCCCTCCGCCACCCAGCTCCTCGCCTGGCTCGGCGCCGACGTCGTCAAGCTGGAGGCGCCGACCGGCGACATCACACGCAAGCAGCTGCGCGACCTCCCGGACGTCGACTCCCTCTACTTCACGATGCTCAACTGCAACAAGCGCAGCATCACCCTCAACACCAAGACCGAGCGCGGCAAGGAGATCCTGACCGAGCTGATCCGGCGCTCCGACGTCATGGTCGAGAACTTCGGGCCGGGCGCGGTCGACCGTATGGGGTTCACCTGGGATCGCGTACAGGAGATCAATCCCCGCATCGTGTATGCGTCCATCAAGGGCTTCGGCGACGGCCCGTACACCAACTTCAAGGCGTACGAGGTCGTCGCGCAGGCGATGGGCGGGTCGATGTCGACCACCGGCTTCGAGGACGGGCCGCCGCTGGCCACGGGCGCTCAGATCGGCGACTCGGGCACAGGGGTGCATACAGTAGCCGGGATACTGGCGGCACTCTTCCAGCGGGAGAGCACCGGCCGCGGCCAGCGGGTCAACGTGGCCATGCAGCACGCCGTGCTGAACCTGTGCCGGGTGAAGCTGCGCGACCAGCAGCGCCTGGCGCACGGGCCGCTCGCCGAGTACCCGAACGACGATTTCGGCGACGAGGTGCCCCGCTCGGGCAACGCGTCCGGCGGCGGCCAGCCCGGCTGGGCGGTCAAGTGCGCGCCGGGCGGCCCCAACGACTACGTCTACGTCATCGTGCAGCCCGTCGGCTGGCGCCCGCTCACCGAGCTGATCGGCCGGCCCGAGCTGGCCGAGGACCCCGAGTGGGCGACGCCGGAGGCTCGGCTCCCGCAGCTCGCCAAGATGTTCCAGCTGATCGAGGAGTGGTCGTCCACCCTGCCCAAGTGGGAGGTGCTGGAGAAGCTCAACGCCCACAACATCCCGTGCGGACCGATCCTGTCGACCAGGGAGATCATCGAGGACGAGTCCCTGGTCGCCAACGAGATGGTCGTGACGGTGCCGCACCCCGAGCGCGGCGAGTTCGTCACCGTCGGCAGCCCGCTGAAACTCTCCGACTCCCCCGTGGACGTGACCAGTTCACCGCTGCTCGGCGAGCACAACGAAGAGGTCTACATCGGCGAACTCGGTCTCGGCGACGAAGAGTTGCGCCTCCTCAAGTCGAGCGGGGTGATCTGACGTGATGACAGAGGACCGGGTCCTGAGGGTGCGCGCACTGCTCGACTCCGTGCGGACCGAGGGGCGGTTCGCGCTGACCGCGCCCGAGGGCAAGGTGATCGCCGACGCGTACGGGATCGCCGTACCGGGCGAGGAGTTGGCGACGGACGTCGACGAGGCCGTGGCGTACGCGGCACGGTTCGGCGGGCCCGTGGTGATGAAGATCGTCTCCCCCCACATCCTGCACAAGACCGACGCGGGCGGCGTGATCGTCGGGGTGGAGGGCGCGGCGGATGTACGGGCCGCGTTCCACAAGATCGTCGACAACGCCCGGGCGTACGACGCCGAGGCCCGCATCGACGGCGTCCAGGTACAGGAGTTGCTGCCGCGGGGGCAGGAGGTCATCGTCGGCGCGGTCACCGACCCGACGTTCGGGAAGGTGGTCGCGTTCGGGCTCGGCGGCGTGTTGGTCGAGGTACTGAAGGACGTGACGTTCCGGCTCGCGCCGGTCAGCCCCGACGAGGCGTTGTCGATGCTGGACTCGATCCGGGCGGCGGAGATCCTGCGCGGGGTGCGCGGCGCACCGGCCGTCGACCGGTGGGCGATCGCGGAGCAGATCCGCCGGGTGTCCCAACTGGTCGCGGACTTTCCGGAGATCGCCGAGGTGGACCTCAACCCGGTGATCGCGACTCCGGACGGCGCGGTCGCGGCCGACATCCGCGTCATCCTCGCCGAGTCGCGGCCGGTACCCCGTCGACGGTATACACGCGACGAGATCCTGAGGACCATGCGCCGCCTGATGGAGCCGACCTCGGTCGCCGTGATCGGCGCGTCCAACGAGCAGGGCAAGATCGGCAATTCGGTGATGCGCAACCTCGTCGACGGCGGCTTCGCCGGCGAGATCCACCCGGTGAACCCCCGGGCCGATGACATCCTCGGCCGCAAGGCGTACAAGAGTGTCACGGACGTTCCCGGTGAGGTGGATGTGGCCGTCTTCGCCATTCCCGCCAAGTTCGTGGCAGGGGCGCTGGAGGAGGTGGGTCGCAAGAACATCCCCAACGCCGTCCTCATCCCCTCCGGGTTCGCGGAGACCGGCGAGGTCCAACTCCAGGAGGAGATAGTCGAGATCGCCGAGCGTCACGGCGTCCGTCTCCTCGGACCGAACATCTACGGCTACTACTCGACCTGGCAGGACCTGTGCGCCACGTTCTGCACGCCGTACGACGTGAAGGGCGGGGTGGCGCTGACCTCACAGTCCGGTGGCATCGGCATGGCCATCCTGGGGTTCGCGCGGACCACGAAGACGGGGGTGTCGGCGATCGTCGGGCTCGGCAACAAGTCGGACCTGGACGAGGACGACCTGCTGACCTGGTTCGGCGAGGACCCGCACACCGAGTGCATCGCGATGCACCTGGAGGATCTCAAGGACGGGCGCGCGTTCGTCGAGGCGGCCCGAAAGACCGTGCCCCGTAAGCCGGTTGTGGTGCTGAAGGCGGGCCGTACGGCGGCGGGCGCGAAGGCCGCCGGTTCGCACACGGGCGCGCTGGCCGGCGACGACGCCGTGTACGAGGACATCCTCAAGCAGGCCGGGGTCATCCGCGCCCCCGGGCTCAACGACATGCTGGAGTACGCGCGTGGACTGCCGGTGCTGCCAACTCCCCGAGGCGACAACATAGTTATCATCACCGGCGCGGGCGGCAGTGGCGTGCTGCTCTCCGACGCGGTGACCGACAACGGTCTTTCCCTGATGGAGATTCCGCCGGATCTCGACGCGTCCTTCAGGGAGTTCATCCCGCCCTTCGGGGCCGCGGGCAACCCGGTCGACATCACCGGGGGCGAGCCGCCGTCGACGTACGAGGCGACGATCCGGCTCGGTCTGGAGGATCCGCGCATCCACGCGCTGGTCCTCGGCTACTGGCACACGACCGTCACTCCCCCGATGGTCTTCGCGGAGCTCACCGCGCGCGTGGTCGCCGAGTTCAAGCAACGCGGCATCGAGAAGCCGGTGGTGGCGTCGCTCGCGGGTGACGTGGAGGTCGAGGAGGCCTGCCAGTACCTGTACGAGCGCGGGGTCGTGGCGTACCCGTACACGACCGAGAAGCCGGTGGCGGTGCTGGGCGCGAAGTACCGATGGGCGCGCGCGGCAGGGCTGTTGGGCGGTGGTTCATGACGTGAGCCGACGCGGGGCCGGCCGACAGTGCGGTCGGTCGGCCCCGGGGACCCGTGCGCACACGAAAGGCATTGGACAGGGGGCGCTGGCCAGAACTTTCGACGCAAGGGGCACTGAGCGATGGCAACAACGGACTACCAAACGTCTGTCCCCTACTGGGAGGTGACGGACCGTCACGGCCGTGTGTACCGCATCGGTGAATCCGATGTCGACATCATGGGCCGGACGCGCAAGTGGATGGTCGTCCTGCCCTGGGTGGGCATGATGGGCATCAGCTCCGCCGAGTACGCGTTCACGTCGGCGGAGGACACGCTCCACGACGCGCATCTGTGGAGCAGTGGGCACATCTTCTGGCTGATGGGCGTCTGGGTGTTCTTCCAGGCGGCCGTGGCCTTCCCCGCCGGGCAGTTGCGCGAGAGCGGCAGACTGCCCGCCCGTACGGCCATGTTGCTCGGCGCGCTCGGCACACTGCTGGGCTATCTGGCGCTGGCGTTCGCGCCGAACGTGTTCGTCGCGCACCTGGGATTCGGTATGTGCAGCGGTATCGGCGCCGGTCTTGTGTATGCGACCTGCGTGAACATGGTCGGCAAGTGGTATCCGGAGCGCAAGGGCGGCAAGACGGGCTTCGTGAACGGCGGATTCGCCTACGGGTCCGTGCCGTTCGTGTTCCTGTTCACCTCGGTGCTGGACCTGGGCAACTACAAGGTCCTGTTCAGTCTGGTCGGTGTCGGACTGTGTCTGGTGGTGGCCTCGGCGGGCTGGTTCTTCCGTGATCCGCCGAAGAACTGGTGGCCCGCGCACGTCGATCCGCTGAAGGCGGCCCAAGACCCCAGAATCCGGCGGGCGTTGGAGAAGAACCCGCCGGCGGTCAAGCAGTACACACCCAAGGAGGCCGCCCGTACCCCCGTGCTCTGGATGATGTGGTTCTGTCTGCTGTGCACGGCCGGCATCAACATCTTCGGCATCGCCTTCCAGGTGCCGTTCGGCAAGGACATGGGCTTCGCCGGCGGGATCGTGGCCACGGCGATGTCCCTGAAGGCGATCGTGAACGGCACCGGGCGCGGGGTCATCGGCTGGATCTCCGACCGCTACGGCCGCCGCCACACGCTGATCATCGTGTGTCTCGTGCTCGGCACCGCGCAGTTCGGGGTGCTGGTCTCGGGCCAGATGGGCAGCATGCCGTTCTTCCTGTTCTGCTCCATGGTCTCGGGTTTCGGCGGCGGGGCGATCTTCCCGCTGTTCGCGGCCATGACGGCCGACTACTTCGGTGAGAACAACAACGCCAGCAACTACGGGATGGTCTACAGCTCGAAGCTGATCTCGGGGCTCGTCGGCTCGGGTCTGGGCGCGGTCGTCGTCGGTGAGTGGGACTACCACGGCGCGTTCGTCCTGGCCGGTTCGGTGGGCCTGGCCTCCGCGGTGCTGGCGCTCTTCCTCAAGGCTCCGGGCAGGCCCAGTGCCCGGCGTATCGCCCCCAACCCGCACCCGCTCGGCGAGGAGATGGCGTGACATGACCGCAGATCCCATCACCACGAACGAATCCGGCGCCGCGAACCGTCCCTACCGTGAAGTGACCGACGCCAACGGCCGCGTCTACCGCGTCGGCGAGACCGACCGCGACATCCTCGGCCACTCGCGCAAGATCATGATCTATCTGCCGTGGATCGCCATGATGGCGATCAGTGTCTTCGAGTACGCGTACGGCTCCGCGGAGGACACGCTGTCCAGCGCGCACGGCTGGACGCACAGCAACACCTTCTGGATCCTGAGCATTTGGGTCTTCTTCCAGGCCGGCATCGCCTTCCCGGCGGGCTGGATGCGGGAGAGGGGCATCCTGTCGGCCCGCAAGGCGATGTACATCGGCTCGGTGCTCTGCGTGATCGGTTTCCTCGCGCTGTCCCACCTGGACGACGTGTGGCTGGCGATCGTCGGCTTCGGCGTTATCGGCGGTGTCGGCGCCGGTCTGGTCTACGCGACCTGCATCAACATGGTCGGCAAGTGGTTCCCCGAACGGCGGGGCGCCCGCACCGGGTTCGTCAACGGCGGCTTCGCGTACGGCTCGCTGCCGTTCATCTTCATCTTCAACTACGCCTTCGACACCGGGAATTACCACCGGGTGCTGGATCTGATCGGCTGTTACATCCTGATCGTGGTGTTCGGGTGCGCGTTCTTCTTCAAGGACCCGCCGAAGAACTGGTGGCCCGCGGACATCGACCCGCTGACCTACGGCGGCAACGACAAGAGCGCGACGAGCCTCGCCAAGAACCCGCCCGCCGTACGGCAGTTCACCCCGAAGGAGGCCATCCGCACCGGCATGCTGCCGCTGATGTGGCTGTCGATCGTGCTGACCGCCGGGGTGTCGATCTTCGGGATCTCCTTCCAGGTCGACTTCGCCAAGGACGTGGGCTTCGGCCCGCTGGTGGCGGCCTCGTCGATGGGCGTCATGGCCGTCATCAACGGCGTCGGCCGCGCGGTGGTGGGCTGGCTGTCCGACCTGTGGGGCCGCAAACTCACCCTGGTCTTCGTCATCCTGGTGCTGGGCCTCGCCCAGTTCGGGGTGATCTTCGCCGGGCATCTGCGCAGCGAGTGGCTGTTCCTGTTCTTCGCCTTCCTCTCCGGCTTCGGCGGCGGCGCCTTCTACCCGATGTTCGCCGCCCTGACCCCGGACTACTTCGGCGAGAACTTCAACGCCACCAACTACGGCCTGGTGTACAGCGGAAAGCTGATCAGCGGCCTGTTCGGCGGCGGCCTCGGCTCGATGGTGGTGGCGGCCTGGGGCTACAACGGCGCGTACGCACTGGCCGGCGGTGTCTCGATGGTGGCGGCGGCGATCGCGTTGCTGCTGCGCCAACCGGGGCGCGGGGACAGGGAGTTGTCCCCCGTTCCTCAACCACAGCCCGCGACCTGACAGTTCGCCCCACGGCACCGGGGCGGACATCCCTGGACCTACCCGATGGCCCTCCCCGACGCGGGAGGGCCATCGCCCGGCTCAGGACTTCTCGCGCTCGTGGTACGACCGCCTGGTGTGCTCGGTGTGTTCACGCATCAGCAGGCCGGCGCGCAGTTCGTCGCGGGCCGCGATCGCGTCGATCAGGTGCCGGTGCTCGATCCAGGACGACAGGCCGCGCTGACGGGCCACCGGCGTGTAGTACCAGCGGACCCGGCGGTCGACCTGTGCGGCGAGTTCGGCGAGGACGGCGTTGCCGGCCAGCTCCATGACCTTCGCGTGGAAGCGGGCGTTCATCGCGACGGCGGCGTCCACGTCGTCGGCGTCGACGGCGCGCTCACCCTCGGCGCACAGCTCCTCCAGGACCGCGATCCCGGCGCTGCCCGCGGTGGCGGCGGCGAGCCGGGCGGCCTCGGCCTCCAACAGCGTGCGTACGGTGAGGAGTTGGTCGGCCTCCTCCTCCGTCGGCTCGTGCACGAACGCGCCCTGGGCGGGCCGCAGATCGACCCAGCCCTCGGTGTTGAGCCGCTGCAAGGCCTCCCGCACCGGCTGCCGGGACACTCCGAGGTGCCCGGCCAGTTCGCTCTCGACGAGATGCTGACCGGGCCGCAGCGCGCGCGTGGTGATGAGTTCGAGCAGCGCCTCGTAGACACGGTCGCGCAGCGGGCCCGGGCGTTCGAGCTTGGGCACCGCCCCCTGCGGCAGTCCTGCGGACAACATCGCGGTCCCCTCCTGGGCAGCACCGGCATTTTGCACACAGCGGACAGTAGACAGTAGTCAGTGGCCGTACGACCAAGTATCGATTGTCTTTCGTCTACAGTCTACGGCGCACAGTGGCCAGGGGGTGCGGGAGTCGGCCTCGTCACATCCGACGGCGCGGCCGAGGGTGTGCGCAGGTCACGGGCACCGGACGACCTGGCCGGCGTAGGAGAGGTTCCCGCCGAAGCCGAACAGCAGGACCGGGTCGCCGGTGCGGACGGCGCCCTGTTCGACGAGTTTCGAGAAGGCGAGGGGGATGCTGGCGGCCGAGGTGTTGCCCGATTGGATGACGTCGCGGGCGACGACCGCGTTGACGGCGCCGATCTTCTCGGCGAGGGGCTCGATGATGCGCAGGTTCGCCTGGTGGAGGACGACACCGGCCAGGTCGGCGGGGGTGAGACCGGCCTTCTCGCAGGCCTTGCGGGCGATGGGCGGGAGCTGGGTGGTGGCCCAGCGGTAGACGCTCTGGCCCTCCTGCGCGAACCGCGGGGGCGTGCCTTCGATCCGTACCGCGTGCCCCATCTCGGGCACGGAGCCCCACAGCACCGGTCCGATGCCGGGTTCGTCGGCGGCCTCGACGACGGCGGCCCCCGCTCCGTCGCCGACGAGGACACAGGTCGTACGGTCGCTCCAGTCGGTGACCTCGGACATCTTGTCGGCGCCGATGACCAGGGCGCGTACGGCCGCTCCCGCGCGGACGGCGTGGTCGGCGGTGGCCAGGGCGTGGGTGAAGCCGGCGCACACGACGTTGATGTCCATGGCGGCGGGCGACGGGATGCCGAGGCGGGCGGCGACGCGGGCGGCCATGTTCGGGGAGCGGTCGATGGCCGTGGAGGTGGCGACGAGGACCAGGTCGATGTCCCCGGGCGTCAGGCCCGCGGCGGCGAGGGCCTTGGCGGCGGCGTGCGCGGCCAGCTCGTCGACGGGTTCGTCGGGTCCGGCGATGTGGCGGGTCTTGATGCCGACCCGGGAGGTGATCCACTCGTGGCTGGTGTCGACCATGCCCGCCAGGTCCTCGTTGGTGAGTACCTTGGCGGGCTGGTAGTGGCCGACGGCGGCGATCCGCGTGCCGTTCATTGGGTGGTCCCCCTCGTTGCCTTGGGTAGCGGGATCAACCAGTCTTGCCAGTGACTCGCGGGTACGGCGGCAGGTGATGCCACAGGAAACAGCCGTCCGGGTTGTCGGCTTCCGTCATCCGTCCTGCGGTCGACGGTATGCACCGAACATTCAGCCGGTGAACAGCTGCTTCGCCTTGAGGATCAGTTCGTACAGGCCGTACACCAGTGGCGCGCCCACCCAGAGCCAGGCGAACGCGATCAGTGGCCGTCGGTCAGGCGGACTCTGACTGCTGTCGTTCGACATCGGAGGCCTCCCTCTGGGCGGGGATGTGGTGGCGGGCGTCGACGGGCCGGACGAGTTCGTTGGCGACGAACCCGATGACGAGCAGCCCGATCATGATGAGGAAGGAGGTGTCGTAGAGGGAGGCGCCGTGTTTGCCGGCGTCCTTCTGGTGGTCGGCGATCCAGTTCACGATCAGCGGGCCGAGGACACCGGCCAGGGACCAGGCGGTGAGCAGCCGGCCGTGGATCGCGCCGACCTGGTAGGTCCCGAAGAGGTCCTTCAGGTAGGCGGGCACGGTCGCGAATCCGCCGCCGTAGAAGGAGAGGATCACCAGGGCGCACAGGATGAACAGCGGTTTCGAGGAGTCGCCGAACAGCGCGATGAGCGCGTACATGACCGCGCCGACGCCGAGGTAGACGCGGTAGATGTTCTTGCGGCCGATCAGGTCGGAGGTCGACGACCAGCCGATACGGCCCGCCATGTTGGCCGCGGAGAGCAGCGCGACGAAGCCGGCGGCGGCCGACACCGTGACCGGTGTGGAGGTGTCGGCGAAGAAGTCCGTGATCATCGGGGCGGCCTTCTCCAGGATGCCGATACCCGCGGTCACGTTCATGCACAGGACGACCCAGAGGCACCAGAACTGCGGTGTGCGTACGGCGCTGTTGGCGGAGACCTGCACGCCGGACAGGACGCCGGTCGTGCTCGGCGTGTGGGTCGCGTCCTTGAGGTCCTCGGTGCGTGGCACCCGGACGAGCAGCACGCCGAGTGTCATGAATACCGCATACGAAAGACCGAGTACGAGGAACGATTGCGCGATGCCGGTGTTGTCGGAGCCGAAGGACTTCAGCATCTGGGCCGTCCACGGGGAGGCGATGAGCGCGCCGCCGCCGAAGCCCATGATGGCGATGCCGGTGGCCATGCCGGGCCGGTCCGGGAACCACTTGATCAGGGTCGAGACCGGTGAGATGTAGCCGATGCCGAGGCCGATCCCGCCGACGAAGCCGTAGCCGAGGACGATCAGCCAGAACTGCTTCGTCTCCGCTCCGAGCGCGGAGATCAGGAACCCGGAGGAGAAGCAGACGAGGGCGACGGTCATCGCCCAGCGCGGGCCGTTGCGTTCGACGAGGGTGCCGCCGAACGCGGCCGACAGGCCGAGCATGACGATCGCGAGCTGGAAGGGCAGCGCGCTCTGCGTGCCGCTGAGGTTCAGTGAGGATTCGAGCGGCGGCTTGAAGACGCTCCAGGCGTAGGCCTGGCCGATGGAGAGGTGCACCGAGAGGGCGGCGGGCGGAACCAGCCAACGGCTCCACGCCGGGGGTGCGACTGGGGGACTCATGATCCCGGACGGTAGGGAGTGGCAAGGGAGTTGAGAAGGCGGCGCGTCGACCGTATGCGATGAGCGGTATGCAGAGTGCGCCGAACGGTCGGCGCGGGGTTCCGGCGCCGGTGCCCCGCCGCCCTCCGCTGTTTCGTGGCGGGTGAGCCGGGCCGGGCTCGGTGTCGGTGACCAAGTGCCGTACGGGAAAGGCGTGTTGGCGGAAACAGGCCCGGATCCCGCGGCTTCAGACGGATCCGGGCGCGCTGACGCCGACCGTTCCCGGCGGCGCCGTGCCGCCCCCGCCGGAGGTGTGGGTCCAACTGGCCAGGATGTCAAGGGCTTCGGCGGAGGGTGAGGCGGGTTCGGGGGTGAGGACGGTGAGGTTCTGGTCGGGGTCGCCCTCGACGGCCAGGACGACATAGTCGAGGGTGAGGTCGCCGACCAGCGGGTGGTGGAGGCGTTTGGTGCCGGTGGTGTGGGCGAGGACGTCGTGGTCGGCCCACATACGGCGGAAGACCTCGCTGTGCACGGACAACTCCCCGATCAGTTCGGTGAGTTGAGGATCGTCGGGATGGCGTCCGGCGTACAGGTGCAGGGTGGCCACGCAGTCACCTGCGGCCGTCTCCCAGTAGTCGGCGTACAGGGCGCGGGCGGCCTCGTCGAGGAAGACGTAGCGGGCGAAGTTGCGCTCGCGGTGGGGCCGGTCCTGGAAGTCGGTGAAGAGGGCGTATCCGAGCCGGTTGGCGGCCAGGACGTCCATGCGTCGCCCCAGGACGATCGCGGGAGCGGCGAGTGAGTCCAGCGCCCGGTACACGACCGGGCGCACCCGCTGTGGGCTGAGCGGTCGGCCGCGGCGGGAGCGGGCCGTGGTGGGCTGGGCCAGGTCGAAGAGGTGGGCGCGTTCGGTCTCGTCGAGCCGCAGGGCGCGAGCGACGGCCTCCAGTACGGCGTCGGAGACGCCCTGGGTCCGGCCGCGTTCCAGGCGGACGTAGTAGTCGACGCTCACGCCGGCGAGCTGGGCGACCTCCTCGCGGCGCAGCCCCGGGACCCGGCGGACGCCCGGGTGCGGGGCGAGTCCGGCCTGCTCGGGGGTGACGCGGGCCCGGCGGGTGCGCAGGAACTCGCGGATCTCGGTGCTGCGGTCCATGAATCCACCGTACGGCCGACCCGACCCCTGGGCCGCGCGGAAAGGGGTACTGCCGGACCCCCGGTGGAGGGGTGCCCGTTATGGCGGCCCGGACGGGGTCGGCGGGTGGTTGCCTGAATTACGGGCCCACCGCACCGCATGTCCAGCCCACCGCACCGCATGTCCAGCCCACCGCACCGCATGTCCAGCCCAGAGAAATCGCTTGTCCAGCTCAGAGAACAGGACACCCCCCATGAGTTCCCCGACCGCATCGAAACTGACCGGCACCGTCGCGCTCGTCACCGGCGCGAGCAGCGGTATCGGCGCCGCCACCGCCCGCCGACTGGCCGAGCACGGCGCGTCCGTCACCCTCGTGGCCCGCCGCAAGGACCGGCTGGACGAGCTCGCCGCCGAGATCGAGAAGGCGGGCGGCACCGCGCTGGCGGTGGGAGCCGACATCACCGACCGCGCCCAGGCCGAGGCCGCCGTCCAGCGGTCCGTCGAGCGCTTCGGACGACTGGACACCCTCGTCAACAACGCCGGCCTGATGCTCCTGGGCCCGGTCGTCGGCGCGGATGCCGAGGAGTGGGACCGGATGATCGCCGTCAACATCCGGGGCCTGCTCCACACCACCCACGCCGCCCTCCCGCATCTGATCGAGGCGGCCGACGAGGGTCCGCGACGGGTCGCCGACATCGTCAACATCAGCTCGATCGCCGGCCGCGTGGCGTGGAACGGGTACGGCGTCTACAACCTCACCAAGTTCGGCGTGAACGGGTTCACCGAGTCCCTGCGCCAGGAGGTCACACGGCGGCACGTCCGCGTCGGCGTCCTCGAACCGGGCGGTGTGGACACCGAGTTGGGCTCGCACAACGACCACAAGCCCGCGGTCCGCGAAGCGATCGGCGCCTTCTACGAGCAGACCGAGGTCCTCGCCCCCGACGACATCGCCGACGGTGTCGCCTACATGGTCACCCGGCCCCGCCACGCCTCCGTCGGCGAGCTGTGGATCATGCCCACCGACCAGGCCTGACCCCTCCCCCTCACCCTCACCCCGACCCGGTCACCCGCCGGGACACCACACGGCATCGCCGCACATCACCGGGTGCTTGATCACGGCACCTGAAAGGAACCCGTCATGAGCAAGGTCATTCTCGTCACCGGCGCCGGACGCGGTCTGGGCACGGACATCGTCCGCGAGGCCCTCGCCGCCGGTCACCAGGTCGTCGCCACCGGCCGCCGCCCCGATCAGGTCGAGCAGGCGCTGGGCGGACCTCAGGACAATCTGCTGGTCACCAAGCTGGACGTCACCAGCCCGGAGGACGCCGAGGCCGCCGCGCAGGCCGCCGTCGACCGCTTCGGCCGCATCGACGTCCTCGTCAACAACGCCGGCAACTTCTTCGCCGGATACTTCGAAGAGATCACTCCCGACCAGATGCGCCAGCAGTTCGAGACCAACCTCTTCGGCCCGATGAACGTCACCCGCGCGGTGCTGCCCGTCCTGCGCAGGCAGCGTGCCGGGCACGTCATCACGCTCTCCTCCTCCGCCGGCCTGATCGGCCAGGAGTTCTGCGTCGCGTACGCCGCCTCCAAGTTCGGCGTGGAGGGCTGGATGGAGTCGCTGCGCTACGACGTCGAGCCCTACGGCATCCACACCACGGTCGTGGAACCCGGCTTCTTCCGCACCGAACTCCTCGTGGACGCCTCCACCACCTGGCCCGAGCCGACCATCGACGACTACGCCGAGCGCACCGCGGCCACCGTCGCGGCCTGGAAGAGCATGAACGGCCAGCAGACCGGCGACCCCACCAAGCTCGCCCGCGCCCTGCTGGCCATCGCCGACCAGGAGAAGCCGCTGCTGCGCTTCGTCGCCGGGGCCGACGCCATCGAGGGCGTCGAGGCGAAGGCCAGGGAACTCCTCGCCCAGGCCCAGGAATCCCGCCACCTCGGCAGCGACCTGGCGTACGACGACACCGACGGCTGAACACCGCCCACGCAAGAGACGCAGAAGACACAGAAGACACAGGAGGCCCAGGAGACACACATCTGGCGGGCCTCGCCCGCCCGATGGCCGCTGAGCGTCAGTTACACCTGTATGCAGTCTCCGCTCAGATATGCAGTCTCTGCTCAGACCCTTGCCGACCCATCTTCCATACTGTAGACAATATTTCGTCGACACTGTTCGGCAGCCGCATGTGGGATCCGCATATGGCATCCACGCTCGGCAACCCTCTCGCAGCCACCTCCGCGGTACTCCCTCGACCGAACGGAGAGTCTCCGGTGAAAGTCGCAGTTCTCGGCGCCGGTGCGATCGGCGCCTATGTCGGTGCCTCGCTCCACCGTGCGGGCGCCGATGTGCATCTCGTCGCCCGTGGACCGCATCTCGCGGCCATGAGGCAGCACGGCGTCCACGTACTCAGCCCGCGCGGCGACTTCACCGCCCGCGCCCATGCCACCGACGACCCGGCCGAGATCGGCCCGGTCGACTTCGTCCTCCTCGGTCTGAAGGCCAACTCGTACGCGGCGTGCGGGCCGTTGATCGAGCCCCTGCTGCACGACACCACGGCGGTCGTGGCCGCCCAGAACGGCATCCCCTGGTGGTACTTCCACGCGCACGGCGGCCCCTACGACGGGCAGCGCATCGAGAGTGTGGATCCGGACGGCGCCGTCAGTGCGGTGCTCGCGCCCGAACGGGCCGTCGGCTGTGTCGTCTACGCGGCAACCGAGCTGGCGGGACCGGGAGTTGTCCGCCATCTCGAAGGCACCCGGTTCTCGATCGGGGAGCCCGACCGGAGCGTCTCGACACGGTGTCTTGCGCTGAGCGAGGCCATGCGGGCGGGCGGCTTGAAGTGCCCGGTGGAGCCGGATCTGCGCAATGACATCTGGCTCAAGCTGCTCGGCAACATCTCCTTCAACCCGATCAGCGCGCTGGCCCGCGCGACGATGCGGCAGATGTGTCTGCACGGCGGCACCCGCAAGGTCATCGAGATCATGATGACCGAGACGCTGTCCGTCGCCGAGGCCCTGGGCTGCGAGGTCGGTGTCTCCATCGAGCGTCGGCTCGCGGGCGCGGAACGTGTCGGCGACCACCGCACCTCGACCCTCCAGGATCTGGAGCGCGGCAAGCCGCTCGAACTCGACGTACTCCTCGCGGCGGTGGTCGAGTTGGCGGAGATCACCGGCGTGGACGTGCCCACCCTGCGCACCGTGCACGCCATCTCCGACCTGCTCGCGCTGAGAAGTGCTGCGTGAGGGGTGCCGCATGAGAGATGCGGCATGAGGAGTGCCGCATGAGGAGTGCCGTGCGAGTCGCCGTACGAACAGACGCGGGCGGGCCGCCGGCTCACTCCGCACGTGCAGGACAATGAAGACGTGAGGGGCACCTCCGCAGCAAGGGCCGTTTCGGCTGCCAGTACGTACAGAACCGGGGCTGATCAGGACATGGGACGAGTCACGGAACGACGCAAGGTGATCCGGATCCGGGACGGCGCGGTCTCCAGCCGACCGGACACGCTCGTCGCCGAGGAACCCCTGGAGATCCGGCTCAACGGCAAGCCGCTCGCGATCACCATGCGCACGCCCGGCGACGACTTCGCGCTCGCGGCCGGGTTCCTGGTCAGCGAGGGTGTACTGGCGAACGCATACGATCTGCAGAACATCGTGTACTGCGCGGGGGCGACAGTGGACGGTTCGAACTCGTACAACGTGGTGGACGTACGGACCTCCCCGGACGTGGTGATGCCGGACATCACGTTGGAGCGGAACGTGTATACGACGTCCTCGTGCGGTCTGTGCGGCAAGGCGAGCCTGGACGCGGTCCGTACGACGGCACGCTGGCCCATCGCCGACACTCCCCGGGTCCGTGTCGAACCCGCGCTCCTCGCGAGCCTCCCCGACCGGCTGCGCGCGGCCCAGCGGGTCTTCGACCGGACCGGGGGTCTGCACGCGGCGGCCCTGTTCAGCGAGGAGGGCGAGCTGCTGGACATACGGGAGGACGTGGGCCGGCACAACGCGGTCGACAAGCTGGTCGGCCGGGCCCTGCAGAACGGTGACCTGCCGCTGTCCCGGGTGATCCTGCTGGTGTCGGGCCGGGCCTCCTTCGAGCTGGCGCAGAAGGCCGTGATGGCGGGCATCCCGCTGCTGGCGGCGGTGTCGGCGCCCTCGTCGCTGGCCGTGGACCTCGCGGCGGAGACGGGTCTGACCCTGGTGGGCTTCCTGCGGGGCAGCAACATGAACGTGTACGCGGGCGAGGACCGTGTCGCCCTGCGGGCCGCGGCCGCCCAGGGCTGAGCGCCCGTCCCGCGTCACGGCGGCGGGGCCCCGGCCGGCGGGGAGCGCCCCCTGCGCCGCAGGGGCCCCGCCTCAGTCGTGCGACCCCGCGAAGACCGTCCCCTGCCTGAGCCCGGCGGGCCCTGCGATCCGGTGCACGGGCCTCGGCCTTGAACGCCCTGCGAAACCGTGCCTGCGCCTCAGTGCTGAGCGCCCTGCAAGACCCATGCCCCCACGTCAGTCGTGCTGACCCCGGCAAGACTCGCGCCTCAGAGCCGCTCTGCGAGCCCCGCGAAGACCGCTCCCCGACCCATCTGCGCGCGCCCCAACGAGGATCGCGCCCCACCTCACCCCCGCTCCCCCTGCGCAGTCCCCACGAACGCCGCGATCAAAGGTGACCGCCGAGCCGCCTCCCAGGCCAGGATCACCTCGTCGGGTTCGGCGTCGGGGACGGGGACGTAGGTGATGTCGGGGCGGGAGTACTGCTCGGCGACGGAGACGGGGACGAGGGTGATGCCCGCGCCGGAGGCCACCGCCTCGAACTTCTCCTCGATGCTGCGGATCGGTACGTCGTCCGGGCCGGGGTCGGCGTACCGCAGCCAGGTCTCGCCGGCGAGGTCGGCCAGCGCGAGGTCCTGCTTGCCGGCGAGGCGGTGGTCGGCGGGCAGCATCGCCACCCGGGCCTCGGTGAACAGGGGCAGCAGCGTGAGGCCCTGCTCGCGGATCGGGCGGCGCAGATAGGCGAGGTCGACGGTGCCGTCGAGGATGAGTTGCTCCTGGTCGTCCCATTCGACCCGGCGGGCCTTGACCTCGATGCCGGGGTGGGCGGCGCCGTAGGCACGCAGGGTGTGGGTGATCACGACGCCCGCGCGGAAGCCGACGACGAGGCGGTGCGGGCCGCGCGCGGACCGTTGCACCCGGCGGCGCGTGGCGTTCGCCGAGGCGAGCAACGCGTGCCCGTCGTCAAGGAGTTGGTGACCGGCCGGGGTCAACGTCACGCCGTGGCTGTCGCGTTCGAAGAGTGTGGCGTCCAAGTCCTTTTCCAGGGCCCGGATCTGACGGCTCAACACCGGCTGCGCGATGTGCAGTTGTTCGGCCGCGCGACCGAAGTGCAGCAGTTCGGCCACCGCCACGAAGTAGCGGACCTTCCGCAGGTCGAGGTCCATAACCGTCACCCTTCCGTCCCGCCGTCGGCGATGCCTTCAGGGTATCGCCATCGCCGAAAGAGGTCTTGGACGGCGAGGTGGTGGCGGACGCAGGCTGGATCGCGTGACAGCGATGAAGGACACGACAGCAGGGCGAAAGGGGCAGGTCATGGCAGTGCGAGGACAGCGGGTCGTCGTCATCGGCGGTACGGCGGGAATCGGGCTGGCGGTCGCGGAGGCAGCCGCACGGGAGGGCGCCCGCGTGGTGGTCGCCTCGCGTCGGCAGGCGAGCGTGGACGCGGCGTTGAAACGGCTCCCGGAGGACGCCGAGGGACGGGTGCTCGACGCGAGCGACGAGGAGGCGGTACGGGACTTCTTCGCGGGGCTCGGCGGCTACGACCACCTGGTCTACACGGCGGGTGAGGCGCTGTTGATGGAGAGCCTCGCCGAGTCCGACCTCGGGCGGGCCCGCGCCTTCCTGGACACCCGGTTGTGGGGTGCGTACACCGCCGTGAAGTACGGCGCTCCGTCGATCCGGGAGGGCGGTTCCGTGGTCCTGACCACGGGTACCGCCGGACGCAGGCCGCTGCCGGGCACGACCGTCGCCGCGGCGCTGTGCGGGGCGATGGAGTCGCTGACCCGGGCGCTGGCCCTGGAGTTGGCCCCGCTGCGGGTCAACGTGGTCGCCCCGGGTGTGGTCCGCACCGAACTGTGGCGGGAGATCGGGGAGGAGAACCGGGACGGACTGTTCGAGTCCGTCGCCGGGTCGCTGCCGGTCGGCCGGATCGGCGAGCCGGAGGACATCGCCGAGGCGTATCTGTATCTGATGCGCGGCGGCTACAGCACCGGTTCGACGGTGGTCGTGGACGGCGGCACGGTCCTCGTCTGACCGCTCCGCCGCCCGAGTCGGACACCCGGCGCGAAGCCCGCCTCGGGCGCCTGGCGTGAAACCCGGCCCAGCCTCCGGGGGTGAAGTCCGCCTCAACCATCCGCGGGGACAAAAGCGTCGGAGCCACCCGGCGTGACCCGCGCCTCAGCCGTCCGGTACGAAGCCCGGCTCAACCGGGACGGCGTGAGCCCGCCTCAGTCACCCGACCCGAAGCGCACCTCCGCCGCCGTCACCACCGAGCCCAGTCGCGGGAAGTCGAGCCTGACCGACGCCTGGTGCTCGGCCGCGGTGAGTGCGCTCAGGGCGTCCTCGACGAAGACGAGTTGATAGCCGAGGTCGCCGGCGGCGCGGGCGGTGGACTCTACACCGAGGTTGGTGGCGATCCCGCCGAACACCAGGGTGTCGACGCCCCGTTCACGCAGGCGTTCGTCAAGTCCCGTGCCCTGGAAGCCGCCGATCGTCCGTTTCACGATCTCCACGTCCCCTTCCCGGAGCAGCCCGTCGGCGAGACCACTGCCGGCGGGCTGCTCGGCGATGCCGGGACGTTCGACCCGGATCAGCACGACGAGCGCGCCGACGGAGCGGAACCCCGCGGCCAACTCCTCGGCGACGGCGAGGACTTCGGTGCCCTTGTACGGTTCGAGCGGCAGCGCGACGATGCGGTCCATCAGGTCGACGAGGACCAGGGCGGTGCGCTCGGGGTCGAGGGCGAGCCGGGGTTCGGGAGTCTGCGGTGGGGTCATGACGGAACGTTAGCCGCCGTCAGCCCTCCGTACCGGAGATCCGGATCAACAGGCCCATGAACCGGTCCCGTTCGGCCGCCGACAGGGGAGCGAGGAGCTGCTCGTTGGCCTCGCGGGCCGCCTTCTCGCAGCGTTTCAGCAGCCGTGCGCCCTCGGTCGTGAGCGACACCGCGTTCTTGCGGCGGTCCTTCGGGTCCGGCTCCCGTACGACCAGGTGCGCGGCCTGGAGGTCGTTGAGGACGCCTACCAGGTCCTTGGGATCAAGCCCGACGCCACGGCCGAGGTCGGCCTGTGCGACGGGCGCGAGGTCGCGGACGGCGGAGAGCACCACGTGGTGCCACATCTTCAGTCCTTCGGCGGCCAGGGCATCGGCGACGAGGGCCCGGCCGCGGGCGGCGGCCCGGCCGAGGAGCCAGCTGGGGAGGGAGCGGATCGCGGCGAGGGGTGCGGGGTGCGGTGCTTCGGCCATGCGGACAGCCTAGCGAAAAGTCATTGGACTTCCCAACGAAACCGTGAATACCATGGGGACTCCCAACGATTCCCGACACTCCCCATCTCCCCCTTCCCTCCATCTCCCCTCTCCCTGGTTCCCCTCTCCCTGGTTCCCACCTGCTACCACCACTCCCTGGAGGTGCGATGCGTCGCGTCCGGTACGAGTCCACCGGCGGCCCGCTGTTCCTGGAGGAGACCCCCGTCCCCGCACCGGGCCCCGGCGAACTCCTCGTCCGTACCGAGGCGATCGGGGTCACTCTGCCCGTCGTCCGCAAGGTCACCGAGGCGGCCGAGCCGATCCCGCTCGGTGGCGAGATCGCGGGCGAGGTGGCCGCCGTAGGACAGGGGGTGACCCGCTTCCGGGTGGGCGAGCGGGTGACCGGGCTCTGCTTCGGGCACGGGTACGCCGACTTCGCCGTCCTGCACGAGGCCATGGCCTCCTCTGTACCCGACGCCGCCTCGGCCGTCGACGCGGTCGCGCTCGTCCGCAGCGGACTGGTGGCTCTGGGCGCCCTGGACGCGGCCCGCCCCGAACCGGGCGAGGCCGCGCTGATCACGGCCGCGGCGAGCGGAGTCGGCCATCTCGCCGTGCAGTTGGCGAAGACGCGCGGCGCGGGACGGGTCGTGGGCGCGGTCTCCGATCCGGCGAAGACGGACTTCGTGCGCGCGCTGGGCGCCGACGAGGTGATCGCCTACGGCAGCCCGGGCTGCCCGCACCGGCCGGACTGGGGCGACCCCGTCGACTACGTACTGGACGCGGTGGGCGGCGAGTTGCTGACCCCGGCTGTGGCGGCGCTCGTCCCGGGCGGGCGGCTCGTGGCGTACAGCTCGGGCGGCGGGACGATCCAGGCGTACGACCTCCTCGTGGGCGCCAAGTCCGTGATCGGGTTCCAGATGGCGCGGATCGCGCGCGGGCAGCCGGAGTTGTACGAACGGTGGCGGCGGGAGCTGTGGCGGCTGTTCGCGGAGGGCACGCTGAAACCGGCCGTGCACGGGGAGTTCGGGCTGGCGGACGCGGCGAAGGCGCACGAGGTGATCGAGTCGCGGAGCAATCTCGGCAAGGTCGTCCTGCGACCCTGACAAGTCCCGCCGGCCCTGACACTCCGTCACCGTCGCTGCACGCTTCTTGTGAGGCACGGGAGGCCCCAACTAACGTCTGTGACGCGCCCGTTGGACGTGGGATGTCCGAATGTCCGGATTAATGAAGGGCAGGTCGCTCCATGCCGTCAAGGCTTCGCACACGTCTGAGATCCACCTTCACCGCAGCACTCACCCTGGCCGCACTGCTCATGCTCCCGAGCCCGGCGCACGCCACCGCCCCAACCGCGTCCGCCTCCACCGCCACCTCGACAGCCCAAACCACCACCCGCACACCCGAGTTCGACCAGCGGGTCCTCTTCAAGGCTCCCCAGGACGCGGGGTACGCCTGCTTCCGTATCCCGGCCGTCGTGAGGACCAGGGACGGCACCCTGCTCGCGTTCGCCGAGGGCCGGATCCTCAACTGCGGTGACGCCGGGGACATCGACATCGTCGTCAAGCGCTCCACGGACGAGGGCCTCACCTGGAGCCCGTTGCAGGTCGTCAACCACGGCGACGGCGACACCCACGGCAACCCGGCGCCCATCGTGGACCGTCGGACGGGCCGCATCCTGCTCGCCGAGACGTACAACACTGGCCGTACGGACGGCGCCGGTTGCTCCGTCCCCTGCGACCGCACCCCCCACCTCCAGTACAGCGACGACGACGGTCTCACCTGGTCGCAGCCGCGTGACCTGAGCAACGAGATCCGGCCCCCGAACTGGAACTCCTGGTACGCCACCGGCCCCGTGCACGGCATCCAGCTGACCCGCGGCAAGCACCGGGGCCGGCTCGTGTTCGGGGTCAACACCGAGACCTGGGAGGGCGAGCGAAGCGAGATGGGGGTCCCCCCGGCCGGAGGCTGGGGGAGGGTCACCGCGAACAACGCGGCGCTGATCGTGAGCGACGACGGCGGCGACCACTGGAAGGTCGGCGCCACCGACTCGTACCCGATCGCGGCCGACGGGACCTGGCGGCAGAAGCCGTCCGAGGTGACGCTCACCGAGCGTACCGACGGTTCGGTCCTGGTGAGCGGCCGTGAGCAGGACGGCACCGACCTCGGGCATCGCACCCAGGCGGTCAGCCGCGACGGCGGCGACAGTTTCACCGCGCCCTTCCGCGACCTGCCCGACCTGTACACGCCGCAGGTCCAGTGCTCGACGCTCGGCGTCAACTCCCGCATCCTGCTGGCCTGCGACGCCGACCCGGACCGCCGCCGGACGATGATGATCCGTTCCTCCTACGACGGCGGCCGCACCTGGGACAGCGTGGACCGCGGCACGGTCGTGACGAAGGACTGGTCGGGCTACTCCGACATGGCCCGGATCGACGGGGACACGGTGGGACTGCTCTACGAGGGCGGCGCCGTGACCGCGACCGACGAGATCCGCTTCGCCCGCTTCAACGAGGCCTGGCTGCAACCGCGTCGGGGCCCGGACCCGACGACCACCGACCTCGCCCCGGGCGCCAGGCGCGCGGTCGTGCTCGGCGGCGCCCAGGAGACGGACGGCGTGTCCGGCGGCGCCCTCTCCTTCGACGGTGTCGACGACGCCGTACGCCTGCCGTACAGCGACCGACTGCCGCTGGGGACAAAGGACTTCACGGTGTCCCTCTGGTTCCGGTATACGGCGACGACGGGTGATCAGCCGTTCCTGTGGATGGGCGGGGTCGGCACCACCCAGCCGCAGGTCTGGCTGCGCGGCGAGCCCGCGGGCAATCACGTCCGGGCGCTGATCACCACGCGGGTCGGCGCGACGACCGTCCACACCACCTCGGTGGTCACCGCCGGCGCCTACAACGACGGCCAGTGGCACCGGGCCGTACTGCGGCGCGGCGGTGGGCAGTTGAGCCTGTCCGTGGACGGTACGGCGGTGAGCACGGCGGACATCGTGGGCTCCGTCAGCCGCAACTCGCCGTTCGGCGTGCACATCGGCCAACGCATGGACAGCATGCAGTACTTGACCGGGTCGATCGACGACGTCCGAGTCTGGGAACGCCTGTTGACGGACGACGAGCTGGCCGCGCCGGAGCCCGCCACCGCCGGGACCGTCCTGTGGCTGCCCATGGACCGGGTGCGCGCCGGCCACTAACGTCCCGGGCGTGCCCGAGGACCGACGAGCACGACGGCGGAGGGGAGCCGGGGTCGGCCTGCTGCTGACCCTGGTTCTCGCGGCCGTGCTGCTCACCGCCCTCCCGAAGGACCACGACCGGGAGGGCGTCGGCGCGTGCACGGCCACCGCGGTGCGCTCCTGGTCGCCGGACACGCGGCTCACCGACTCCTTTGCCGCGTACGGCGACGACGCGTCCCGCGCCGACGACTGGACCGGCGGCGACGGCACCCACTCGGTGCGGCTGCCGGACGGGCGGGTGCTGTGGCTGTTCTCCGACACCTATCTCGGCCAGGTGCACGGCCCGCCCAACCCGGTCGGCGAGTCGTACGCCTGGCGCGACACCACCGCGCCGCTGGTGCGGAACTCGGCGGTGGTGATGCGCGACGGACGCCCCCAACTCACGCTCCCCTCACCGCTGTTCCCCGATCCCGCCCCGAACGAGTGGCGTTGGCCGGTCGCGGCCCGCGTAGAGCCCCGCTCCCCCGGTTCGGCCGAGTCGGTCGTACGGGTGCTGCTGTGGACGCGGACGGCCGGACCGTACCCGTGGATCTACGGTGTGCCGACCGCGACCGAGGTGGCCACGCTGTCGTTGCCGGAGCTGCGGGTGGAGTCGATCGTGAAGGTCTTCGACCAGCGGCTCGTCCAAGACCCGTCCCGGCGGGTGCAGTTCGGGACGACGGCGATCGCGGTGGGCGGCTGGACGTACGTCTTCGGCGGGAACGACGCGCAGGCCGCGGCCCGGCCGACCTCCTCGGCGTATGTGGCGCGGGTGCCGGAGGGGCGGCTCGGGGAGCCGGGTGCCTGGGAGTACTGGGACGGCTCGGCTTGGACGGCTCGGGCAGGCCCGCGGGCGGTGCTCGGGGACGGTCGACGCACCGGCGTGGGGAGCGCGTTCTCGGTGGTGCGGCACGGGAGGACGTACGTCCTGTTCACGATGGCGGCGGGCAGCCGGGGGCTGACCACCGTGACCTCGTACTGGGCCTGTTCGCCCGTCGGGCCGTGGCACGGGCCGACCCGGGGCTTCAGTCCGCCGCTGCCGCCGGGGCAGGTCGCCGCGTACAACCCGCAGACCCATCCCGCGCTCGGCGACGGCGGCCGGATCGTGCTGAGCTACGACGTCAACTGGCTGGACGCGACGGCCACTTCGGCCGCCTGGAACCTCAGCCGGAACGTGTCGCTGTACCGACCGCGGTTCGTGACCCTGAGGTTGGGCCCGCCGTCCCGATGACCTCGGGCTGCGGATCGCGGGCGCGGCGCTTGGCGATGACCGCGCACACCATCAGCTGCATCTGGTGGAAGAGCATCAGCGGCAGCACCGCGAGGGAGGCGTGGGCGCCGAACAGGACGCTGGCCATGGGCAGTCCGGAGGCGAGGGACTTCTTCGAGCCGGCGAACTGGATGGCGATCCGGTCCTCCCGGTCGAAACGCAGCGCCTTGCCGCCGTACCAGGTCAGGGTGAGCATCACGGCGAGGATGACGGCCTCGACGGCGAGCAGTGCGCCGAGGCGGGCCGCGCTGACCTGGTGCCAGATGCCCTGGACCATGCCCTCGCTGAACGCGGTGTAGACGACGAGGAGGATCGAGGCGCGGTCGACGTAGCCGAGGATCTTCTTGTGCCGGGTGATGAGACCGCCGACCCAGCGCCGCAGCACCTGCCCGGCCAGGAACGGCACCAGGAGTTGCAGCACGATCTTGACGACGGAGTCGGCGGAGAAGCCGCCCGCGTTGCCGCCGAGGAGGGCGGCGGCGAGCAGCGGGGTGATGACGATGCCGGCGAGGGAGGAGAAGGAGCCGGCGCAGATCGCGGCGGGCACGTTGCCGCGCGCGATCGAGGTGAACGCGATCGACGACTGGACGGTCGACGGGACGAGGGTGAGGAACAGCAGCCCCTGGTAGAGGGGGTGGGTCAGGAGCACCGGGACGAGGCCCCGGGCGGCCAGGCCCAGCAGCGGGAAGACGAGGAAGGTGCAGGCCAGGACGGTGGTGTGCAGCCGCCAGTGCTTGAGCCCGTCCAGTGCCTCGCGAGTCGAGAGGCGGGCGCCGTAGAGGAAGAAGAGGAAGGCGATCGCCGCCGTGGAGGCGCCGGAGGCGACGTCGGCGCCCGCGCCTCTGGCGGGGAGGAGTGCGGCGACGCCCACCGTCCCGAGGAGCAGCAGGATGTAGGGGTCGATCGGCATCCGACTCGGCCATCGCAGGCGTTTCACTGTGCTCCACTACTTCGCTGTACGTCCGGTCCGTCGTCCGGCGCGGACTCGTGCCCTCCCCATCTTGCTCCCCCGCTTCTTGATCGGGAATCCGTCATACCGCTCTGACTGTCATCACGTTTCGTGATGACCGGATACGGTGTATGCCATGGTGTATGCCATGTACGACCTCTCTCACCTGCGGACCTTTCTCGCGGTGTCCCAGACGCTGAGTTTCACGCAGGCCGCCCGGCGGCTCGGGCTGCGCCAGTCCACGGTGAGCCAGCATGTGCGGCGGCTGGAGGACGCGACGGGACGGCACCTGTTCACCCGGGACACGCACTCGGTGGAGCTGACGGAGGACGGCGAGGCGATGCTCGGGTTCGCGCGCCGCATCCTGGAGGTGCAGGAGCAGGCGTCGGCGTTCTTCACCGGCACCCGGTTGCGCGGCCGGCTGCGCTTCGGCGCGTCCGAGGACTTCGTCCTGACCCGGCTGCCGGAGATCCTGGAGGGCTTCCGCTACGACCATCCCGAGGTCGACCTGGAGCTGACGGTCGAGCTGTCCGGCACGCTGCACGAGCAACTGGCCGCCGGGAAGCTGGACCTGGTGCTGGCGAAGCGGCGGGCCGAGGATCCTCGGGGCGAACTGGTCTGGCACGACAAGCTGGTGTGGATCGGCGCGGAACGGCTCCGGCTGGACGCCGATCGCCCGGTGCCGTTGATCGTCTATCCACCGCCGGGGATCACCCGCGCCCTCGCCATGGAGGCGCTGGAGCGGCAGGGGCGGGCCTGGCGGATCGCCTGCACGAGCGGCAGCCTGAACGGGCTGATCGCCGCCGCCCGGGCGGGACTCGGGGTGATGGCGCACTCGAAGGGGCTGGTGCCGCCGGGACTTGTGCGGGTGCCGGAGCGGGCGGGGCTGCCGGAGCTGGGCGAGGTCGACTTCGTGCTGGTCCACGGGCGGCGGCGGGTTTCGGCGCAGGGGGCGGCGGACGCGCTGGCGGCGGCGATTCTGGCGGGTGGGGATCGGCTGCATCGGCGTGGTCCGTAGTTCCGGGATTTCCCTTGCGGAAAACACCGGCGGCGGCTTTTTCTCACAGCCCGGAAATAGCTGGTGAATCATGTGGGCGGCACCGGCATGAATACCGGCCGCGATGAATTCCTCGGCCGGCCGTAAAGAAATGCGCGACAGCGGGCGGCGCTGCCGGGAGCAGCGCCGCCCGTCATTCCGGCAGGCGGATCAGGTTCAGGAGAAGGAGAACTCTCCTCCGTAGTCGGTTTCGTGGTCGCGGTAGACGCTGCTGTAGTTGAGCCGGCTGGTGTCCACCACGCCGTCCTGGACCGAGAACTCGATCCAGACACCGGGTCCGTCGATGCGGACGTAGTCGCCCGCGGTGTCCAGTGCGCTCGTGCCGGAGTAGGAGATGTAGGTGTCGTCGAGCTCCGACTTGTAGGTGCTCAGGGTGGACGCGGCGGTGGTGTCGTCCGCGGCCTCGACCCAGGGTTCGATGGCGTCGAGGATCAACTGCTGCTGGTCGTCGGTGAGTTCGCCGGCCGCGATGCCTTCCTTGGTGTCGGGGAAGTCGCCGTCCTCGTCCGGGCCGAGCACCACGTCGGTGGTGGTGTCGGAGAGCTTGGCCTCCGTCAGCTCGTCGTCGGTCAGGCCTTCGAGCATCGACACCAGCCCGTCGTGCATCCCGGACAGGGGTGCGTAGGTGGTGCCGTCGTCGGTCCAGGTGGTGGGTTCGACGCCGGCGAAGTACGGGGTGGTCCCCACGACCTCGCCGTCCTTGTAGGTGAGGTTCACGGCCAACTGGTCGCCGCCGAAGTGCAGTTGCCAGGTGCCGGTGGTGCTCGGGGTGCCCAGGAAGGCGAGATAGTAGTTGCCGCTGCCGTAGCTGCTGTCGGTCTCGCCGAGGACGTCGTCGGCCGCCAGGATCTGGGAGATCTGGGAGTAGCCGCTGTCGTCGCCGGTGCCGGTGGCGGCCTCGACGACCGCCTTGGCCGCGGCGAGCTGGGTGTCGCTGAGGGAGCTGAGTTCGATGCCGACCCGGCAGGTCGCACCGCACGAGAGGTTCGACCAGGCGATGGCGTTTGCCTGGGTGAAGTCGAGAAGTACATCGGCCTGTTGGTCGTCGTCCAGGGTGTCCAGGAAGGTCGTGGCGGCGTCGACCACGTCCGAGACGTCCGTGCCCGTGCCGGTCGATCCCGTGGGCTTGGGCACGGGGGCGGACGCGGACGCGGGGCTGGAGGGGGACGTGGAGCCGGGGTCGGACGGGGAGGTCGATCCGGGGTTCGACGGGGAGGCGCTGCTGGTCGGATCGGACGGAGAGGAGGCGGCGTTGGCGTTGGCGTACAGCGCGCCGCCGAGCAGGGTCGTCGCTGCCGCCAGGGCCACGACCACCTTCCGGTGACGACCCAGCGACCGGCGATGAGAGTTTTTCGTCTTCAACTCAGTATTCCCTTCGGGGCACGCCGGAAGGACTTCCGAAGATTATTTCCAGAAGATCTTTCGGGAAATCCCCGCGGCATCGGTTTGGACGAGCCACATTCGATCGCCGAACACTGTGGTTCCCATCTCCGGGTGCTGGGTTTTGAGCATGATTTATCTTGAACTTACTTTGAGGGAGGGCGAGTTGAGGACGAGTTGAGGGGGAGCGTCCGGTACGTGAGTTGTTTGACCCGGCGCAGGAACGGGCTCGCCTCCACCTGTCGTACCCCGTCGAGCTGGCCCAGGGGTCCGCTGAGGTAGTCGTAGAGCCCCGCGGTGTCCTTCACGACGGCCGTCACGACGATGTTGGACGTGCCCGCCGTCGCCGACGCGTAGGCGATCTCGTCGTGGGTGGCCAGCGCCTCGCCGACCGAGTGCAGTGCCGCGGGGGTCGCCGTGATCCACAGGACGGCCGCACGCGGGTATCCGAACACCTCGGAGTCGTACTCGATGTCGATGTACACCGCTCCGGAGCCGATCAGCGCGGCGAGCCGGCGTTTGACGGCGGACTCGGAGCGGCCGGTGGCGCGCTGGAGTTCGGGGTATCCGGCGCGTCCGTCCCGTTCGAGTACGGCGATCAGGGCCTCGTCCTCGGGGTGGATGCGGGCGGGGCCCGACGGTGGCGCCGGTTCGGGGAGCAGGGCGGCGATCTGGTCGTCGGCGAGCACCTTGAAGCGGCGCAGCCAGCCCGTGGGGCCGCCGTAGAAGCGGTGGAGCATCTGGTGGGCGCGGATGTCCAGGACGCTGGGGGTGCGCGGGAGTTTGCCGAGCAGGAGGTCGTCGTAGTCGCCGGGGCTGCGCGGGCGGGTCAGGCAGATGATCTCGGTGCCGCCGGAGGCGAGGCCGATCCAGGCGGTGTCGGGGCGTCTGGCGAGGGCGTCGGCGATGGTGAGGGCGTTGTCGGGGGCGCAGCGCAGCCGGAGCATCCACTGGTCCTGGCCCAGGCGTTCGGCGTCCCGGATGGCGACGACGCGGAGGCCGGCCTCGGCGGTGAGGCGGCGGTAGCGGCGGGCGATGGTCTGGTCGGAGGCGCCGAGGACCGTGCCGAGGCGGCTGAAGGAGGCCCGGCCGTTGAGTTCCAGGGCGGTGAGCAGTTGCATGTCGAGCCGGTCGAGGGTGTCGGATTCCATCTCCAGCACGGCCGCTCCTGTCGGATTCCGGCGGTGCGATGACCGACACGGAGTTGATCGTCCGGTTGGTGCCCATCGTACGGAGAACTGCACAACCCGGACAGGGGAGTTGAGGGCATGCGTACATGGGGGCCGCTGACGGCGGTGTGCCTGGGCACGTTCATGTTGTTGCTGGATGTGACGATCGTGGTGGTCGCGCTGCCGGACGTGGCGCGGTCGTTGCACGCGTCGTTGAGTGATCTGCAGTGGGTGGTCGACGGGTACGCGCTGGCGTTGGCCGCGCTGCTGCTGGGGTTCGGGGCGGCGGCCGACATTCTGGGGCACCGGCGGGTGCATGTGGTGGGCGTGGTGCTGTTCGCGGTGGCGTCGCTCGCGTGCGGGCTCGCGGACGGGCCGGGCGCGCTGGTGGCCGCGCGGGCCGTGCAGGGGGTGGGGGCGGCGGCGATGTTCGCCACGACGCTGCCGCTGCTGGCCTCGGTGTATCAGGGGCGGCGGCGGTCGGTGGCGCTCGGGGTGTGGGGCGCGGTCAGCGGCGGTGCCGCGGCGGTCGGGCCGGTGCTGGGCGGGGCACTCACCGAGGGGCCGGGCTGGCGGTGGATCTTCTTCGTGAACCTGCCGGTGAGCGTGGCCGCGGTGTGGATGACGCTGCGGGTGGTGCCGGAGTCGAGGGGGACGCGCGGGATGCGTATCGACTGGCTCGGGACGGTGGCGTTCGCGGGGTTCGCGGGCGGGGTGACATACGCGGTGGTGCGGGCCGGTGAGGACGGCTGGGGTGCGACGCCCACCCTCGTCTCCTTCGTGGTCGCGGCACTCGCGCTGGTCTGTTTCGTGCTGGTGGAACGGCGGGTGGCGCATCCGCTGCTGGATATGGCGCTGCTGCGCAAGCCTGCCTTCGTGGGGGTGATGGCGGGGGCGCTCGCCTTCAACGGGGTGGCGTTCGGCGGGATGCCGTATCTGTCGATCTGGCTCCAGACGGTGCTGGGGATGAGCCCGGTGCGCGGTGGGCTGACGCTGCTGCCGCTGACGGGGGCGGCGGTCGTGGTGTCGGTGCTCGCCGGGAAGCTGCTGCACGGGGTGCCGGCGCGGCTGACCATCGGCGGCGGGCTGCTGCTGATCGGTACGGGCTGTTTCTGTCAGGCCGTCCTGGGCGCCGGTTCGGACTGGACGACGCTGGTGCCGGGGCTCGTCCTGGTCGGTGTCGGTACGGGGCTGGTGGCGCCGGGGATCGCCGGGGCGGCCCTCGCGGCGGTGCCGGCGGAGCGGGCGGGCATGGCGGGCGGCGCGGTCAACACCGTGCGGCAGTTGGGGTTCGCGCTCGGCGTCGCCGTGTCCGGGACCGTCCTCACCTCGCGGATGCGGGACACCCTCCCGCACGACGCGGCGCACACGCTCGCGGGCGGCGGGGCCGGGGCGCTGCGCGGGACGTTCTCCGAACACGCACTGCGGGCCGCGTTCGCCTCGGGGCTCGACGCGGCGCTCGTGACGGCCGGCCTCGTCGGGACGGTGGCGGGCGCGCTGGTGCTCGCCCTGGTCAGGGCGCGTAGCGCGGAGCGGACGAGTGGCACGGCGGGAGTGACGGAATCCGCCCCGCGGACGCTGAGCGGGGAGGAGACGGCGTCGCACGGGTGACGTCCGGCGACCGGGACGCGGGGGGTAATCGGGTCGTACAGATTCAGTGGAGATTACGGGGCCGAAACCTACGGAACCGTAAGGATTTCTGTCCGACCCTTCCCCTTGTGAGGGCATTTTCCGCCGCTGACCAGCGCGGACGTGAGGATCGCTCGTTTTCGCGCCCCCTCCCGCCCTTCCGTCCGGTGGGGTAGCTTTCACGGCGCCGTCAGGGGAGTGCCGACAGGAGCGGGGAGCGGGGTTTGCGCGAGTTCAACAACCCTCCGTTGGCGTTGGCACCGCCGGTGGGCGGTCTGGCCGACGTCGTGTTCGAGCGTGCCCGGAACGACCCCCTCCATGTCTCCCTCGGCCGCAAGGACGAGCAGGGCGAGTGGCGGGACGTGACCGCCGCCGAGTTCCGCGACGAGGTCCTCGCGCTCGCCAAGGGCCTGCTCGCGCAGGGCGTCCGCTTCGGCGACCGGGTCGCGATCATGTCCCGCACCCGCTACGAGTGGACGCTGTTCGACTTCGCGCTGTGGACGATCGGCGCCCAGGTGGTGCCGGTCTATCCCACGTCGTCGGCCGAGCAGTGCTTCTGGATGCTGCACGACGCGCAGGTCTCGGCGGCCATGGTCGAGCACGAGGACCACGCGATGACCATCGCCACCGTCATCGACCGGCTTCCCGCGCTGCACCAACTGTGGCAGTTGGACACGGGCGCCGTGCAGGAGTTGTACGACGCGGGCGCGCACATCGAGGACGAGGTGGTGCACCGGCACCGCCAGGCCGTCACCCCGGACTCGACCGCGACGATCATCTACACGTCGGGCACCACCGGACGCCCCAAGGGCTGTGTCATCTCGCACGGCAACTTCATGTACGAGGCGGACACGGTCATCGACCGCTGGGAGTCCGTCTTCCACTCGAAGAAGGGCGACGAGGCGGCGACCCTGCTGTTCCTGCCGCTGGCGCACGTCTTCGGGCGGATGGTGCAGGTCGCGGCGATCCGCGGCGGGGTGCGTTTCGGCCACCAGCCGCAGCTCAACGCCGCCGCGCTGCTGCCCGACCTGGTCGCGTTCCGGCCGACGTTCATCCTGGCCGTGCCGTACATCTTCGAGAAGGTCTTCAACGCGGCCCGCCGCAAGGCCGAGAAGGACGGCAAGGCCGGGCCGTTCGAGAAGGCCGTCGAGATCGCGGTGAAGTACGCGGACGCGGTCGAGGAGAAGGCCTGGGGCATCGGCCCCGGCCCGTCCGCCGGGCTGCGGATGCAGCACCAGCTCTTCGACAAACTCGTCTACTCCAAGGTGCGGGCCGCGATGGGCGGCCGGATCCGCAACGCCATGTCCGGCGGGTCGGCCATGGATCGCCGCCTCGGACTGTTCTTCGCCGGGGCGGGCGTGCAGATCTACGAGGGCTACGGCCTCACCGAGTCGACGGCCGCCGCGACCGCCAACCCGCCCGGGCGCACCCGCTACGGCACGGTCGGCCAGGCCGTCCCGGGGGTCACCGTGCACATCGCGGACGACGGTGAGATCTGGCTGAACGGCCCCAACGTCTTCCAGGGTTATCTCAACAACCAGAAGGCGACCGACGAGACCCTGCACGACGGCTGGCTCGCCACCGGTGACCTGGGCTCCCTCGACGAGGACGGCTATCTGACCATCACCGGGCGCAAGAAGGAGATCCTGGTGACCTCCGGCGGCAAGAGCGTCGCGCCCGGGCTCCTGGAGGAGCGGGTGCGGGACCATCCGCTGGTCTCGCAGTGCATCGTCGTCGGCAACGACCGCCCCTACATCGCGGCGCTCGTCACCCTCGACCACGAGGCCGTCGAGCACTGGCTCACCATGCGCGGCAAGCCGCAGATGTCCCCGGCCCAGTTGGTGCGGGACTCCGACCTGGAGGCCGAGGTGCGGCGCGCGGTGGTGGCCGCCAACACCCTGGTCTCACAGGCCGAGTCGATCCGCACCTTCCGGATACTGGCCCAGCCGTTCACCGAGGAACACGGTCTGCTGACCCCGTCCCTGAAGCTGAAGCGCAAGGCCATCGAGAACACGTACGCGAACGAGGTCGAGGCGCTGTACCGGGCCTGAACCCCCCTTCCCCCAACCGATGTCGACCCCTAACCGATGTCGACGCGGAGGATCTTGTCGGAGCCGTCCGCCTGGTTGCCGTTGTTGTCGCAGTTGGTGGTCGAGAGCCACAACTGGTCGGCACCCGGGACCTTGGTGACCGTGCGCAGACGTCCGTACGTTCCGACGTAGTACGCCGTCGGGGTGCCGACGCTCTCGTTGTCGCCGTTGATCGGGACCCGCCACAGGCGTTCGCCGCGCAGGGATGCCATGTAGACGACGTTGCGGACGATCGCGATTCCGCTGGGCGAGGCCTCGTTGACGTTCCAGGTGGCCTTCGGGTTGGTCATGCCGGCGACGCTGCACGTCCCTTCGCAGGTGGGCCAGCCGTAGTTGGCGCCCGGTTTGATGAGGTTGAGTTCGTCCTTGGAGCTGTTGCCGAACTCCGCTTCCCACAGGCGGCCGTTGCGGTCGAAGGCGAGGCCCTGCGGGTTGCGATGGCCGTACGAGTAGACGTAGTTGCCGAACGGGTTGCCGGGGGCCGCCTTGCCGTCCGTCGTCATGCGCAGGATCTTGCCGTTGAGGGAGGTCTTGTCCTGGGCGAGGTCGGGCGTCTGGGCCTCGCCGGTGGAGACGTAGAGGTAGCCGTCGGGGCCGAAGGCGAGGCGGCCGCCGTTGTGGTAGCGGTTCTTCTTGATGCCCTGGAGGAGGACCGTGTAGCCGGTGAGGGTGGTGCCGTTGTACGTCATGCGGACGACGCGGTTGCCCTCGGACGCGGTGTGCATGAAGTAGACGTAGTGGTTCGTGGCCCACTTCGGGTCGACCGCGACGCCGAGCAGACCGCCCTCGCCGTTGGTGGTGACGGCGTTGGGCACGGTGCCGACCTGGGTCCGGGTGCCGTCCTTGGTCGTCTTCCAGACCCGGAAGTCGTCCCGCTCGGTGACGAGGGCGCTCTGGCCGTCGGGCATCCAGTAGGTGCCCCACGGGATGGTCCAGCCGGTGGAGAGGGTGGCGACGGACGACGGGACTCCGCCGTCGGTCGCGCAGGCCTTCGTGCTGAAGGTGACGGTGTTGCTCTGCTCGGAGAGGTTGCCGGCCGCGTCCCGGGCCACGACGTTCAGCGTGTACGGGCTGTCGCAGGCCAGGCCGGTAAGGGTGGTCGAGGTGCCGGTGGTGACCGTCTTGTAGACGGTGTCCCCGCTGCGGATGTCGTATGCGATAACCGATCGGTCGTCGGTGGACGCGCCCCAGGCGAGGTCGACCGTATTCGATGTGATGTCGGCGGTCGACAAAGTACCGGGCCGGGTGGGCGGGGTGGTGTCGGAGCTGGGTTTCGTCGTGCAGTCGACCACCGGGCTGGCGGGCGAGGTGTTTCCGGCCGCGTCCCGGGCGATGACGGTGAGGTCGTAGGTGGTGTTCGGGGTGAGCCCGGTGAGGGCCTTGCCGGTCGAACTCCCGGGCGCCTCACCGATCTTGTTGCCGTGCTCGTAGAGGTCGTACGCCGTGACGCCCACGTTGTCGGTCGACGCGCCCCAGGTCAGTGTGAGGCCGTCCTCGCCGATGTCCGAGCAACTGGGCTGCCCGGGACGGGTGGGGGCCTGTGCGTCGGTCGCGGTGCCGACGCTGATCCGGTCGAGGTTGGGGCCGCCGTTCGCGGTGGTCGCGGTCGCCCGGATCCTGTCGGTGCCGGCCGTCAGCGGGACGTTCACGGTCTTCGTCGCCCAGGTGTTCCAGTCGGCGGTGGCCGGGAAGGAGACGGCGGACGCGACGACCGTACCGTTGACGGAGATGTCCAACGGGCGGTCCACAGCGGTGCCGTTGGCGTATCGAAGGGCGACCGACGCGGTGCCGGCGGCGGTGGCGCTCACCGTGAACTCCACATACGAGCCGGTGACGTTGGTGTAGTCGACGAAGCCCGTGCCCGTGTAGCCGGTGTGGTTGGTGGCCACGGTGCCCTGGACGACGGTGGCGTCCTCGGCCTGGTAGTCGGTGGTCGCCGCCTGCGCGGCGGGGCCGGCGAGACCGGCGAGCGGCACGGCGAGGGCCAGGCTGAGGGCGAGGGAGACGGCCGGGGAGAGGCGCCGTGTGCCCCGGCCCCGCGCCGGTGTTCTGCCGCGTGTCATGAGTGCCCCCTCAGGGTGGTGTTGACCGGGTTCACACGGATCAGGCGGGTCTCGCCCGGCCGTAGCGTCGCGCTGTACGAGTCCGCGATCGTGCCCTTGTGGGAGCCGGACCAGAGGTCGGTGACGTCGCCTGAGCCGGTGAAGCCGACCTGCGACCAGTTCACGGAGATCGTCGCACTGCCGGACGTACCGGTGTTGAACAGCGCGACCACATAGGCGCCGCTGCTCTCGCGCTTGCTCCAGACCTGCTTCACGCCGCTGTTCACCACGCGTTTCGCGGCGACGCCGTCCTGATCGACGCCGATGAGACGGTCGTTGGTGAGCATCGCCTTGTCGACGGGGTCGAGGTGGGTGACGTCGGTGCCGAGCAGCAGGGGTGATCCCGCCATCGCCCACAGGGTGAAGTGCGCGCGCCGCTGGTCGGCCGTCAGACCCACCTGGTCGCCGTTGCCCACCTCCAGCGAGTCCAGGTCGTTCCAGCCGCCCGGCCCGGCGTACGGCTGCCAGGACGCGGCGGTGTTGAAGCGCGCGGAGACGTGCGACCAGTCGGTGAGCGGATAGCCGCTGCCGTTGGCGCCGGGTCCGCAGTAGCACTCGACGTCGCCCTGGGTGCGCCAACTGTTCGCGTACTGACGCCAGGTGGCGGCGTCCGCGATCGGAAGGTTGTTGGAGAGCGCGAAGTTGACGGGCCGTCCGCTCGCCCGCAGCGCCTTGTCCCAGGCCTGGACGTCGGAGATGTCGGCGCTGCCCACGCCGTCGATCTTCAGGTAGTCGACGCCCCACGAAGCGAACTGTTTCGCCCACGAGTTGACGAACTCCTGCGCGCCCGGCTTCCCGTAGTCGATGTAGTACATGTTCTTGCAGTTGTAGTTCTTCTCGGTCCTGGTCGTGTCCGCGATGTCCTTCGCGTGGTACGAGGTGCCCTCGATCGGCGTGTTCGCGGTGACCGCGTTCTTGGCGATGCCCGGCGTGACGTAGAAGCCGAACTTGAGTCCCTTGGAGTGGATGTAGTCGGCCAACGCCTTGATCCCGGAAGGGAACTTGGCCGTGTCGACGGCCCAACGGCCGTAGGAGTCCACGGTGAAGCCGCCCGCGTCGCACTTCTGCCAGAAGTCGTCGAGGTTGACGTACACGAAGCCGTGGTCCTTGAGGCCGCTCGCCACCAGGGCGTCGGCCTGGGCCTTGATCTTGGCCTCGGTGGGGGTGCGGCGGACGTAGCTCCAACTGCTCCAGCCCATGGCCGGCCGGGCGGACTGGCCGTTGTCGGAGGCCGCGGCCGGGGTCGGGCCGCTCAGGAGGGGAAGCGCGGAGGCGGCCAGCAGCCCGGCGAGCGCCGCCACGAACGGTCTGGGTCCGATGTGTGTCATGACGATCCTCCGGGGGTCGCGTAGGAGGTGCCGATCCAGGCCTCGTCGATCCGCAGCCGCTTGTAGCGGGTGGTGTCGGTGGCGGCGGCCCAGGTGGAGTCGACTTCGAGGCGGACGTAGCGAGCTCCGGCGGCGGTGAGGTCAATGCCCTGGATTCCGCGCCGACTTGGGAGCTCGCCGGTCTTGACCGCGCTCCCCCAGGTGGTGCCGTCGCTGCTCAGGAACACCTTGTACGCCTTGATCCGCGCCGACTGCTCGGTGTCGGAGCGGGCGTAGGCCACGGAGTCCTCGCGCTGGTTGAGGCCGATGTACTGCACCTTCTTCGAACTGCCCAGGTCGAAGGTGAGGTTGACGGGCAGCGTCTTGTTGTTGTCCCAGTAGGTGAGGTAACTCCCGTCCCCCGCGGCCGAACCCGCGTGTCCGCTCGCCGAGGCGCTCGCGCTCACGGTGACGCCGGACAGGATGCCCTGGCGGCCGACGGCCGTGACCTTGAAGACGGTGTCGTACGGGTCCCAGCCGCCGAGGCCGCTGAGCGTGAGCACTCCGCCGGACTGGGACCACGAAATTGCCGCTCCGGTACGGAGGTTGGTGACGGAGGCGATGCGGTAGCCGTTGTCGCGGATGCGCAGGGTGCTGGTACTGGGCGGGGTCAGAACGTGGATGTACTGGAGGTTCGGGTCGCTGCGGTTGATCGTGGTGACGCCGTGGGCGCCGTCGTTCCAGAAGCCGGGTTTGAGGCCGCCGTACATGTAGCCGCCGCCCTCGGTGCCGTGCAGGGACTCCCAGATGGGGTCGAGGTAGGAGTTCGCGAAGGTGTTGAAGGCGGCCTGGTTGGCCGGGAACTTGCCGTTGACCTGGGCGGTCTCCGCCATCAGCGCCTTCACCGAGGAACCGGCGTTGGTGACCAGCCGGCCGAGGGTGAGGGCCCGGTCCACGGCCGGGTCGGAGCCGTCGTACCACCAGGCGCCGGTCGACGGGAGCTTGAAGTCGGCTTCCGTCAGGCGGGGTTGTGCGGTGTATACAGCCTGCGGGTAATCGTATGCGGGCGACATTCCCGTCTTCTGCTCGTTGCTGATCATGTCCATGATCGGGGTGTCTTCGTTGTTGTTGCTGAGCGTGTAGTTCGGACGCTTCTGGTAGATCTGCTGGTAGAGGTCGTGGCTCTCCCAGTACGCGTTGTCGTTGTCGATCCAGAAGCCGCCGAGGTCGGGGTAACGGTCCATGACCTCGAAGAAGTTGTCGTAGCTGAACTGCCCGAAGCCGTCGCGGGTGGTCAGGTCGACGCTCTGGCCCTTGTACGCGGAGTAGGCGGCCGAGTCGAGCCACTCGTGACCGCCGTCGGCGTGCCACTGGGGGTCGTCGGTCATGTAGAGGATGACCTTCATGCCCTTCGCCTTCGCGGCGGTGATCAGCTCACCGACGAAGTCCCGCTTGGTGGAGCAGGAGCCGGGGATCTTCGAGGGCCAGGGGCGGGCGTAGCCCAGGCGGCTGTGGAAGGTCGCCAGTACGAGGTATTGCGTATGCAGTTTCTGCGCCTCGTTCACCCAGTAGTCGGGGGTCCAGCCGCCATTGGTGACGTCACTCTCCCAGGTACTGCAACTCGTGTGGCCGGGCGCGGTACGCAGGCCCCAGTGCAGGAAGAGGCCGCCGACGGAGCCTCGGAGGAAGGCCTGGCGGGGGTTCTCCAGGTCCAGGGGGCGTGCGGCGGCACCGGGCGAGCGGGTGTTCGTGGGCGCGCAGTTCTCGCTGGAGCCGGTGCTCGACACGCGCGGCGCACCGGCGCCGCTCACGCAGTAGCCGTTCACGTCCTGGAAGCCCAGGTCGTAGGGCGAGCCGGTGCCGCGCTGGGCGGTGAAGCCGGTGAACCGGATGCCGCTCGCCGCGTTGGCGACGACCGCCGGTCGGCCGTCGTTCGCCGCGAACTTCACTGCGCTGTCGGTGAATTGGACGTTGTCGGCGTTGTGCAGATACCAGCCGTAGGCCGGCCGGGTGCCGATGGCCTTCGGGTTGTAGTCCTTGGGGTCGTTGCCCGGCACGCCGGTGGACATGGTGCCGTTGCCACCGGGGACCGTGATGTCGACGTTCGTGAACGTGATCCCGCTGATCCGGTGACCGGTCTCGCCCCACAGAGTCGGGCTGAAGGAGGGGCTGGTGCCGGTGGCCGTGATGTTGTCGTAGGTGACATCACTGATCGAACCGACGCCCGGACTGTTGCCGCAGCGCTTTCGGGTGCCGATCTTCTCCATGATCGGCGAGTGGACGCCGGTCATGGTGATGTCTCGGTAGTGGACGTCGGAGATCTTCGCGCCGTCCATGGAGACCATGCCGAGGCCGGACTTGTCGGCGCCCTCGATCCGGATCTTCTGGAACTGGTAGTCCGAGAAGTCGCCACAGGTCTCGGAGCCGAACATCAGGGCGTTGCAGCACTTGGCCGACAGATACGAATCGCTCACCCGGACATGGCCGTTGGGGAGTTTGGCGCCGAGTGCGTAGTCGCTCTTGAAGACGAGCGCGTCGTCGTTGGCCTTGATGCTGGCATCGGTGACGGTGACGTTCGTCGTCGAGATGATGTTCCAGCCGTCGCGGTCGCTCGCGGTGTCGATGGTCAGACGGTCCGAGGTGACGTTCGTGCAGCCGTTGATCAGCGCGGCGAAGTGGCCGCCCCGGCGCAGGGTGAGTCCGTCGCCGATCCGGAGTCCGTCGCAGCGTGTCAGCGAGAGGATCTTGTCGGCCTCGCCGGACTTGGGGTTGCCGGTGATCAGGTTGCCGAGCCCGTCGATGACTCCGCCGCCGACGAAGCCGATGTTCGTGAGCCGGTCGCCGTAGATCATCGCGTTGTGGAAGTGGCTGTGGCCGTAGTCCTGGTACTGGTCGTACGGGTTGGCCTCGGGGGCGTCGTAGGTGTCCGCGGACGAGCCCTGGATCGTGGCGCCGGTGTCGACCTGGAGCGTCACGTTGCTCTTCATGTGGATGGTGTTCTTGGACTTGTAGGTGCCGACGGGGAAGCGGACCGTGCCGCCGCCGGCCGAACTGGCCGCCGTGATGGCCTTGTTGACGGCCGGGGTGTCGTTGGCGGAACCGTCGCCCTTGGCGCCGTAGTCGCGTACGTCGTACACGGCGGCGTGCGGTGCGGGAGGTGCCGCGGCGAGGGCCGAGGGGTGGGCGAGGCCGAGGACGACGGCGAACGCGAAGAACACGCTCGCCGCCCAACTGCGTTCGTACATGGGTGGTTTCAGGCGGGACTTCATGCGGGACTTCGTGGGGGGTTTCACGGAACGGGCTCCTCACACGAGTTGGTAGCCGCGGAGATCGGTGAGCAGGAGGTAGGTGTTCTGAAGGGACCCGGAGGTGTCGCCGAGGGAGCGGTAGATGCCCCACTTGGGGCGCACGCGGTCGGCGAGGAAGGTGTCGACGCCGGTCCGCGACTTGTCGATCACGGTCGTGGAGCCGGACTTGAGGATCCAGCGGACCGAACCGGCCGTGCCGTCGCCGACCTTGATCTGGAAGTCGACGTCGGTCCAGCGGTCGTGCAGCGGATCGAGGTCGGTGCGGCCGACCAGGACACCGGCGATCGGCAGGTTCAACTCGATGGTCTGCACGCCGTTCACACGCCGCAGGGACTGCACGACGATCGGCGAGGTCCCGCTGCCGGGCTGCTTCATCTGCATGATGTGCGTGAAGGTCGTGGTCGCCTTCAGGGAGCTGGGGATGTACATCGAGTACGTGATCCGCCAGGTCTGCCCCTGGGTCCACTTGAGGTAGCTGCTGCTGCCGGTGCGCAGACCGGTGACCTCCTGGCGCTGCCGGTCGGTCGACGTGTCGCGGTCGACCGTATGGATGTTGAAGCGCCAGTTGTCTCCGGTGGCGTAGATGTGCGGGTGCCCGGCTGGGTGCGAGTCGGCGCGGTCGTCCTCGACGGTCTCGAAGGCTCCGAGGCCGTCGCCGGTCGCGGTCGGCGCCCACTTCTGCTGCCAGGAAGCCGCGTACGCGGGGGTGACGGCCGACAGGCCGACCGCCGCGCCGGCGGCTCCGCCGAGAGCGGCTCCGAGAACCGCCCTTCTGGACGCGCTCATGACACTAATCACCTCGCAGCTGTTCGTTCATGATCAGGAAGGCGCCCAGGCCGTGGAAGTCGTTCACGGCCCTGGTGCGGGCGGCGTAGTACGCGTAGTCGCCGACGTTCGTGCCGACGGAGATGTCGGTGAGGTCGGTGCGACCGTCGGATCCGACCGAGAGCTTCGCGAGGACGCCCTCGTAGCCGCGCCGGGCGACGTCGGCGAAGTGCCGGTCCAGGTAGCCCTGTTGGGCGCCGCGTGAGAGGGCGTAGGTGAACATGCTGGAGCAGGAGGTCTCGGTCCAGTTGTCGCTGCGGGCGCCCTTGTCCATGACCTGGAACCAGCGGCCGGTCGCCGGGTCCTGGTACTTCTCCAGTCCGGCCGCCAACCGGCGGAAGACGGCGAGGAGTTGGGGCCGTCGCGGGTGGTCGGCGGGGAGTGCGTCGAGGACGTTCGTGATGGCCATCGCGTACCAGCCGACCGCCCTGCACCAGTGTTCCGGCGCGAGTCCGGTGCCCGGATCGGCCCAGCTCGCGGTGCGCGACTCGTCGTAGGCGTGCTTCAACAGGCCGTTCGCGACCTGGAGATGACTGCCGTAGACGTAGAGTTGCTTGGACGCCTCGTCGTTCGTGTACGCGCTGTCGCCGAACTCCTTGCCGTACTCGACGAGGAACGGGTTCACCATGTAGACGCCGTCCGCCCAGAGTTGATGGGCGCGGCTGCTGCTGTCGGCGTGCCAGAAGCCGCCGTCGCTCGTGCGCGGGTAGGTGTCGAGGCGGTCGCGGATCTTCTTGGCGGCCTTGCGGTAGCGGTCCTGGCCGGTCTCGTGGTGCAGGATCACCAGGAGGCGGCCGGCCTGCATGCTGTCGAGGCTGTCGAAGGACTGGGCGATGGAGCCGTCGCTCTTCACGAAACGGTCGACGTAGCTCTTGATGTAGGTCAGGTAGCGGGCGTCGTGGGTGCGCTGGTAGGTGAGGTACTGGCCGTAGAGGTAGAGGCCGACCGGGTACGACCAGCCGCCGATGGTGCTCGGTGTGTAGCGGGCCGTCGTGGAGTCGACCACGGCCGCGGACCAGTCGGGCGCGGCGGCCGGGCGGCTCGTCGCCGGCGCCGTCGCGAGCGGTGGGGCCGCTCCGGTCAGGGTGGCCGTGGCGGCGGTGAGGGCCACCGCGGTCAAGGCTGTTCGGAGGCGTCGGCGTCTCATGTTCCTCCCTTTCGGGCTCGGTCGGTTCGGGCGGACCGTGCGGGTTCGCGGGCTCCGGCTCGGGCCCGGTGCGCGGGACCGCCGCGTCGGCCGTCCCCGCTATTGACCGACCGATCAGTCGGTCGGAACGAGGAAGCACCTGCCCGGTGTCGCCGGTCCGTTCGGTGTGCGGGCCCGTGGTCAGCGAGGCCTTCACCACACCTTTTCATCCGATGTTTCCTGCATACGATGTGCCGTCCACAAGATCCCGGACAGCACCCTGCTCGTGTGCGCATACCTGCTCTCCTGAGGGGTGGGGGGTCTCAGAGCACAGACAGGAGCGGGTGTTCACATGGGCGTATCGCGTTCACGGACACGTCCCGCGGCGTGATTCAGGGTTGCGGCATGACGGTCCGCGGTCAATGGTCCGGACCGAATAAGGTCGGATGCATTTCTCGCCGATCTTCGACCGACGGCACCTGTCCGCCGATCGGTCCGGCCGGATCTCGCGGTCAGGAATGCGGCGCGGCCCGTGATCGTTGACGATGTGAGTACCAACCGACGACTGAAGGATCGAGAGCTCGTGAGCAGCAAGGTCCCCCCGATCATCCTCAACAACGGTGTCGAGATGCCCCAGCTGGGCTTCGGCGTCTGGCAGGTGCCGGACGACGAGGCGGAGCGGGCGGTGGCCACCGCGCTCGAGGCCGGGTACCGCAGCATCGACACCGCTGCGATCTACGGCAACGAAGAGGGCACCGGAAAGGCCATCGCCGCGTCCGGCGTCCCGCGCGAGGACCTCTTCGTCACCACCAAGCTCTGGAACGCCGACCAGGGGTACGACGCCACCCTGCGCGCGTTCGACGTGTCGCTGGCGAAGCTCGGCCTGGAGTACCTGGATCTGTATCTGATCCACTGGCCCACCCCGGCCCGGGACAAGTACGTCGACAGCTACAAGGCGTTCGAGAAGCTGCACGCGGACGGCCGCGTGCGCGCCATCGGCGTCTCCAACTTCGAGCCCGACCACCTGGCCCGGCTGATCGCGGAGACCTCGGTCATCCCGGCGGTCGACCAGATCGAGCTGCACCCGCAGCTCCAGCAGCGGGCGGGGCGCGAGTACCAGGCGGAGCAGGGCATCGCGACCGAGGCCTGGTCGCCGCTCGGCTCGGGCAAGGGCCTCCTGGAGGTCCCGGCGATCGTCGCCATCGCCCAGAAGCACGGCCGCACCCCGGCCCAGGTGGTGCTGCGCTGGCACATCCAGCTCGGCAACGTGGTGATCCCCAAGTCCGTGACGCCGTCGCGGATCAAGGAGAACATCGAGGTCTTCGACTTCAGCCTGGACACCGAGGACCTCGCGGCGATCAGCGCGCTGAACGAGGACCGCCGGCTGGGTCCCGACCCGTCGACGTTCAACGCGGCCTGAATCCAGGGCACTTGGCCCGAACCCCAGGTAGAGCGAGCGCCCCGGAGCCTTGTGGCTCCGGGGCGCGTCGTTTTCCCGTCCTCGCGGCCCACTTGGTTCGTACCAGGGTCTTGACGCGGGCATGCTGACGGGGCACCTTGTTGCGCACCCGGTAAGGAAACTTTCCTAACAGAAGGGTCCCCCACAGTGCGCATGCGAACACTGACCCTCGCCGCGGCCTCAGGCGCCGCCCTCCTCGCCGCCGGAGTGCTCCCCGCGAGTGCCTCCGGCGCCACCCCCAAGTCGGCTCAGGAGGGCACGGTCAGCGCGGCCAGCCTGCTCTCCAAGGTGACGTCCTGCTCGCAGATATCGAACGGCAAGTACCGCACCGACGACGAGACTTCGGCCACGATCCCGGTCTGCGGCAAGAACGGCGCCGTCTTCTGGAAGGCCGACCTGGACATCGACTGCGACGGCCAGCGCACCTCGAAGTGCAACGAGAACGCCGACCCGTGGTACCAGGACGACACCGCGTTCCACCAGTCCAACGGCCAGCCCCTGAAGGCGGATTCACTGCCCTACATCGTGGTGCCCAGCTCCAGCAGCATCTGGAAGTACTCCAGCTACGGCATCAAGGGCGGCGGTGTGGTCGCCGTCATCTACAACAACAAGGTCGAGTACGCGGTCGTCGGCGACACCGGCCCCACCAACATCATCGGCGAGGCCTCCTACGCCACCGCCAGCGCCCTCGGCATCGACCCCGACCCGGCGACCGGCGGCGCCGACTCCGGCGTGACGTACATCCTGTTCAAGAACTCGACGGTCTCCCCCATCGAGAGCCACAGCGCGGCGGTCTCGCTGGGCGACCAGCTCGCGAAGCAGTTCCTGCAGAACAACTGACGCCTTCCGTAAGGGAGTTGGCCCGTTGTCGCGACTGATCGCGGCAACGGGCCTTTCCTGTCGGCGAGTTGCGCGGCTACGTCAGTTGGGCTGTCCGATCGGTCGTACGACGACGGTGTTGATGTCGACGCCGGCGGGCTGCCTGATCGACCACAGGATCGTGTCGGCGATCTGGTCGGCGGTGAGGAGATGACCGGCCGGCAGACTGCCGTTGCCGTCCCAGAACGGGGTCTCCACCCGGCCCGGGGCGACCAGGGTCACCCCGATGCCGAACTCCGTGACCTGGCGCCGGGTGTTCTCGGCGAGACCGGTCATCGCCCACTTGGTCGCGCCGTAGATGTTCCCCGGCGTGTGCACGAAGCCGGCGACGCTGCCGATCAGCACGATCCGGCCGTGTGTCTGCTTCAGCGCGTCGACGGACGCCCGGATGAGCAGGGCGGGACCGAGGACGTTGGTCAGCACCATCTCGGTCCACCCCTCCGGGTCGCCGTCGGCCACCGCGTCGTGGGTGGCGACCCCGGCGTTGGCGACGACCGCGTCCAGCCGCCCGAACCGTTTGAGTGTCGTCTCCACGGCGGCCTGCACCTCGACGTACTCGGCGGCACTGCCGGGGATCGTCAACAGGCCCTCGGGGTGGCCAAGTTGGGCGGAGAAGGCGAACAGCCGCTGCTCGCTGCGGCCGGTGACGGCCACCCGGCCCCCGGCACCGAGGAGTTGGCGGGCGACGGCGGCGCCGATCCCGCTGCCGCCGCCGGTTATGAGCGCGACGTGAGAGTTGTCGTTCATGATGATGGGCCCCCGTGGGTCGGTGAACTCCGCACAATTGGAGGTGCAGTTCATCATCTCGAGCACTCTCGAAGTCAAGCCGCCGAGATCACAGGCCCTTGTCGCCCGTCCGCACCGCCCTGTGCACGGTGTGCGCGGCGAGCACGAACACATCGGCGCGCCGGTGCACACTCGCCGCGTCGTCGGGGTCGACGAGCCGGTCGAGGGTGGCCCGGTCGTCGGCGTCCAGGGCCTCGCCGTAGATGTCACGGACGCGGGTCAGCCAGGTCGCGACATAGGCGCGGACGCGGTCCGGGGCCGGAGCGGGCAGGTCGAGGAGGAAGCTGCGGCTGCCGGTGTGCTTCAGGCCGGCCGAGGTCAGGAGGGCGGGCCAGTCCTCGGTCTCGGTGACGGCGCCGGGGAGGTCGGCGCGCATCTGCGCGAACCACTCGGCCTCGATCGCGTCGATCCGCGCCTCGAGGCCCGGGCGGCCGATACCGAAGTCGCGCGGCAGGAACCGGTACGGCAGTCCGCCCTCCATGATGGCGAGGGTGCCGCCGGGCGCGAGCCGCTCCGCGAACGCGGCGAGACCGGCGCGCTGGTCACCGAGGTGGTGCAGGCTGCGGCTGGCCCACAGCAGGTCGGCCGGGTACTCCAACTCGGCCAGCACCTCGGGCAGTTCACCGGCCAGCGTGCCGAACCGGTCACCGAAGCCCTGTCGGTCGGCACGGGCGCGGGCCCGCTCCAGGAGCGGCCGGGAACCGTCCACCGCGACGACCCGGGCACCCGGGAACGTCTCCGCGAACAGACAGGCGACCACACCGGGCCCGCTGCCCACGTCGACGATCAGCCCCGGATCGGTCCGCTCCTTCGCGAGCCACGCCATCGCCCGCTCGTACAGCGGCGCGAACAGCTCCGCCTGGGTCTCCAGCAGCGGGCCCATGACGGCCCAGTCGATGTCGGTGTGGTCGTGGTGGTGGGCGGGCTTCCCGTCGTGATGAGTGTGCTTCGCATCGTGGTGGGCGTGCTTCTCGTCGTGCTCGTGCGCCATGGTGGTCAGCCTCTCGTCCGCGTGCGGCCAGCCTGCGCCGACGCACCGTTCGACGGCCACTCACCTTGCCGAAGCGGCAAAAAATGAGGTGCGGCGAAGGGCGTCGGTCGCCGACCATGCCCGCATGGACGACGTGATGGTGGAACGCTTTCTCGAAGACGGGTTCGTGAAGATCGAGGACGCCTTCCCGCCGCGCGTCGCCGCGGACTGCGCGCGGCTGTTGTGGCGGGAGACGGGCTACGACGCGGAGGACCCCGGCACGTGGAAGGATCCCGTGGTGTGGGTGCCGGGCATGGGACAGGGCCCGTTCGCCGCGGCCGCCAACTCCCCCGCACTGCACGACGCGTTCGACCTCCTGGTCGGCGAGGGGCGCTGGGCGACCCGCTACGGCCTGGGCGCCTTCCCGCTGCGCTTCCCGCACGAGGACGAACCCGACGACGCGGGCTGGCACATCGACGGGAGCTACACCCCCGAGGGCGAGACCTGGCCGTTCGCCAATCTCCGCTCGCGGGACCGGGCGCTGTTGATGCTGTTCCTGTTCACCGAGGTGACCGAGGAGAACGCCCCGACCCGCATCCGCGTCGGCTCCCACCTCGATGTGCCGCCGCTCCTGGAGCCGTACGGCGAGGCGGGGGTGTCCGGTCTGGAGATCGGCCCTCACTTGGCCAAGGCCACCGCCCACCGCCCGCTCGCGTACGCCACCGGCAGCCCCGGTGACGTGTACCTGTGCCACCCCTTCCTGGTCCACGCGGCCCAGCCGAACCACGGCACGAGGCCCCGCTTCCTGGCGCAGCCGCCGCTGGATCCGGCGGTCCCGTTCGAGCTGGACCGCCCCGACGGCGACTACTCGGCGGTGGAGTTCGCGATCCGCCGGGGTCTGTCCGGCGAGGGCTGACCCCCACGCCCTCAAGGGGGCGCGGGGGCGCGGGAGGCGTATGCCATGTGCGATGCGGTATCCGATTACTGTCGGCGCTTTCTGTAGACGCCTTCTGGATCCGATCTACAGCGGCGGGTACGCGTTCGCCATCAGTTGCTGGAACTGTGCCGAGAACCAGTGCCCGGACAGCGGGGCGTTCGCCAAGGCACCCGACATGTTGTTGCCGTTGCGCGCGTTGCCCGTGTACGTCGGGTCGCACATGCGGTCGAAGCCCTTGCCCTCGTCGTTGGCGATGGCGGTGCTGGAGCCGTCGGACTCACCCGGCGGCTTCATCCACACGTAGGCGTCGATCCCGGTCGCGGGTGCGGCCTGCGGGCGCTCGCCCAGGCCGGCTCCGGACTGGTTGCACCAGTTGCCGACCTGGATACGACGGTCGTAGCGGCCACCGTCGACATACGTGTCCACACTGGTGGTCGCGCCCGGACCGGTGGGCCGGGCCGACCCGCCCCAGCCGTTCCTCGACGTGTCGATCAGCATGCCGATACCGGAGTTGAAGCCCACCGACACCAACTGGCTGCGGAACGCCTGGGCGTACGACAGCTCGTCGACGTAGCGGTTCCAGTCGACCCACTTGGACTGGCGCACGGAGACACCGTTCACGCTGTCGTTGATGGTGAAGTTGTTCTCCTTCAGGGCGCTGTAGTTGGCGGTGTTGGTGATGAAGCCGGCCACGTCGTTGACGGTCGCGCCCTCGGCGTTGGCGGCCTGGTAGAAGAGGTTCGCGGAGGGGGCGAAGTTGTCGTCCCAGCCGAGCCAGCCGTGGTGTCCGGCGTCGATGTAGTTGTAGACGTTGGGGATCGCGCCGAGCTTGTTCAGCGCGTAGCCGACGCCCTTCACGTAGTTGCCGTTGGCGAGCATCGTGTCGCACTGCGGGGTGGCGGTGGCCTTGCTGCCGGTGTTGGTCACGAGGTTGGGCAGCGAGTCGATCTCGATCGTGGTGACGATCCGCAGCGAGCTGTACTTGGTGTCGGCGAGGATCGCGGCGATCGGGTCGATGAACTCGGTCTCGTAGCGCCCGATTTCGGTCGGGCCGAGCTCTCCGTTCGAGGCGAGGGCCGCGCAGTCGCGTCCGGGCAGGTCGTAGACAACGAGTTGGACGACCTCCTGGCCGGTGCCCTTCTGGGCGAGCGCCGCGTCGAGGTGGGCACGCAGGCCCATCCCGCCGTTCACGCCGTTGATGGCGGCGATGCGGTCGAGCCAGACGCCGGTGGGCTGACTGGAGATCCGGCTGCCACCGGTCTCGGCGGCGGCCTTCGCGGACCACTCCGGGTTCACGTACACCTTGGCGCCCGCGTACGGGTTGTCGACCCGCGTACCGGGATCGGTGCCGCCACCGCCTCCCCCGCCGCTGCCGTCGTCGACGTTGCAGGTCACGCCGTCGAGGGTGAAGGTCGTCGGGAGCGCGTTGGTGCCGCTGTAGGAGGCGTTGAAGCCGAAGCTGACCGAACTCCCGGTCGCCAGGCTCCCGTTGTAGGTCTCGTTGGCCGCCGTGACGGCGGTCCCGCTCTGACTGATCTTCGCGTTCCAGCCGCTGGTGACCTTCTGATTGCCGGCGTACGACCACTTCACGGCCCAACTCGACTTGGCGGCCGAGTTGTTGGTGACCGTGACGGCGGCGGTGAAGCCGGTGTCCCACTGGTTCTGCACCTTGTAGTCGACGCTGCACGGGATAGCGGCGATGCCGACGTCCGCCGAGGGAGCGGCGGCGACCGCCGTCCCCGAGGCCCCGGCGACGAGCACCAAGGCAGCGAGCAACGCTGTTCTGGTACGGCTCATGAGTACGGGTTTCCTTGTCTGCTCAGGCAGTTGGATGCGGGTGCTGCGGTGTGCGCTGTTCGATGTGTGATGCGCGATGTGCGCAGTCGGTGTGCGGGGCGCCTATCCGTTGAGGGCGCGCAGATGGTCGCGCAGCCCGATGCCGTACGCCGTGGGCGTACCGGCGTAGTCGGAGATCAGTGACGGACCCGCGGAACAGTCCCAGGTGTTCCAGGTCCAGCCGAGATACGAGAGCCCGCGGTCGTCGAACCACTTCATGACCTGGTCGACGAAGGCGTGCGAGCAGGTGTTCTCGCCGATCTCCCCTGCCACCAGCGGCACTTGGGCCGCGACGGGGGCGAGTGTGGAGTTCCAGCAGCTCTCGCTCGCGCAGGTGTTGAAGTTGTACACGTGGTACGCGGCGACGAGATTGCCGGTCGGGTCGGTGGGCCTGTAGGCCAGCCACTGGCTCAGGTCGTTCGAGTAGGCGAGCCCGCCGGTAATAATCACGTTCGTGGCGCCGGTCGACCGTACGGCGTCGACGAGATCCTGCATACCGGCGACTTCGTACCCGATGCCGGGACAGGTGCCGCCGTCGCGCCAGCACTGCCACGCCTGGGTGGTCGTGGAGGTGGCACGGTCCGGATACGGCTCGTTGAACAGGTCGAACGCGACGGCCTGGTCGCCCTTGAAGGTGCTGGCGACCGAGGACCAGAACGACGGGGTGTACTGCGCGTCGGGCATCGGTTTCTGGCAGGTGGCGTGCACGTCGGAGCAGCCCGCCGAGTTGCCGGTGTACTGGCCGTAGGTCCAGTGCAGTTCGACGATCGGTGTCATGCCGTGCGCCTCGACCTTCGCCACCAGGTCCTTGACGGCGGCGATGTAGTTGGCGCCCGCGTACTCGGGCTTGATGTTCGAAAGGCCCAGCCAGCACTCCTCGTTGAGCGGAATGCGGACCACGTTCGCCTTCCAGTCGGCGATCGCCGCGACCGCCGCGTCGTCCACCGGACCGTCCCAGATGCCGTAGCCCTGCACGCACATGAACTCGCCGCCGGACCGATTGACGCCGAGCAGACGGCGGTTGGTGCCGCCGGCGTCCACGAGCTTGTTCCCGGAGACGTGCAGTGCGGGCGCGGTGCCGCTCGGCGGCGGTGAGGTCGGAGGCGGCGACGTCGGCGGTGTCGGCTCCGCATCGACGTTGCAGGTCGTGCCGTTGAGCTTGAACGCGGACGGTACGGCGTTGCTCCCCGACCAGGTGGCGAGGAATCCGGCGCTCACGCTCGCGCCGGTGCCGAGCGAGCCGTTCCAGCTCTCGTTGGCCGCGGTGACCGTGGTGGCGGACTGGGACCACTTGGCGTTCCAGCCCTGGGTGACCTTCTGGCCGCTGGCGAAGTCGAAGCTCAGGCTCCAACTGCTCACCGGAGCCGTGTTGTTGGTGATCTGCACTGCGCCTTGGAATCCGGTGTCCCACTGGCTGGTGACCGAGTACGTCACCGTGCACGCGGGGGTGGCACCGGACGCCGTGACCACCGGTACGACCATCGCCCCGACAAGGGCGGTCGCGCCGGCCACGGCTAAAAGGATTGAACGCGGGGGGTGTCGCATGAGCGACTCCTTGCAGTTCGGGCGCCTTCACGGACGCATCGACTGACGGAATCGCTCCCACTGGTGTCCAGGAAGGTAGCGCCAAGTGACGGTAAAGGACAGGGGAGTCACAGAGTTTCGCTGACTTTCCCTCAACCCACGCCTGTCGAATCTTTTCGACTGCGTAAGCACCTTGACGGCTCCCACCCCCGTCCTCACGATGGGAGCGCTCCCACTGGTTCAAGGCTTGTTGCTGCTCCGCCCCCACCCCTCCGAGCCGCAAGGAGGAACCAGCACATGCACCCCAGAAGGAGACGCCGTTTGACACGGCGACTGTGGACCGCTGTCGTGGCGGCCCTCGCACTTCCCGTCTCGATGCTCGCGACGGGTACAACTCCCGCTCAGGCGGCGACAGTTCAGTGCAGCGTGGACTACAAGACCAACGACTGGGGCTCCGGCTTCACCGCGGATCTGACCCTCACCAACCGGGGTACGGACGCGATCAACGGCTGGACCCTGACCTATGCCTACACGGGCAACCAGAAGCTCAGCAACGGCTGGAACGGCACCTGGTCGCAGTCCGGCAGCGCCGTCACGGTGACGAACGCGTCCTACAACGGGACGATCGCCGCGGGCGCCGCCGTCTCGACCGGCGCGCAGTTCGGCTACAGCGGTACGAACACCGCGCCCACCTCGTTCGCGATCAACGGCACCACCTGCGTCGGCGCGCATCAGCCGCCGATCACCGTGCTGACCAGCCCGAGCGCGGGCGCGATCTACACGCAGGGGGCCGCGGTCCCGCTCGCGGCGACCGCGGCGGCGGCCGACAACGCGACGATCGGCAAAGTCGAGTTCTACGACGACACCACACTGCTCGGCACGGACACGACCTCGCCGTACTCGCTCTCGACTTCCAGCTTGCCCGTGGGCAGTCATTCGCTGGTCGCGAAGGCGTACGACAGCCTGGGCGCCTCCGGTACGTCCACACCGGTCGGCATCACGGTCGCCTCGGGACCGGCGATCGTTGCCTCGCCGACCCAACTGGGTGTCCAGCAGGGGAAGTCGGGCACCTACGCGGTGTCGCTGTCCTCGCAACCGGCGTCGAACGTGACCGTGACGACAGCTCGCGCGAGCGGCAACACGGGGTTGTCGGTCACCGGCGGCGCGTCGCTCACCTTCACGCCGTCGAACTGGAACACCCCGCAGACGGTGACCCTCACAGCCGACGCGTCCGGTACCGGTTCGGCGTCCTTCGAGTCGACGGCGACGGGGTTCACCAAGGCGACGGTCACCGTGACGGAGCTGGCGGCGGCGAACGCGTACGACGCCCGCTTCCTGGATCTCTACGGGAAGATCACCAACCCGGCGAACGGCTACTTCTCACCCCAGGGTGTCCCCTACCACTCGGTGGAAACCTTGATCGTCGAGGCGCCGGACCAGGGGCACGAGACGACGTCGGAGGCGTACAGCTATCTGCTGTGGCTCCAGGCGATGTACGGCAAGGTGACGGGCGAGTGGTCGAAGTTCAACGGCGCCTGGGCTCTCATGGAGAAGTACATGATCCCGACCCACGCCGACCAGCCGACCAACTCCTTCTACAACGCCTCGAAGCCGGCGACGTACGCGCCCGAGCTGGACACCCCGAACGAGTATCCGGCGAAGCTCGACACCTCGGTGCCGGTGGGATCGGATCCGATCGCCGCTGAACTGAAGACCGCGTACGGTACGGACGATGTCTACGGTATGCACTGGCTGGAGGACGTCGACAACACCTACGGCTACGGCGACACGCCGGGCGGCGGGTGCGAGGCGGGGCCGACGGCGAGCGGGCCGTCGTACATCAACACCTTCCAGCGCGGACCGCAGGAGTCGGTCTGGGAGACGGTGCCGCAGCCGACCTGCGACGCCTTCAAGTACGGCGGAACGAACGGGTACTTGGATCTCTTCACCGGTGACTCCTCGTACGCCAAGCAGTGGAAGTACACCGATGCTCCGGACGCCGACGCGCGGGCCGTACAGGCCGCGTACTGGGCCGACGTGTGGGCCAAGGGGCAGGGCAAGGGCGGTGACGTCTCCACGACCGTCGGCAAGGCGGCCAAGATGGGCGACTATCTGCGCTACGCCATGTACGACAAGTACTTCAAGAAGATCGGCAACTGCGTCGGACCGTCCACCTGCCCGGCCGGGACCGGCAAGGACGCCTCGGACTATCTGCTGTCCTGGTACTACGCGTGGGGCGGCGCGAACGACACCAGCGCGGGCTGGGCGTGGCGCATCGGGTCCAGCCATGTGCACGGGGGCTACCAAAACCCCTTGGCCGCCTACGCGTTGAGCTCGTACGCCGATCTGAAGCCCAAGTCCACGACGGGCGCGGCGGATTGGGGTACCTCGCTGTCCCGGCAGTTGGAGTTCTACCGGTGGCTGCAGTCGAGCGAGGGTGCCATCGCCGGTGGGGCGACGAACAGTTGGCAGGGGCGGTACGCGAGCCCGCCGGCCGGGACGTCGACGTTCTACGGCATGTACTACGACCAGCAGCCCGTCTACCACGACCCGCCGTCCAACCAGTGGTTCGGCTTCCAGGCGTGGTCGATGGAGCGGGTGGCCGAGTACTACCAGCAGACGGGGAACGCGAGCGCGAAGGCGGTTCTCGACAAGTGGGTGGCGTGGGCGCTGTCCAAGACCACGGTCAATCCGGACGGCACGTATCTGATCCCCTCGACGCTGCAGTGGTCGGGGCAGCCCGACACCTGGAACGCGTCAAGTCCCGGTGCAAATACGGGACTTCATGTCACCGTCGCCGACTACACCAATGATGTGGGTGTGGCCGCCGCGTATGCCAAGACGTTGACGTACTACGCCGCGAAGTCCGGTTCCGCTGCGGCGAAGACGACGGCGAAGGCTCTGCTCGACGGTATGTGGGACCACTACCAGGACAGTCTGGGCATCGCTGTTCCGGAGACCCGCGCGGACTACAACCGGTTCGACGACAGTGTGTACGTGCCGAGTGGGTGGAGCGGAACGATGCCGAACGGGGACGCGGTCAACTCCGCTTCTACGTTCGCCTCGTTGAGGTCCTTCTACAAGAACGATCCGGCGTGGTCGAAGATCCAGAGCTATCTGGCGGGCGGGGCCGCGCCTGTCTTCACGTATCACCGGTTCTGGGCCCAGGCGGACATCGCCTTGGCCATGGGGTCGTACGCGGAGCTTCTCGAATAGCCCCCGCGAGGCGCTCCGTGGGTCGGGCGGATTTCTGGCTGCCGGTCCGTTGTGGCTGGTCGCGCAGTTCCCCGCGCCCCTGAAGGGGCGCTGCGGCCGCCCGAGTTCCCACGGAACCGCTTCGAAGCTCCGCGTGCGTGGCTCCGTCACCTGACGGCGGGGCCTACCCGCCGGGCGGCCCCCACCCGCACTGGGGGTCGCCCGGCACTCGTGCCTTGCTCCTCCCTCGGAGAGGAACCCACTGTGCGAAGAACCCGAATTCTCCTGGCCGTTCTGGCACTCGCGGCCGGCTTGCTTGCGGGCGCACCGTCCGCTCTCGCCGCCGACACCCCAAGCGTCGCTCTCGCGGCCGACACCTACACCTGGCACAACGCCCGGATCGACGGCGGCGGGTTCGTGCCCGGCATCGTCTTCAACCGGAAGGAGAAGAACCTCGCCTACGCCCGTACCGACATCGGCGGTGCCTACCGGTGGCAGGAGGCGACGAAGACGTGGACGCCGTTGCTGGACTCGGTCGGGTGGGACGAGTGGGGGCACACCGGGGTGGTGAGTCTCGCGTCCGACTCAGTCGATCCGAACAAGGTGTACGCGGCTGTCGGTACGTACACGAACAGTTGGGATCCCACGAACGGGGCCGTGCTCAGGTCGGGTGACCGGGGCGCGAGTTGGCAGAAGACCGATCTGCCGTTCAAGCTCGGCGGGAACATGCCGGGGCGCGGCATGGGCGAGCGGCTGGCCGTCGATCCCAACAAGGACAGCGTGCTGTATCTGGGCGCGCCCAGCGGCAAGGGGCTGTGGCGGTCCACGGACTCCGGGGTCACCTGGGCGCAGGTGACGAACTTCCCCAACGTCGGGAACTACGTGCAGGATCCGACCGACACGAGCGGCTACGGCAACGACAACCAGGGCATCGTGTGGGTCACCTTCGACGAGTCGACGGGGACGTCCGGCAGCGCGACGAAGACGATCTATGTCGGTGTCGCCGACCAGGCCAACGCCGTGTACCGGTCGACGGACGCGGGCGCGACCTGGAGCCGGGTGGCCGGGCAGCCGACCGGGTATCTGGCGCACAAGGGTGTACTGGATGCGGTCAACGGTTATCTGTACATCGCATACAGCGACAAGGGCGGGCCGTACGACGGCGGCAAGGGGCAGGTGTGGCGGTACGCGACCGCGACCGGCACATGGACGAACATCAGCCCGGTCGCGGAGGCCGACACCTACTACGGCTTCAGCGGGCTGACCGTCGACCGGCAGCATCCCGGGACCGTGATGGCGACGGCCTACAGCTCCTGGTGGCCGGACACGCAGATCTTCCGCTCCACGGACAGCGGCGGCACCTGGACGAAGTCCTGGGACTACACGTCGTATCCCAACCGGTCGAACCGCTACACGATCGACGTGTCCTCGTCGCCCTGGTTGACCTTCGGGGCGAATCCGTCGCCGCCCGAACAGGCCCCGAAACTCGGCTGGATGACCGAGTCGCTGGAGATCGACCCGTTCGACTCGAACCGCATGATGTACGGGACCGGAGCGACGCTGTACGGCACGGAGAACCTGACCAACTGGGACAGTGGCGGCCAGTTCACCGTGAAGCCGATGGTGCAGGGGCTGGAGGAGACGGCCGTCAACGACCTCGCCGCTCCCCCGTCCGGCGGGGCCCAACTCCTCAGCGCGCTCGGCGACATCGGCGGGTTCCGGCACACGGATCTGACCAAGGTCCCGTCGATGATGTTCACTTCGCCGAACTTCACGACGACCACGAGCCTCGACTTCGCGGAGACCAACCCGAACACGGTGGTGCGGGTCGGCAATGTGGACTCGGGGCCGCACATCGCGTTCTCGACGGACAACGGCGCCAACTGGTTCGCCGGGACCGACCCTTCGGGTGTGAGCGGTGGGGGGACTGTGGCCGCGGCGGCCGACGGGAGTCGGTTCGTGTGGAGTCCGGCCGGTGCCGGAGTGCAGTACACGACGGGCTTCGGCTCGTCCTGGTCGGCGGCCGGCGGTATCCCGGCGGGTGCGATCGTCGAGGCGGACCGGGTCGACGCGAAGACCTTCTACGGCTTCAAGTCGGGGAAGTTCTACGTCAGTTCGGACGGCGGGGCGACCTTCACGGCGTCGGCGGCGACCGGACTGCCCAGCGGTGACAGCGTGCGCTTCAAGGCCCTGCCCGGCGCGAAGGGGGACGTCTGGCTGGCGGGCGGAGCGAGCGACGGGGCGTACGGGCTGTGGCATTCCACAGACGGCGGCGCCGGCTTCACCAGGCTCGCGAACGTCGACCAGGCCGACACCATCGGCTTCGGCAAGGCGGCGACCGGTGCCTCGTACCAGACGCTCTACACCAGCGCGAAGATCGGCGGCGTACGCGGCATCTTCCGCTCGACCGACAAGGGCGCGAGCTGGACGCGGATCAACGACGGTGCGCACCAGTGGGGTTGGACCGGTGCGGCGATCACCGGGGACCCGCGGGTGTACGGCCGGGTGTATGTGTCGACCAACGGGCGTGGCGTCGTCTACGGCGACTCGTCCGACGCCGGTGACGGTGGGGGCGGGGGTGGAGGCGGTACCGATCCGACGCCGCCCACGGGTGCCTGCACGGTCACGTACAGAATCACGAACCAGTGGACCGGTGGCTTCCAGGCCGACGTGCAACTGACGAACACCGGCTCAACCGCCTGGAGCGGGTGGGCACTTGGCTGGTCCTTCGCGGACGGGCAGCAGATCGGCCAGTTGTGGAACGCCGACTGGACCCAGTCGGGTGCGGCGGTGACGGCGAAGAACGTGAGCTGGAACGGGACGGTGGCGGCGGGTTCGTCGGTGGGGTTCGGGTTCACGGGGAGCTGGTCGGGGGTGAACACGAAGCCTGGCGCGTTCAAGGTCGGCGATCAGAGCTGCACGGTGGCCTGAGCGGAGCGGGTGGCTGCGCGCACCACGGCGCGCAGCCACCTGTCTCAAGGGAGGTGCTGTCAGGGGGTGTAGACAGTCGGCCGCGGTGCGGACGGCATACCGTCGCCGATGTAGAAGCTCGGGTGGGGCGGTTGGTTGTATGCAGTGTTCTGCCAGGCCAGAGCCGTGCGGTACTGGGGGTCGTGGAGCAGGGTCGTGATCCTGGTCGTCGTCTCGTACGGGGTCGAGTAGATCCGTAGCGCCGTGTTGTCCGTGGTGGGCCAGACGGCCTCCTCGCGCCAGTCGCCGAGGATGTCGCCGGACAGGGTCGGGGTCGCCTTGGTGCTGTTGTTGGAGTGGACGCCGGAGGCGGTCAGCAGGCGGGTGTCGGCGGTCGTGCCGTATTTGACGATGTGGGTGGCGTCGAGGAGTTCGCGCACCGGGTCGCCGTCCCACCAGGACAGGAAGTTGGTGCTGGAGGGCTTGCGGGTCGACACCACCGTGCCCTTGGGGTCGCGGACACCGCTCTCCGACGCCGACCAGGACTCGGCGCCGGCGCTGCCCGCCCAGATGTCCCCGGAGACGCCCCGGCCGTTGTCGCCGTTGGCCGGTGTGGACCAGATGATCGCGCCGGTCCTCGCGTCGGCCATCCACGAGGACGGTTTCGAGGAGTCCTCGTCGACCTTGAACTCCTCCAGGCCCGGGCGGGACGGGTCGAGGTCGCCGACGTGCAGGGCGTCACCGTGGCCGTTCTTGGTGGTCCACAGCCCGGAGCCGTTGTCGTCGACGGCCATCGAGCCGTAGACGATCTCGTCCTTGCCGTCCGCGTCGACGTCCGCGATGGCCAACTGGTGGTTGCCCTGGGCGTCGTAGCCCTTGCCGGTGTTGGTCGAGGAGTTGGTGTCGAAGATCCAGCGGCGGGTGAAGGCGCCGCCGCGCCAGTCCCAGGCGGCGATCACCGTGCGCGTGTAGTAGCCGCGCGCCATGACCAGGGAGGGACGGGAGCCGTCCAGGTAGGCGGTGCCGGCGAGGAATCGGTCGACGCGGTTGCCGTACGAGTCGCCCCAGGAGGAGACCGTGCCGCGTGCGGGGACGTAGTCGACGGTGCCCATCGCCTTGCCGGACTGGCCGTTGAACATGGTCAGGTACTCGGGGCCGGACAGTACGTAGCCGCTCGAATTGCGGTAGTCCGCCGCCGAGTTGCCGATGACCGTGCCGGTTCCGTCGACCGTGCCGTCGGCCGTCTTCATGGCGACCTCGGCCTTGCCGTCGCCGTCGTAGTCGTAGACCTGGAACTGTGTGTAGTGCGCGCCGGAGCGGATGTTGCGGCCCAGGTCGACGCGCCACAGGCGGGTGCCGTCGAGGGTGATGCCGTCGAGGATCGTGTCGCCCGTGTAGCCGGACTGGGAGTTGTCCTTGGCGTTCGTGGGCTGCCACTTGAGGACGAAGTCGAGCCGGCCGTCGCCGTCGAGGTCGCCCACGGAGGCGTCGTTGGCCTCGTAGGTGTAGGCGACTCCGTCGGGGGTCGTGCCGCCGGCGGGCGGGGTGATCGGGACGTCCTTGTAGCCGGTGCGGAACTGGATCGCGTGGACGGAGTCGGCCTGTTCGACGCCGCCGACGATCGCGCGGACCGTGTAGTCGGCCTGGGCGGGCGCGCCGGCGTGGAAATAGTTCGTGGAGCCGGTGATCGGGGCCGAGTTGACCTTCGTACCGGCGCGGTAGACGTTGAAGGAGACGGTGTCGGGATCGGTGCCGAGCCAGCGCCAGCCGACCAGGTTGCCGGTGTCCGTGTGGACGCTGACGACGCCCCGGTCGAGGGCCTCGACCTGGCGGGCGGTGGCCGCCTCGGCGGTCCCGCCGGTGGTGAGTCCGGCGAGGACCAGGGCGGCGACGGTGGTGAGGGCGGAGAGTACGGCCCTTCGTCTGCGGGGGTGGTGGTGGGGCGGGTTCGCCGACGCGGTCGCGTGGGGGTGGGGGTGGGGATGCGGGTGGGTGTGCCGGTGGGTGTGCGGGTGCGGGTAGCTCACGTGACGTACCTCCTGGGAGGACGGACGGGTTCCGTGCCCTCAGTCGCCGCTGTCCCTGAGCAAGTTGCCGTATCTTTCGGCCAGTTCGGCCACGGTGTGTGCGATGCGGTCGCGCAGTTCGGGCGGTGACAGGACCTCGATGTCCGTGCCGAGGCGCAGGAACTCGCCGTGCGCGTGCTCGACGGACTCGATCGGGACGGACATCAGGGTCCAACCGTCCCGCTCCGTCCGGCCGTTGACGGGCACCGCCCGGGCGAGCGTCGCGCCGGGTGCCAGCCGGACCAGCGCCTCGCCCCGGTACAGGCGGTCGTGGAAGTCGCGTTGGTGGGCGGTCCAGTACGCGGCGAGGTCGAAGCCGTCCGGACGCGTGAACTCCTCGGCGGAGTCGGAGTCACAGTCGGAGGTGGTGAGTTCGAGGATCTGGTCGACGCGGAAGGTACGCGGCCCGGGACCGGCGACGACATACCAGCGGCCCGCCTTCAGGACGAGCCCGTACGGCTCCAGCCGGCGCCGCACGTCCGTCGGCTCCCGCCAGCGGCGGTACATGGCATACAGCACACGGTTGTTCCATACCGCGTCGGCGACTGTATGCAGGAACGGTGTCTCGTCGGCGTCCGCGTACCAGCCCGGCGCGTCCAGGTGGAACCGGCCGCTGATCCGGTCCGCGTGCTCACGAAGCTCGGCCGGCAGGGCGGCGCGCACCTTCAGCTGGGCCGCGGCGAGGAACGGGCCGAGGCCCAGCTCGGCGGCCGGTCCGGGCACGCCGGCGAGGAACAGGGCCTCGGCCTCGTCCGTGGTGAGGCCGGTCAGGCGGGTCCGGTAGCCGTCGAGCAGGCGGTACCCGCCGGCGTGCCCCGCGTCGCCGTACAGCGGGACACCTGCCGTGCTCAGTGCTTCGACGTCCCGGTAGACCGTGCGGACCGAGACCTCCAGTGCCTCGGCGAGCTGGGCCGCGGTCATCCGGCCGCGGGTCTGGAGCAGAAGCAGGATCGAGACGAGTCGGCTGGACTTCACTGACACAGGATGTCAGTGAAGTGGTCCTAGCGTCCTGCCATGCCCTTCAAGGAAAAGCTGCTGACCGTGCCACCGCCGATCGAGGTGGCCGGACGGCACATCAAGCGCTACCACGTCACCGCCGACCCCGCCGGGATCGCGCCGGAGGTGGAGGCGGCGGCGTACGCGATCCTGCCGAAGCTGCTGCCGGAACCGGACGGTACTCCGCAGGCCACCTTCATCGTCCTGCACCGGGGCGGTGACGACGGCGCCTATCTCAACGCGTACAGCTGGGTGTGGGACAACGTCCTGCACTTCCGGGGCGCTTCGGCGGGCCAGCCCGTGCTCGGTTGCCCGGACCTGGACCCGACTCACTTCGTCACTCCCGACCTGCCGTGGATCGGCTGTGTCTGGGAGCTGCCGCCGATCCTGCACGAACGGGACGCCTGGGTACGGCATCTGCTCGCGCCCGAAGTGCCGGACCTGGACGCCTACTTGGCCGACTCCCTGCCCGCCGGAACCACTGGCGACCGCTCATGAGCAGCCCGCGCGACTTCGACTTCCTCCACGGCGAGTGGAAGGTCGTGAACCGTCGTCTCACCGACTTCCTCCGGCCCGACAGCGGCTGGGAGGAGTTCGAGGGCGCCAACCGCTGCCGGCCGCTCTTCGACGGTGCCGCGAACGTCGACGAGATCGACATGCCCCGACTGGGGTCGAAGGGGCTGACCCTGCGGCTCTTCGACCGGGAGACCGAACAGTGGTCCCTGCACTGGTCGTCGAGCCGCAGCGGAAAGCTGTTCCCGCCGGTGAGAGGCCGGTTCGAGGGTGACCGGGGCGAGTTCTACGGCGACGACACGCACGACGGGAAGGAGGTGCGGGTGCGGTACGTGTGGTCGGTGTTCACGGGGACCGGCGCCCGTTGGGAGCAGGCGTTCTCGGTGGACGACGGGGAGACCTGGGTGACCAACTGGACGATGGACTTCACCCGGCCGGCTTCCGCAACGCCAGGAGAGTGAACTCCGGGTCGGGGCGCCGGACTTCCTGGTCCGGCAGGGTGCCCAGTCGCTCGGCGAAGCTCTCGCTCAGCGTTTCGCCGGGCGGTAGTTGGGTGAACCAGCCACGGCGCAGGTCCGCGATCGTGCTGCGGGGGCTGCGGCCCTGGCCGTGACCCCGGAAGCGGGTCGTACCGGCCGGGTGGAGGCCGAACTCGGCTGCGTACGCGCGGACTTGGTCGGGGCTGTCCTGCGCCGGGCGGCGTGGACGGGGCGCGAGGACGGCGTCGATGTCGCTGCCCACGTCGTGGGCGGCGGCCTTGTCGACGGTGGTGATGTACACGCCGCCGGGTCGCAGTACCCGCGCGCACTCCGCGATGATCGCCCTGACGACCTCGGGGCCCTCGGCCAGGTGCAGCAGCCACACGGTGGTGACCGCGTCGAACACGCCGTCGGGGAAGGGGAGTCGACGGCTGTCCGCGAGGAGTACGGCGCCCGGCAGCCGCGCCGCCGCCCTGCGGGCCATGGCCGGTGCGGCGTCGAGGCCCGTCACGCGCAGACCGGGGCGGGCGGCTGCCAGGCGGCGGGTGACGATGCCCGTGCCGCAGGCCACGTCCAGCAGGCCGTGGGCGTCCGGCGGGACGAAGCCGAGTACCGCTTCGGCGGCTGCGGCGGCACGGGGCTCGCCGCCGCGTGTCGCGTCGTAGGCGTCGGCTTCCTTGTCGTAGTCGAGCACGCGCTGTCGTCCGGTCCCTTCTCTACGGGTCTCTACGGGTCTCTCTCCGCGGGTCTCTACCGATCCGGTCAGGACGCGCCATGTCCCGGTGCCAAGTCCTCGACTCTGTGGGCGAGTTGGAAGTCCAGCTCGGTGATCGCGCCGCCGACGCTGTGGGTGTTCACGGTGAGGGAGACGGTGTTGTAGCCGAGGGCCAGGTCGGAGTGGTGGTCGAGTTCCTCCTGGACCTGGGCGATGTGGACGACCATCGCGGTGGCCGCGAAGTGGGAACCGAGCCGGTAGGAACGGGCGAGACGGTCGGCGTCGACGGACCAGCCCGGGAGTTCCGTGAGGCGGTCCTCGATCTCCTGCTGCGACAGCGGTGCGACGGGCATGGCCTCGCTCCTTACTCGGGATCGGACTTGGGTGGGGCTTCGGTCGGACTTCGACAGGGCTTCGGTCGGGTCCTCTTCAGCGTGCCACAGGCAGGTGGTCGCGTTCCTGGTCAGACGGGTGCCCGGAGATCAGCCCCGGACACATTCGGCGGCCAGGTCGTCGGCGAGGGCGGCGATCACAGCGCGGCCCTCGACCCTCCGCACCCAACTGTGCGGCAGGCCGTGGTCGCCGTATCGCGCGCCCAGGAGGTTGCCGCAGATGGAGCCGGTGGAGTCGCTGTCACCGGAGTGGTTGACGGCGAGGAGCAGGGCGCCCTTCACGTCGCTCGCGGCGAGCGCGCTGTACACGCCGATCGCGAGGGCTTCCTCCGCGACCCAGCCCGCGCCGAGCGACTCGACCTTCTCGGCGGTGGGCGAGCCTTCGGCGGCCAGGTCGAGGGCCTCGCGCAGGGCGGCCGAGGTCTCCTCGTGGGCGGGGTGGCGCTCCAGGAGTCGTAGCGCACGCAGGACGGAACCCTCCAGGGACTCCCCGGCGACGAGATGCGCGACGATCGCGGCGAGGGCGCCCGCCGCGTAGTAGCCGGTGGGGTGGCCGTGGGTGATCCGGGCGCCGCGAGCCGCCATCTCGAAGGCCCCCTCGGCCGTGTTGACCAGGCCGAAGGGGGCCGAGCGCATCACCGTGCCGCAGCCCTTGGAGTCGGGGTTCACGGGGCCGGGCGTGCCGTCGAGAACGAGCCACGGGTCGGGCGCGTGCATCTGGGCGACCCCGGAGAGGCAGGCGTTGCCGGGGGCGCGGCGGGCGTACAGCCAGGGCTCGGCGAGCAGGCCGCCCGGGACGCCGTCGCCCGATGCGGCACCCGCGCCCGCCCCAGCGCCCTCGCTCGCGACAGCGCCCTCGCCCGGCGCGGGTTCCGACTGCGTCCGGAGCCACCGCTCGTACGCGCGCCGCAGCAGCAGGGACCAGGCGCCGCCGATTCCCTTCGCCCGTTCGCGCGCCTGGGCCTGGATGAGGGCCTCGACGGTGAAGAGGGTCATCTGGGTGTCGTCGCTGATCAGACCCATCGCGCCGTGCGGGCCGGGCACGAACCCGGTGACCCCGCCCGGGCCGCGGGTCTCGCGGATGCGGTCGAGGGAGGTGAACTCGATCGGGTAGCCGAGGGCGTCGCCGACCGCGCCACCCAGGAGGCAGCCGCGGACCCTGGCCCGGTACATCGCGGTGGCTTCCGCCAGGGACTGCCGCCTGGCCTCCCCGGACGGGTTCCTCAACTCGTTCACGTGCGCGCTCCTTCGACTACGGTCGTGCGTATGACCATTGTCCCGACCCGCACCGACATCGCTGCCGCCGCCCCGGCCGGCCAGGGTGTCGGCCCGTTGCTGCGTGCCTGGCGGGAGCGGCGGCGGGTCAGCCAACTGGAGCTGGCGTTGCGGGCCGACTCCTCGGCGCGGCACATCAGCTTCGTCGAGACGGGGCGGTCCCGGCCGAGCGAGGAGATGGTGCTGCGCCTCGCCGAGCACCTGGACGTGCCCGTGCGCGAACGCAACTCCCTTCTGCTGGCGGCGGGTTACGCCCCGCACTATCCGGAGACCCCGCTGGACGACCCGGCGTTGGACGCGTTGCGCGAGGGTCTGGAGCGGCTGCTCCAGGGCTACGAGCCGTATCCGGCGCTGGTGGTCGACGCCGTGTACACCGTGGTCGCCGCGAACCGGGGCATCACCATGCTCCTGGACGGCGTACCGGAGTCCCTGCTCCAACCCCCGCTCAACGCCATGCGGTTGACGCTGCACCCCGAGGGCATGGCACCGCGCATCCGCAATCTGGGTGAATGGCGCGGGCATCTGCTCGCGCAGATGGAGCGGCAGATCGCCCTGCACCGGTCGGAGCCGCTGCGGGCGCTGTACGAGGAGGTCGCCGCGTACCCGGTGCCCGAGACGGTCGACCATGCCGAACCAGCCACACCCGTCCCGTACTTCGCGCTCCCGATGCGGATCGAGCACGACGGGCGGGTGCTGTCCTTCGTCTCCTCGATCTCCACGTTCAACACACCCATGGACGTCACGGTCTCGGAGTTGGCGATCGAGACGTTCCTGCCCGCCGACCCGGCGACGGCGAAGTACCTGAATTCGTTGGGAGGCTGACGGATGATCACCTCCGAACCGCTGAGCCCGATGGCCGGAACATGGCACACTGCCCCCAGACTTCGGCGCGTATGGGGAGGCGTGGCGTGAGTGAACGGCGGCCCGCGCCCACAGTGGGCCAAGTGGTGCTGGGCAGAAGGCTGCAGGAGTTGCGTGAGGCGGCCGGCATCAAGCGCGAGGAGGCCGCGCAGGTCCTTCGGGTGGCCCCGGCGACCGTACGGCGGATGGAGATGGCCGAGGTCGCGTTGAAAGTGCCGTATGTCCAGGTGCTGTTGACGACGTACGGCGTGCCCGAGGAGGAGACGGACGCGTTCGTCGCGCTCACCGAGGAGGCGAACCAGCCGGGTTGGTGGCAGCGGTTCCACGATGTGCTGCCGGAGTGGTTCAGCCTGTACGTGAGCCTGGAGGGCGCGGCCGGGCTGATCCGTTCGTACGAACCGCACTTCGTGCCCGGCCTGTTGCAGACCGAGGACTACGCGCGTGCCGTGCTGGAGGCCGGGACGATCGGGCAGAACGGTCCGGAGACCATCGAGCGGCATGTGTCGCTGCGGATGGCGCGGCAGGGGCTGCTGGAGCGCGACAATCCGCCGCACCTGTGGGTGATCATGGACGAGACGGTGCTGCGGCGTCCGGTGAGCATCCGCGGCGAGGTGATGCGCGAACAGCTCGACAGACTCCTGGAGTTCGGCGAGCGCGACCGGGTCACGCTCCAGGTCGCGGAGTTCGAGAGCGGCCCGCACCCGGGGACGTACGCGCCCTTCTCGCTGTTCCGTTTCACCGAACCGGAGCTGCCCGACATGGTGTTCACCGAGTATCTGACGGGCGCCCTGTATCTGGACTCCCGTGCGGAGGTGTCCGCGCATTTGGAGGTCCTCGACCACATGACGGCGCACGCCGCGTCCGCACAGCGCACCAAGAAGATCCTGCGGGACTGTCGCGAGACCTTCTGAGCACGGCCCCGCACAGCACGGTTCCCGGCACACAGACGACCCGAACTCCCGAGGAGACGACACCGCATGACCGGATCCGAAGCCGCGCCCACCCGTATCGACACCAGCCGGCCGCATCCGGCGCGGGTGTACGACTGGTGGCTCGGCGGCAAGGACAACTACCCGGTGGACGAGGAGCTGGCGCGCAAGATCCTCGCCTCGGACGGCACGGCGGTGCGCGGCGCGCGGGCCAACCGCCGGTTCATGCACCGGGCGACGCGGACCGCGGCCGAGGCCGGGATACGCCAGTTCCTGGACATCGGCACCGGCATCCCCACCGAGCCGAACCTGCACCAGGTGGCGCAGAGCGTCGCCCCGGACGCCAAGGTCGTGTACGCGGACAACGACCCGATCGTGCTGCGGCACGCGGAGGCGCTGCTGCACGGTTCGGCCGAGGGCAGCACCGAGTACGTGCACGCGGATGTCCGCGACCCCGACACGATTCTGCGGCTGGCCGGCGAGACCCTCGACTTCACGCAGCCGATCGCGCTGTCGCTGGTCGCGCTCACCCACTACCTGGGCGACGACCCCGACGGGGACGACGTGTACGGCCTGCTCAAGCGATACGTCGATGTCCTCGCTCCGCGCAGCTACCTGGTGCTGTCGCAGGTCACCCCGGACCTCATCCCCGAGGCCATCGCGAAGGCCGCCGAGCACTTCCGGCGCAGCGGCACCCCGTTCTACCCGCGCTCCCTGCCCGAGTTCTCGCGCTTCTTCGACGGCCTTGAACTGCTGGGCCCGGGTGTCATCTCCGTCTACGGCTGGCGGCCGGAGCCGGAGGACGTGGCCGCCCAGGCGGAGGGCGTCGTCCCGGTCTACGGCGGGGTCGCCCTCAAGCACTGACACCTACGTCCACGCGCACTGACCCGTACGCCCACGGGCCCTGACCCGTACGGCTGCCGTGAACGGGTGCGCTCCCCTGCCCCGCCCTAGGTTCGACACCACGGGCGAGCAAGGGAGCGCAGGTGACGGACACGCGGACACCGCCCGCCGAGCCGGGAGCGGCGCCGCTGCGGGCCGGACGGTTCTTCCGCCCGGGTACGACGGCGCCGGACCTGCACAGCATCGGGCCGGCGGGCGGCCGGGAGGCGGACGCCTTCTACCGGGACCGCTGGAGCCACGACAAGGTCGTGAACGGCATCATCACCTGGGAGACCCAGCAGACGGACTACCCGCCGGTAGGCCCGGACCGCCCCGCGTACGAGCTCCGCGGCCGCCCGCGCGGCGCCGCCTTCTCCTGGTACACCTACTCCCCCACACGCGTGCGCCACCCGTACATCCGGGGTGTGCCCCGACCGCATCGCCGGCTTCTCCCCCATCCCGGCGACGGCGGCGGTCGGCGACGCGCGCCGCCTTGGGGAGTCCGCGCTGCCCGACGAGTGCAGTGTCGGCCACCAGGACGGTCCCGGCACGGTCGGCGACGGGCCGTTCGGCCGGGACTCGGGACGGAAACTGCTGCCGATCGTGTCCGTGGAGAACTTCCACGCGCTGCGCGACCGGCAGACCGCGGACCACCCGGATCAGCCGGACCACGACGCGAAGGAGGCCTGATGCCCTCGGACGCTGTGCTGTACCAGGCGGCCGCGCTCTGCCTGACGTACCCCGACAACGACTTCCGCGCCCGGCTCCCCCTGCTGCGCGAAGCCGCCCCGCAGCTACGGGAGTTCGTCGACCACGCGGCCCTCACCCCGCCCCAGGACCTGGCCGCGCACTACGTCCAGGTCTTCGACTTCAAGAACCGGCACAGCCTGTACCTGAGTTGGTGGCACGACGGCGACACCCGTCGGCGCGGCATGTCCCTGGTCCGCTTCAAAGAGCTGTACCGCGCGCACGAGTTGGAGTTCACCGGCGAGGAACTTCCCGACTTCCTCCCCGCCGTCCTGGAGTTCACGTCCCGTACCGGCAACCTCGAACTCCTCACCGAGTACCGCGCCGCCCTGGACCAACTCCGGTCCCGGCTGGCCGACTTCGGCACGCCGTACGCCTCCGTCCTGGACGCCGTATGCGCCACGCTGCCGCCCGCACCCACCGAGGCCCGCCGATGATCTACGAGTCGACACTCCTCGACGTCGCCTCCCCCGCCTTCCGTTACGGCATCCTCTTCGTCCTCGCCGGCCATCTGGTGGGCCTGTTCGTCCCGAGTCATGGACGCGCTCGGCCGGCATCAGCGAGCACGTCTACCACCTGTTCTCCCTCTACGGCGGCACCGCGGCCGGTGTCCTCACGGTCGCCGGCATCGTCCTCCTGCTCTACCGCCGCCGTACGAACGCACCCGTGTTCCGGTCGGCCACGGTCAACGACAAGCTGATGTACGTCGTGCTTCTCGCGGCGATCGCGATGGGCATGGTGGCCAAGCTGACCCACGCCTCCGGCGACGGCTACAACTACCGCCGGTCCATCGCCCCGTGGGCCCGCGGCCTCCTCACCCTCCGGCCGGACACAGGGGTGATGGCGGGCGTGCCGGTGTTCCACCAGGTCCACGCCGTGATCGGCATGGTGCTGATCGCGCTGGTGCCGTACACCCGCCTGGTGCACATGTTCAGCGCGCCGGTGCAGTACCTGTTCCGTCCGTGCGTGGTGTACCGCAGCCGCGCCCCCAAGGGGCTGGGGCCGCGGCCGGAGCGGCGGGGGTGGGAGCGGACCGGGAGCTAGGCCGCACCTCCCTTGGCCTCGCGTTCGTCGTCGACGATCTCTGCGTCGACGACTCCTTCCTCCTCCTGGGGCGAGGTGTGTTCCGTGGCGGGCTCCGCCTGTTCGGCGGGTGTCTGCTGGGCGGCCTGGGCGTACATCGCCTGGCCCATGCGCTGGCTGACGGTGGCGAGTTTCTCCACGGCCGCACGCAACTCCGCGGTATCCGCCTCGTGTTCCAGCAGCGCCTTCACCTCCGCAGCGGCCGCCTCCACCTCCGGCCTGATGTCGACCGGCACGCGCTCCTCGTTCTCACGGATGAACTTCTCGGTCTGGTAGACGAGTTGCTCGGCCTGGTTGCGGGTCTCGGCCGTCTCCCGGCGCCGACGGTCCTCGTCCGCGTACTGCTCGGCCTCCCGCATCATGCGGTCGATGTCCTCCTTGCCGAGGGCCGAGCCGCCGGTGACGGTCATCTTCTGCTCGCGGGAGGTCGCCAGGTCCTTCGCGGAGACGTGCATGATCCCGTTGGCGTCGATGTCGAAGGCGACCTCGATCTGCGGGACCCCGCGCGGCGCGGGCGGCAGGCCGGTCAGGTCGAAGACGCCCAACTTCTTGTTGTACGCGGCGATTTCACGTTCGCCCTGGTAGACCTGGATGCCGACCGAGGGCTGGTTGTCGGTGGCGGTGGTGAAGATCTCCGAACGCCGCGTCGGGATGGTCGTGTTGCGTTCGATGAGCGTCGTCATGATGCCGCCCTTGGTCTCGATGCCCAGGGACAGCGGGGTGACGTCGAGGAGGAGGACGTCCTTGACGTCGCCGCGGATGACGCCGGCCTGGAGGGCGGCGCCGACCGCCACGACCTCGTCGGGGTTGACGCCCTTGTGCGGGTCCTTGCCGGTGAGTTCCTTGACGAGGTCGGTGACGGCCGGCATCCGGGTCGAGCCGCCGACGAGGATGACGTGGTCGACGGCGGCGAGTTTGATGCCCGCGTCCTTGACCGCCTGGTGGAAGGGGGTCTTGCAGCGGTCGAGGAGATCGGCGGTGAGTTCCTGGAAGGCGGCGCGGGTCAGCTTCTCGTCGAGGTGCAGCGGGCCTTCGGCGGAGGCGGTGATGTAGGGCAGGTTGATCGTCGTCTCGGAGGACGAGGACAGCTCGATCTTCGCCTTCTCGGCGCCCTCGCGCAGGCGTTGGAGCGCCATCTTGTCCTTGCCGAGGTCGATGCCGTACTGCCCCTTGAACTTCTTGGCCAGGTACTCCATGACCCGCTGGTCCCAGTCGTCGCCGCCGAGACGGGTGTCGCCGTTGGTGGCCTTGACCTCGATGACGCCGTCGCCGATCTCCAGGAGGGAGACGTCGAAGGTGCCGCCGCCGAGGTCGAAGACGAGGACGGTCTGCTCCTCGCCGCGGTCGAGGCCGTAGGCGAGGGCGGCGGCCGTCGGTTCGTTGATGATCCGCAGCACCTTGAGGCCCGCGATCTCCCCGGCCTCCTTGGTGGCCTGGCGCTGGGAGTCGTCGAAGTAGGCGGGGACGGTGATCACGGCGTCGGTGACGTCCTCGCCGAGATAGGCCTCCGCGTCGCGTTTCAGTTTCTGCAGCACGCGCGCGGACAACTCCTGGGCGCGGTACCGCGTTCCGTCGATGGCGCCCGTGTCCGGGAACCGCCACTCGGTCTCGCCCATGTGCCGTTTCACCGAGCGCGCGGTGCGCTCGATGTTCGTCACGGCCTGCCGTTTGGCGACCTCGCCGACGAGCACCTCGCCGTTCTTCGCGAAGGCCACGACCGAGGGCGTGGTCCTCGCGCCCTCGGCGTTGACCACCACTGTGGCCTCGCCGCCCTCCAACACCGCGACCACCGAGTTCGTGGTCCCGAGATCGATACCGACCGCACGTCCCATCGCCGTCCCCTTCCGCCAGGCGCTGCCCGATCTCCAGCTCAAAACTTGAGTGCGGGAATGTCAATGCCGCACCCGTTTTTCCGGGCGCGGCATCGAGAAGGAAGGGGGAGCGGGATCAGGCGGATTCGACCGTCAGCGTGATCGTCGTACCCGTGAGCGCCTGGCTGACCGGGCAGTTCTTCTTGGCGTCCTCGGCGGCGGCCGCGAAGCCGGCCGCGTCCAGGCCGGGGACCTCGCCGCGGACGGTGAGGTGGATGCCGGTGATGCCCTCGCCGGGCTGGAAGGTGACGTCGGCCTTGGTCTCCAGGCGGGTGGGCGGGGTGCCCGCGCCGGTCAGACCGTGCGACAGCGCCATCGAGAAGCAGCTCGAGTGGGCGGCGGCGATGAGTTCCTCGGGGCTGGTCTTGCCGTTGGCCTGCTCGGCGCGCGACGCCCACGTCACCGGCTGGACACCGATGCCTGACGAGTCGAAGGTGACCTCGCCGCTGCCCTTGATGAGTTCGCCTTCCCAGACGGTGTGTGCGGTGCGCGTGGTTGCCACGGTGTTTCCTTTCGAAGCGGATGTCTTTCGGAACCATCCGATCACATTCCGGTTCAGCTCACCCGGAAGACCGGCCCACGCGGGGTGAACGGCAGGCGAGCACCCTGTGGAATCAGATAGGCGTGCTCGCGCCGCACCCGCAACACGTCGCACCAGCCGTCGGTGATGACGAGGACGGGCGCCCCCGGCGGGAAGTCGTCGGCGCGGTGCAACAGGTCGATCCCGGGCTGAAGGACGGTGCCGCCGCGGCCGTGCACGCGTACCCGGCCCGCGATGTCGGTGACCGCGACATAGCCCGCGTCGTGCGGGGCCGCGTCGCAGAACACGACCCTGGCGGCCGGTACGTCACGGGCCTCGGCGTACGACGCGATCGCGCCCAGCGCCTTGCCGAGGAGGGCGCGGTCCATGGAGCCGGAGGTGTCGAGGACGACGCCGAAGGTGCAGCGGGGGATCTCCTCCGGCGGGAACCAGTGGCCGGCGCGCGGGATGTCGGGGGTGGAGGACTGGCGGCGCGAAGGGCGGGCGTACGACCGTACGGGCTCGCGGCGGGGCACGAACTCGTCGAACCAGCGGGCGAGTCGGGCGTCCCACGGCAGCGGTGGATGGCTGAGTGTGCGGATCTCCTCGACCAACCCGCCGGGCAGGAAGCCGCGTTGGTGCTGGTCGTGCAGGTCGAGGCCGTGGGCGAGGCCGCGCCGGTAGAACTCGTCGAGGTCCACGTAGTCGCGCGGGCTGCCGAGCGGGCCGCCGAGGATGTCGCCGACGCCCTTGCCGCGCAGGGTGGCCAGGCGGCGCATCCGGCGCAGGTCGCCGGCGATCCGGTCGTAGACCTCCTCGGCGGAGAGGTCCTTCAACTCCGGGTCGTAGAGCAGGCCTTCGGGCATCCGGCCGACGTCCATCTCGGACAGCCAGCCGTTGATGACGTAGTCGGCGGCGATGTTGAAGAGGAAGGGGTCGCGGACCCCGCAGCGGTCGCCGTGCCGCAGGGCGGCGTGCAGCATCTCGTGGGCGAGGACGAACCGCCATTCCTCGTCGTCGAGTTGGCGCAGCGGGTTGATGTAGATCTCGGCGACGGAGGTGTCTACGGCGGCGACGGAGATGCCGTGGGCGTGGGCGAGTTCGGCGTCGGCGACGAGGGTGATGCCGGCCGCGATGCCGCCGAGGAGCGGGTAGGAGGAGACGAACCAGCTCAACGCCCGTTCCCAGGGCTGGAGTCGGGTGGGGCCGCCGCGCATCGAGGCGCGTCGGCCGCCCGCCACGTCCATCGCCATGGCGACGGTGCGGGTGAGGGCGCCTGCGAAGTTGAGCTGCCAGTCGGGGGCCTTGCCGCCCTGCCAGGTGTCCCAGGGCACGAGCGACTGGTCCGCTTCGCCGCCCGCCGTACCGCAGCGTTCGTAGAGGGGCGGGATGCCGTCGCGGCGCCAGCGGGCGGCGAGTTGGTCCTCGTCGCCGCCGGGGTAGGCGGCGGGCAGGTCCTCGGGGGTGATGCCGATGGGGAAGCCGAGGAGGAAGCGGTTGACGACGGCGCAGCGGGCGGCGAGGGCGGGACCGTCGGGCTGGTCGCGTGGTTTCGCCGCGGCCGGGACATGGCCGAAGCCGAGGTGGATGATGCAGTGCGCGATCGCCCAGGCCCATTCTGCGGGTTCGGCCCGGCGGGTGGGGTGGACGTGCAGCACGCCGTTGGAGTCGACGCGGACGAGACCGGTGGCGGACGCGTGGGGGCAGTCCTCCTTGCGGCAGACGCTGAACCCAATGGCGGCGAGTGCGCGGTTGGCGCGCACCAGCCGCAGTCCCTCCGCGAAGGCCTCGGCTGCGGGATCCTTCTTCGGCTTCCCCTTGTCGCCCCGGGTGCGGCTCACTGCCGGGCCTCGACCAGCCGGGGCATGTCACGGGCCGCCTCGACCAGGAACCAGGCGGGCAGCAGTGGATTGCCGTCGGTGTCCGGGGCGATGACGCTCTGCGCGACCTCGACGGAGATCTCGGCGAGTTGCACGAGCAGCGACTTGGCGCGGTAGGCGGTCTGGAGTCCGTTGGCCGACAAGTGCTCCTTGCTGGCCGGGAGTTCCTTGACGAGCCGGCCCCGGAAGGACTCGGCGAGGTAGTACAACAGGTCGCGGTCGGCGGGGCGGTGCGGCCAGCGGGCGTCGCCCTTGATGATCGCCTCGATGCCGAAGCGGCTGCGCACGATCTTGACGTAGCCGCAGAACGCGACGGCGTGCGCGGGCGTCAGCGTGCCGTGCGCGATCACCTTCAGGGTGTCCTCGTCGAGGTCGGTCCCGAAGGAGCCCAGCGCGTCGGAGAGCATGTGCCAGGAGCGGGGTGTGGAGAAGGCTTCCTCGGTCTTCGGCGGCTTGGACCACAGGTGGTCGGGGCGGTCGGTGAGGTGGTCCAGGATCCAGGGGTGAATGCCGTTGGCGGCGGCCCAGTCGAGCCAGTCCTTGGGGGACGCCTCCAGGTGGACATGGGTGAGCCGGTTGATCAGCGCGGACGAGATCGGCCGGGCCAGCGCGTTGTCCGTAGCCCGGTTGCCGGCGCCGATCACGATGGAGCCCTTGGGCAGTTCGTAGTTGCCGATACGGCGGTCCAGGATCAGCGAGTAGAACGCCTTCTGCACATCCGGTGTGGCCGCGTTGAGTTCGTCGAGGAACAGGCAGTACGGCTCGTCCCGCGCGATCGCCTCCGGCGGGCAGAACACGGACCGTCCGTCCCGGATCTGCGGTACGCCGATCAGGTCCTCGGGCGCGAGCTGCGTACCGAGCAGACTCACGCACTCCAGGCCCAGCGACTCGGCGAACTCCCTTACCAGGGACGACTTTCCGATGCCGGGCGCACCCCAGATGAACACGGGCCGGACGGTCGCGAGTCCGAGCAGCAGCTCGGGTATACGGGCGGGCGTGACAGTGACCGCAGCCTGCAAAAGAGGCTCTCCTCAAGGGGGTTCGACAAGGGCGCGAACGCGCTCCGATGTCCCCAGTGTGTGCCTACGTCCCACTCGGCGCAGCCGATTTTCAGGCGGCGCGTTCCTCCGGCTCGGCCGGCAGCGGGACCTGAGGCCCGTTGCACTCGCGCAGCCAGCGCCGCAGGACCCGGTGCACCTGCTCCGCGCCGACGAGGTCGTCGCCGTCGTCGACCGGTGCGGAGAAGGTGTGCGGCGACAGCAGGAACGGCTTGCCCTGGGAGCCGCCGAGGCCGCCGTGGGAACCGATCTGCTCCTCGAAGGCGAGGACTTCGCCCTCTGCGGGGTCGTACCAGGAGTTGACCATGATGTCGGCGGTGTGCGGGAAGGAGTGGGTGCGCCGGACGGCGTCCGCGACGCCGGGGCCGAAGTCCGCCAACGGGCCCTGTTTGTCGTCGAGTTCGGCCACCGGCAGCTCCGCGCCGTGGGCGCCGAGGACGACTCCGCCGTGCTCCTCGCTGCGCACCAGGACGAAGCCGACGCCGGGGTGGTTGGCGAGGGTGGTGAGGAGGGCGGGGTGGCGGGCGTCGATCTCCTCCTTGGTCATGCGGTGCGGCACGTCGGGGAAGGAGACCAGGCCGAGGTTGCCGGAGGCCAGCACGATCGGCTCCGAGTGACGGCCGGAGTGAGCCTGCCGCTCGTCGCCGTCCTTGGCCGGCCTGCGCAGCGCGGCGCGGACGGCCGCGCGGGCCTCGGCGCCGCTGTGGGTGCGGCGGGCCCGGCGCGGCACGGGCAGCCCGCAGCCGGCCCGCACGAGGTCGCCGAGGGTGAGGCCGTAGCGGCCCTGGAAGGTCTCGCCGGGGCTCTGCCCGTGGTCGGAGAGGACGACGATGCGGTACGGCCGCGGGGCGTGCTCGGCGACGTTCTCGATCAACGCGAGGGAACGGTCCAGGCGTTGGAGGACCTTGGCGGCGTCGCGGCTGCGCGGGCCGGAGTGGTGGGCGACCTCGTCGTAGGCAACGAGGTCGGCGTAGACGGCGGTGCGGCCGCCGAGCATGTCACCCATGACCGCGGCGACGACGACGTCCCGTTCCACGACGGTCGCGAAGGCGCGGACGACGGGGTACAGGCCGCCGCGTTTGATCCGGGGGCGCTGCTTGGTGAGCCGGGAACGCGTCGACTGGCCGAGCTCGCGGCCGACCTCGGCGACGAAGGACATCGCGGTGCGGACGGCGTTGGCGGGGTCGGAGAAGTAGGCGAAGTAGCCCGCGCGGGAACGGTTCTCCCGGCCCCGGCGGCGGGTGGCGATGGACAGCACGAGGGCCTGTTCGTCGGCGCCGCCGCTGAACAGGTTGCCCCGGCTGGCGCCGTCCACGGTGAGGAGGCCGCCGTCGCCCGTGTACGCGACGGCGCGGTTCTGGAGTTCGACGGCGCTGGTCGGGCGGTTGCAGACCATCACCTCGCCGCTGTCCTTCTCGTACCAGCGGAACGCGGGGATGTCGTGGTTGGAGCCGTGCAGGATGCCGAGCTGGCTGGCGCCGGTCTGGCTGGACCAGTCGGTGCGCCAGGGGGTGAGGCGATGGGTGGGGCGGTCGCCGCCGAGGAGCTTGGCGACGGTCGGCATCAACCCCTTGGCCATGGCGTCGAGGAGGACGTCGTGGCCGACGCCGTCGAGTTGCAGGAAGACGGTGCCGGGCGAGGACGGGCCCGGCGGGAGAGCTCTGCGGCGGCGGTCGGCGAGGCGGTAGAGGCGGCGGCGGTAGGCGTCGTCGTCGCGCACGGCCAGGGCACCGCCGGTGGCGGAGGCGACGGCGGACATCACGGCGGCCACGACGACGGCGGTCTCGGGGGCGACCTGGCCGCGCAGCCCGCCGTCGGGATTGATGCGCAGGGCGATCAGCAGGAGCGACCCGTTGAGCACGAAGACGAGGAGGCCGAGGACGAGTGCGGGCACCAGCAGCAACAGCCGTACCAGCAGCGGCCAGACGAGGGCCGACAGCAGACCGAAGGCGCCGGCGCCGAGCGCGGCCGTGACCGCGATACGGGTGGCGCTGTCGCCGTCCGCCGACTGGAGCTGGAAGTCCGGCAGTATCCCGGCGAGCACCAGCATGGTGACCGTGGAGACGGCCCACACCGCGATGCTCCGCCCGACCTGACTGGCGAGCCGCCGCCAACGCCCTCCACGCACGCCCCGTACACCTCACGTCCCGGGCCCGTCGACCTGGCGGGCCTGTCCCCAGCCTGTCATACGGGACGCGGGGACCCCTGGGCTAGCGGCCGTCGTAGCCGGCCGTCGGCATCGACAGCCGCCGGTGCACACAGGCCTTGGCCTGGGCGTCGTACGACGGTTCCGCGCTGCCGACCGTCTCGATCCGCACCCCGCGTCGCGCGCACTCGTCGGTGAACTCCTCGACGGAGGACAGCGCGCTCTCCAGGACCCGGCGGCTGGGGGCGACGAACAGGTCGAGGCCGGGGCGGACGCCGTCCCACAGGGCGTTGTGGTCGGGGCGCAGGGCGCGTACGAGGAGTTCGCGGGCGATCACATAGCCGTGGTCGGCGGCCCAGCGGGCGCACATCGCGTGCTGGCTGCGGGAGTCGACCAGGAAGGGGTCCTCGTCCAACTCCTCCAGCGGCGTCAGGCTGGCGATCGCCGTGACCCGAAGCCGCGAGGGCATACCCGAGGCACCGCGTACCTGTCCCATGGCGTCCCCCTCACCTCCGGGTTTCGCCGCCGACCCTACTCCTGCCCGTAGGCTTCGGGGGAGTCGCGCGAAGGAGGCAAAGAAGGTGCCGGTGGAGATCACCTGGTGGGGTCACGCCACCTGCACGATCGAGGACTCGGACGTACGCGTCCTCACCGATCCCCTGTTCGCGCGCCGACTCGCACATCTACGACGCCGCCGGGGCGCCGTGCCGCCGCCCGAGGCCCGGCGCGCGGACCTGGCGCTCGTCTCCCATCTGCACGCCGACCACCTGCACCTTCCCTCGCTCGGCGCCCTCGCCCCGGGCACGCGCCTGCTCGTGCCCCGGGGCGCGCTCCGGGCGGTGCCCGGGCTGCGCCGGCTCCGGCAGCTGCGGATCGACGAGGTGTCCCCCGGCGACCGGACGATGGTCGGTGACCTGGTCGTACGGGCCGTTCCCGCGCGGCACGACGGGCGGCGGCTGCCGGTCGGACCGCACCGCTCCCCCGCACTGGGCTACGTCGTCGAGGGCGAGGCCCGGACCTACTTCGCCGGGGACACCGGGCTGTTCGACGACATGGCCAAGGAGGTCGGGCCGGTCGACGTGGCACTGCTGCCGGTGGGCGGCTGGGGTCCGTATCTCGGCGAGGGGCATCTGGACGCGGGGCGCGCGGCCCAGGCGCTGGCGCGGCTCTCGCCGCGCAGTGCGGTGCCGGTGCACTACGGCACGTACTGGCCGATCGGGATGGACGCGGTGCGCCCGCACGAATTCCACACGCCGGGCGAGGAGTTCGTGCGGATCGCGGCACAGCTCGCGCCCTCGGTGGCGGTGCACCGGCTGGGGCACGGGGAGAGCGTGCGTCCGGAGGTCGCCCGGTGAGCTGGATGGCGGAGGCGGTGTCCGCGACCGCCACGACGTCGCCCGAGTCGGCCCAACAGGCCATCGGCTACCCGACGTTGTTCCTGCTGGTGCTGTTCGGGGCGCTGGTGCCGGTGATTCCGACGGGGGCGCTGGTGAGTTCGGCGGCCGTGGTCGCGTTCCACCAGACGGCGCCGTTCGCGCTGGCGCTGGTGTTCGTGACGGCGTCGCTGGCCGCGTTCCTGGGTGACATGGCCCTGTACTGGCTGGGGCGGCGCGGGATGGGGTCGAAGAACGGCTCGCGCTGGCTGGAGGCGATCCGGTCGCGGGCGCCGGAGGACCGTCTTGAGCAGGCGCAGAAGAAGCTTGCCGATCATGGGGTGACGGTGCTGGTGCTGTCCCGGATGGTGCCGGCGGGGCGTATTCCGGTGATGCTGGCGTGTCTGATCGCCGAGTGGCCGATCCGCCGGTTCGCCCGCGGGAACGCGCCCGCGTGTCTGGCGTGGGCTGTGACGTACCAGTTGATCGGCATTCTCGGTGGGTCGCTGTTTCCGGAGCCGTGGGAGGGTGTGGTGGCGGCGGTTGTACTGACCGTTTTGATCAGTGTGGCGCCCAGTTTATGGAAGCGGGTTCGAGCTGCCGGGTGACGGTTCGTTGCGGGGTGCGGGTCCGTTGTGGCTGGTCGCGCAGTTGCCCGCGCCCCTAGGGGGTCTCGTCCAGCACTCTTGAAGCTCCCACCGGTAGATCCCACAGGTCCTGCCTCGCCAGGCCCGCCTGCTCCCAGGCCGTCCGCACCCGCGTCAGTGGTTCCAGGACCGGCTCCGCCGACAGGACGAACGTTCCCCAGTGCATCGGGGCCATCCGCCGCGCCCCCAGGTCCTGGGCCGCGCGCACCGCTTCCTCCGGGTCGCAGTGGACGTCCCTCAGCCACCAGCGCGGGTCGTAGGCGCCGATGGGGAGGAGGGCCAGGTCAATTCCCGGATAGCGGCGGCCGATTCGGGCGAACCAGTGGCCGTAGCCCGTGTCGCCCGCGAAGTAGACGCGCCGGCCGTCCGGTGCTGTCATCACCCAACCGCCCCACAGGGAACGGCAGGTGTCGGTGAGGCTGCGCTTGGACCAGTGGTGGGCGGGTACGAAGTCGAGCCGTACGCCGTCGAGTTGGGCCGCCTCCCACCAGTCCAGTTCGGTGACGCGGGTGAATCTGCGGCGCCGGAACCAGCTGCCGAGGCCGGCCGGCGCGAACACCGGGGTGTGGCGCGGGAGTCGGCGGAGGGTGGGGGCGTCGAGGTGGTCGTAGTGGTTGTGGCTGATGACGACGGCGTCGATCGGCGGGAGTGCTTCCCAGGCCACGCCCACGGGGGTGATCCGGGCCGGGGTGCCGAGGATGCGGCGGGACCAGACGGGGTCGGTGAGGATGGTCAGCCCGCCGATCCGCACCACCCAACTGGCGTGCCCTGCCCAGGTGACGGCGACGGTCAGGGAGTCGACCCGGGGCAACGGCTCGGGGGCGAAAGGGAGTCGGGGGATGTCGGTGAGGCCTTCGGGGCGGGGTCGTACGGAGCCCTCGCGGGCGAAGCGGGCGAGGGCTCCCAGGCCGGGCAGCGGGGCGGTGAGCCGGTCGTGGAAGGCGCGGGGCCACACGCGCCGTTCGCCTAGGGGGCGGGGCTCGGCGAGCGGCGGGGACGAGGGGGCGAACGGGGACGGGGAGACGGCCGTTTCGTGCGTGATCGCCGTGCCGGTTGTCGCCGTGCTTGTGGTGGTCGTACCGGTGGTGGGCGTGCCGGTGGTGGTCGACTCGGACTGCTGCGTCATCGAGGAGGCTCCCATCGCTGAGCGTCGTCGCGGAGATCGTCGAAGATCGACCTCAAGGACATCAACGCGCGTTGCACGTGTGGCAGTTCCAACGGCGCGGGTGACGTGAGGCATTCCGCGCGTTCCCTGTCGGTTCCGCCCAGCAGTGCCCCGGTGGACAGCCGGACCCGCAGCGCGCCCAGGTCGTCGCCGAAGCGGTGCCCTCCCGGGGCGGGCATGCCGAGCCGGGCGGTGAGGAACTCCTCCAGGTCCTGCGCGTCGCCCACCCCCTGCGGGGTGAGCGCGTGGCGCAACGGCCCGAGATCGACGTACAGATGACGTCCCGCCTGCGGCGGCCGGGAGAACGCGCCCGCTCCGGTGACGGCGGCGTGCGCGGCGGCGGCCACGCGCGCGTGCAGGCGTACGGCGCTGTCGCGGCGGGCGATGACGGGCGCGGGTTCGCCGAGCGCGTGGCCGGCCGCTGCGGCGACGGGGGCGGCGACGCGGGCGCCGAGTGCGGTGAGGACGTCGAGCACGCGCGCGTGGAGGGCGTTCCCGGCGTGGCCGGCGGGGAAGCGGGCGACGGCGGCGGGCCAGCCGGACGGGAGGAGCGCGCCGGCGAGGTCGGTGACGACGGTGACCTTGTCGGGCAGCATCTCGGCGGGGCTGAGCAGCATGGTGCCCCGGGGTGCGTGCAGGGTGTCGCGCCAGGTCTCGTCGCTGACCAGGTGCAGTCCCTCGCCGGCGGCGGCCTCGACGGTCTCGTGCATGACCTCGGGCGGTGCGACGGTGGCGGTCGGGTCGTCGGCGACGGACAGCACGAGCAGCCGCGGGTCACCGCCCTCGTTCCGGACCCGGCGCACGGTCTCCAGCAGGGCGTACGGATCGGGCACCCCGCCGCACTCGGCCGGGGTGCCCACATGGAACACGGGTCTGCCGAGCAGTCGGGCGTACGGCGCCCACCAGGCGGCGCAGGGTCGGGGCACCAGGACGTCACCGCCGAGGGCGGCGGTGAGCGCGACCAGCAGGGCGGGGGCGCCCGGGGCGGCGGCCACGCGGGAGAGGCCGGCGGGCAGGCCCCGGCGTTCGAAGTAGCCGCTCGCGGCGTCGAGCAGGGCGGGGGCGCCGCCGACGGGCTGTTCCTCGGTGCGGGACGCGGCGGCGGCGAGCACGGCGGCCAGTTCGGGCAGTACGGGCAGTACGTCGTCGGGGAACACCGGCCCGTACCGCACGGGCCCCTGGCCTACCGCGTCCGCCTGCCGCATGGTGCCTCCGCGCAGTCCCTGGTGCAGTGCCGTGCCGTGTCCCGATCGCGCGCTCAGTGTCCCGGCGTCCGCCTGCGCAGCCGGTACACGGCGCCACCGAGGGCACCGGCGATCAGTACACCACCGGCCACCAGAGCCGGAATGGAGTCGGTGAAGGTCCCGCCCTCCCCGGCCCGCACCCCGCGCTGGATCACGGCGACATCACCACAGGACTCCCCCCGGGGCTCCTGGCAAGGCGGCTGCTCACCCCCGCGCTCCACGCTGAAGGTCGCGCTCCACGGCCTGCCCTGTCCCCCGGGCGCCGCCGGACAGGTCCCGTCGACGGTCCACGCGGGATCCCGCCCGTCCCCCTGCCCGTCGGAGACGCGCGCGGTCCCCCGATAGGCGACTCCGGCGGCCCGTTCGTCGTTGCCGGGCACCTTCCGCAGTTCCACCGTCCCGTCGTCGAACCCCCGGGACGTGCCCTCGATGCGGTCGGGCGCGGTCCCCCCGAGCACCTCGCACGACACGTCCACGGTCACACTCCCACCCGCCTGAACGCTGCTCGGACTGACCGCGGCGCCCGATTCGACGGCCACAGCGGGCCCGCCGACACCGACCAGCGCGACAACAGACAGAGCAAGCGCGGTGCGACGCATGAGGGGCTCTCCTTCGACCAAGGACGACAACACCCCCATCGAAGCCCGGTCGGAGAAGACCCGCGCGCGGCGAGACCCGAGCGAGTGAACACGGCGAGCCGAGTCGCCCTCTGTCTTTCAGGGGCGCGAGGAACCGCGCGCCCAGCCCCCACCGACCGGCAGCCGACACACAGCCGCCGGATCTTTAGGCAGCATCCTCGAGAACCTGCTCCCGGATCCGCCGACAACACCGACTGATCAACCGGGACACATGCATCTGCGAGATCCCGAACCGCTCAGCGATCCGACTCTGCGTCATGTCCCCGAAGAACCGCAGATACAGAATCTCCCGCTCCCGCTGAGGCAGCGCGGCCAACCGGGGCTTCACAGCCTCCCGGTCGACCACGACATCCAACGCCGGATCAGCGGAACCCAGTACCTCCCCCAACACCCACCCGTCCCCACCGCCGGAGGCACCCGCGTCCAGGGACAGCGCGCTGAAACTCTCCAACGCCTCAAGCCCCACCCGCACCTCCTCCTCGGACAGCGCCGCCCGCACGGCGAGCTCCGCCACGGTGGCCCGCCGCCCCGGCACGGTCTGGGCGAGCTCCTGCCCGGCCACCCGCACCCGGTTCCGCAGATCCTGCACCCGCCGAGGGACGTGCACCGTCCACATGTGGTCCCGGAAGTGCCGTTTGATCTCGCCGGTGATCGTCGGCACGGCATAGCTCTCGAACGCGTTGCCCCGCTCGGGGTCGTACCGGTCGACGGCCTTGACCAGCCCGAGGGCGGCGACCTGGCGTAAGTCCTCGTTGTTCTCGCCCCGGTTGCGGAACCGCCCGGCGAGCCGGTCGGCCATGGGCAGCCAGGCCTCGACGATGCGTTCGCGGACGGTGTCGCGGCGCGGGCCGGGCGGCAGCGCGGCCAGGGTGCGGAACGCCTCGGCGGTGTCGGGGGCGTCATGGTGGGAATGGCGTGTGGTGCTCGTGCGAGTAGGCCCTGTAGGCATGGTGCGTCACAACTCCCTTGAGCATGCTCCGGGTTGGACGGTCACCGTCGGTGGGAACGCGTTTGCGGTCCAGCGCTGCACATTCGCCTGCCCCCGACCTCGGGGCACAAACCCGCGCCTCGGCCCACGAACCCGCACCGCTCAGTCCCGCTCGCGTGCCCCCTGCCGGGTACGGCCGGGGGCCACGAGGCGGCGCGGGTGGCGGCACAGGTACTCGCCCTCCAGCCGGGCCATCCGGTCGTTGTGGGCGCGCAGCGCGTCGTTCGAGCCGTACAGCAGGGTGTCGTGGCGCGTGCGGTGGATGGTCTCCAGCTCCTTCATGAGCTGGGCGTCGTCCAGGCGCGCAGGGTCGACTCCGGTCATGGTGTGCCCCGCTCGTCGAGTCTCACCGGTCCGGGGCCACCGGTCCTCGGACCACCGGCCCCGCATCCACTCTACGAACATTCGGGCCCCGCGGCCTCCGCACCGCACGGACCTACCGCGCGCGCTCCACCCGCCGCTCGTCCCACACCGGCTCGCTGGTCTCGCGGACCCTGCCGTCGGTGCCGAAGACCAGGTACCGGTCGAAGGAGCGCGCGAACCAGCGGTCGTGCGTGACGGAGAGCACCGTCCCGTCGAACGCCTCAAGGCCTTCCTGGAGGGCTTCCGCGGATTCCAGGTCGAGGTTGTCGGTGGGCTCGTCGAGGAGGAGCGCGGTGACTCCCTGGAGTTCCAGGAGCAGGATCTGGAAGCGGGCCTGCTGGCCGCCGGAGAGCCGGTCGAAGCTCTGCTCGGCCTGGCCGGTGAGCTCGTAGCGGCGCAGTCGGGACATGGCGGGTCCCTGGGCCTGCGCGTGCTCCTTCCACAGGATGTCGAGGAGGGTGCGGCCCTGGAGTTCGGGGTGGGCGTGGGTCTGCGCGAAGTGGCCGGCCACGACGCGCGCGCCGAGCTTCCACTCCCCCGTGTGCTTCACGTCGTCGCCGGCGAGGAGGCGCAGGAAGTGCGACTTGCCCGAGCCGTTCGAGCCGAGGACGGCGACGCGTTCGCCGTAGAAGACCTCCAGGTCGAAGGGTTTCATCAGGCCCGTCAGTTCAAGTCCCTTGCAGGTGACGGCCCTTACTCCGGTGCGGCCGCCCTTGATGCGCATGGTGATGTCCTGCTCGCGCGGCGGCTCGGGGGGCGGTCCCGCCTCCTCGAACTTGCGCAGGCGGGTCTGGGCCGCCGCGTAGCGGGACGCCAACTCGTGGGAGATGGAGGCCGCCTGACGGAGGTTCAGGACGAGCTTCTTCAGCTGGGCGTGCTTCTCGTCCCAGCGGCGGCGCAACTCCTCGAAGCGGGCGAAGCGTTCGCGCCGGGCCTCGTGGTAGGTGGCGAAGCCGGCGCCGTGCACCCAGGCGTCGGCGCCGGTCGGCGAGGGCTCCACGGAGACGATCTTCTCGGCGGCGCGGGCGAGGAGTTCACGGTCGTGGGAGACGAAGAGGACCGTCTTGCGGGTCTCCTTCAGCCGCTCCTCCAGCCAGCGCTTGCCGGGCACGTCGAGGTAGTTGTCCGGCTCGTCGAGCAGCAGCACCTCCTCGCTCCCGCGCAGCAGCGCCTCCAGCACGAGCCGCTTCTGCTCACCGCCGGAGAGGGTGCCGACCTGCCGGAACTGCGCCTTGTCGTACGGCACTCCGAGCGCGGCCATGGTGCACATGTCCCACAGCGTCTCGAACTCGTAGCCGTGCACCTCGGCCCAGTCGGACAGGGCCTGCGCGTAGGCGAGTTGGGCCGCCTCGTCGTCGACGGTCATGATGCCGTGCTCGGCCCGGTCGACCTCGGCCGCGACCTCACGGATCCGGGTCGGAGCGACCGACACGAGCAGGTCCCGTACGGTCGTCTCGTCGCGTACGGAGCCCACGAACTGACGCATCACACCCAGGCCGCCGCTCACGGTGACCGTGCCGCCGTGCGGCTTCAGCTCACCGGAGATCAGGCGCAGGAGAGTCGTCTTGCCGGCGCCGTTGGGCCCGACCAGGGCGACCACGGCTCCTTCGCCGACCCGGAAGGACACATCGCCGAGGAGCGGCCTCCCGTCGGGGAGGTAGTACTCGAGGTGTGCGGCTTCCAGATGTCCCATGACCACGCATTCTGTGGGGCGGCCTCGCGGCCGGGCAAACTCTTATTGTGCCCGTCAGGGCCTCGTTACGGCTTCTGGTCCTCGTCGAGCGGCTGTCCGGTCGGGCCGCCGTCGGTGTCCGGTCCGGCCGTCTCCACCAGGGCGCCCTCCCAGGACAGGGCCTTCCAGCCGTCGGCCGGGGAGCCGTCCAGGATCACGATGCCGGTGTTGTCGAGGGGGCGGGCGGCGGCGAAGGTCACGTCGATGTTGGCGGCGCGGGCGCAGGTCCACATGCGGATCGCGGCGCCGTGGCTGATCACGGCGACGGTGTCGGCGCCGCTCCTGGCGGCCTCGGCGATCACGCTGTCGTAGCGGGCGAGGGCCTCGGTGCCGCTCTCGCCGCCCGGCATCCGCAGCTCCGTGTCACCGGCGGCCCACGCGAACACGATCCGCATGTACTCGTGGCCGGGCTCGGAGTCGCCGGGCAGCATCTCCAGGTCACCGGCGGTGAGCTCGCGGATGCCGTCGCGGACGCGTACGTCGAGGCCGCGGGCGGCGGCCAACGGGGCCGCGGTCTGCTGGGTGCGGATCAGGGTGGAGGCGTAGAGGGCGTCGATGTCCTCGTCGGCGAGGGCCTCGGGGAGGGCGGCGGCCTGGCCGCGGCCCAGGTCGGTCAGGTCCGCGCCGGGGACGGCCGTGTCGAGGAGAAAGGCCACGTTGGCCGTCGTCTGGCCATGGCGTATGAGGAGCAGGCGCATACGGGGGTCCTTTGGTGAAACGGTCCGCCGACGGTCGAATCGGGTCGTCCGCGGTCGGGACGGAACGGCCGCCGATGGTCGAAACGGTTCGCCGACGGTCCGCCGGGCAGCAAACGGCCATTTCAGGGTACCCGGCACCGCATGAGCCCCGACGTCGACCTCACGGTCCCCCTGCCCGGCCGGCACGCCCTGCGCGACTGGCTGCTCTCCCTCGACAGCCGTCTCTTCGAGGCCGCGGCCGAACGGAGCTGGCCCGCCGGCGAGCCCGTGCTGCCCCGGCTGAGCCGGAGCGCCAACCACGGTGTGCTGTGGTTCGCGACGGCCGCCGCGGTGGCCGCGAGCCGTACTCCGCGCGCCCGCCGGGCCGCCGCCCGGGGCATCGCCTCGCTGAGCCTGGCCTCCTTCGCCATCAACACGATCGGCAAGCGGTCCGTGCGCCGCCACCGGCCGTCCCTGGACCCCGTCCCTCTCGTACGGCAGCTGAAGCGGCAGCCGATCACCACGTCGTTCCCGTCCGGTCACGCGGCGTCGGCGGCGGCCTTCGCGACCGGGGGGGCCCTGGAGTCGCCCGCCTGGGGTGCCGTGGTCGCCCCGGTCGCGTTCTCGGTCGCCCTGTCCCGTGTGTACACCGGTGTCCACTTCCCGAGCGATGTGCTGGCGGGCGCCGCCCTGGGCGCGTGCGCGGCGTTCGCGGTGCGCGGCATGGTGCCGACCCGGGGGCAGATCGTGCCGCCGGTCCGCGCCCGTGCCGAGGTCCCGGCGCTGGCGGACGGCGCGGGCCTGGTCATGGTGGTCAACGCGGCGTCGGGCACCTCGGACCGGGCGGTCGCGCTGATGGATCTCCTGCCCGGCGCGGAGCTCGTCGTCTGCGAACCGGCCGACATACGGCCCGAGTTGGAGAAGGCGGCGGCCCGCGCCCGGGTGCTCGGGGTGTGCGGCGGCGACGGCACGGTGAACGCGGCGGCCGAGGTCGCCCTGCGCCACGACCTGCCCCTCGCGGTCCTCCCGGGCGGCACCCTCAACCACTTCGCCTACGACCTCGGTGTGGAGGGCCCGCGTGATCTGAGCCGGGCGCTCCGGCAGGGCGACGCCGTCCGCGTGGACGTCGGCCGGTTCAGGTCCGGCGCCACCCGGGGCATCTTCCTCAACACCCTGAGCCTGGGCGTCTATCCGGAGCTGGTGCGCGAGCGGGAGCACTGGGCGCCCCGGATCGGCGGCTGGCCGGCCGGGGTGCTCGCGGCGCTGCGGGTGCTGCGCGCGGACCGGCATCCACTGGAGGCCGAACTCGGCGGCCGTACCCGCCCGTTGTGGCTGCTGTTCGCCGGCAACGGGACCTATCACCGGATGGGCGTCGCGTCCGGCCGCCGGGTGGACCTGGCGGACGGGCGGCTCGACATCCGGATCGTGCACGGCGGCCGCAGGCCCGCGCTGCGCCTGCTCGCCGCGGCCCTCGCGGGCCCGTTCACCCGCTCCCCCGTCCACGCGGCGGCCCAGGTGCACCGACTGCGGCTGAGCGGCCTCGCCCCCGGCACGCTGCTCGCCTACGACGGTGAAGTCACGGACGTGGCAGACGAGTTGACGCTGGAGGAGCAGCCCGAGGCGCTGACGGTGTATCGCCCCCTGACCGAGTCCCTGATCACCCGTCAGTCCACATCGTAAAACGCAGGTCTCATCATTCGACATGCGCGCGTACCGTTCCGTCTACGAGGAAGAAGACGCGAAGGGGTAGGTAGAGCCATGCCGAAACCACAGGAGACCGCCGTCTACACGCACGGGCACCACGAGTCCGTACTGCGTTCACACACCCAGCGAACCGCCGTCAACTCGGCCTCCTACCTGCTCGGTTCGCTGAAGCCGCACATGAAGATCCTGGACATCGGCTGCGGTCCCGGCACCATCACCGCCGACCTGGCGGCGCTGGTCCCGGACGGTTCCGTCACCGGGGTCGACCGCGAGCCGGGCATCCTGGACCAGGCCCGCGCCACCGCCGGGCAACGCGCCCTGACCAACGTCGACTTCGCGGTCGCCGACGTCCACGCCCTGGACTACCCGGACGACACGTTCTGCGTGGTCCACGCCCATCAGGTGCTCCAGCACGTGGGCGATCCGGTGCAGGCGCTGCGGGAGATGGTGCGGGTGACCAAGCCGGGCGGGTTCATCGCCGCCCGCGACGGGGACTACGCGGTGATGACCTGGTACCCGGAGGTGCCGGGGCTGGACGACTGGCTGGACCTGTACCGGCGGGTGGCCCGCGCCAACGGGGGCGAACCGGATGCCGGACGCCGTCTCAAATCGTGGGCGCTGCGGGCGGGGCTGAGCGACATCACGGCCACGTCGAGCACCTGGACGTTCCACACTCCGGACGAGCGGGCCTGGTGGAGCGGTCTGTGGGCGGACCGCACGGTCGCGTCCTCGTACGCGGCGGTCGCGACCGAGGGCGGCCACGCGACCCCCGAGGAGCTGCGCGCGATCGCCGACGCCTGGCGGGAGTGGGGGAAGCAGGAGGACGGCTGGTTCGCCGTGCTGCACGGCGAGATCCTGTGCCGCAAGGCCGTCTGAGTACGCCGGCAGCGCTGCCGGGCCGGAATCGTCCGAAAGGATCACCTCGGCCCGGCCGTCCCAACTAGGCTCGTCCGTATGGACATTCTGGGAGCCACGCTGCGTATCTGCGTCGACGACCTGGAGACCGCCGTCCCCTTCTACGAACGCCTCACGGGCGCCTCGGCGCTCCGGTTCGAGCGCGGCGGGGTGTCGGTGGCCGCGGTCGGCTTCTTCCTGCTGATGACCGGGCCCGCGGCGGAGTTGGAGGTGTTGCGCAAGGTCGCGGCGACGATCGCCGTCAAGGACGTCGACGAGGCGCACACGCTCCTCACCGACCTGGGCGCCCGCATCATCGCGGGCCCGCTGGCGACACCGGTGGGGCGCAATCTGATCGCGATGCATCCGGACGGTTCGGTCTACGAGTACGTGGACCGGCGGGGCTGACGGCCGGCCGCCGGTCCACGTCCCACCTCAACTCACCGCGTCTCAGGGCCTTCCGGCCGCATCCGGAAGTCGTAGCGGATGGGCAGTGGTTCGTCGGTGAGGCGGGCCCAGAGGCGGCCGATCGACTCGGCGCCCTCGCGCAGGTCGGCGACCTCGAAGCCGTCGGCGAAGACGGCCCAGGCGTCGTCGCGCCGCCCTTCCGCGAGCAGCAACTCGGCCTGGAGCAACTGAAATCGGCCACGTTCGCGGGTGGCGGGGTACAGCATCTCCCACACGGCGCGGGCGTCCGCCGCGCGCCGTACCCGCAGCAGTGCCTCGACGGCCTCGCGGCCGAGCGCGGCGGTGGCGGCGGTCCAGCGCTCCCCGGCGTCGCGCCGCTCGTGGCACAGGTCGGCGAAGGCCTCGTTGTACCGGTCGGCGGCCCGCTCGTGGTTGCCCGACTCCTGATCGGCCACGGCGAGACAGCGGAGCAACGGCCAGAGGGACGGGGCGAGTTCGAGGGCCCGCTCCCAACTGCGCACCGCCTGCGCCCGATCGCCGGCGTGCCACTGCGCTATGCCGAGGTGGTACTCGGTGAGCGGGGTGGCGGGCGCGGTCTCCAGCATGTCCCGCCAGTGCGGGGCGACCAGCGACTCGCCGGGCGGCCGGACCCGGCGCGGCTCGGGCAGGGCACCGCTGCGCAGCAGTTCCGCCCAGGGCGCCTGGGCCTCGCCGAGCGTGGACTCCTCGAAGGGTGTGCCGGGCAACTTCCAGTCCGTGCGCAGGACTTCGAGGGCTCCCCAGCCGGAGCCGGTGGCGAGGATCTCACCGGGTTCGGTGTCGGCGTGCGGCTTCCAGGCGACGTAGGCGGCGTCGAAATCGGCGCGGGGTAGGGCGACTTCGAGCCGCGCCTCAGCACCGTCCACGACGGTGGACCACTCCCCGTCCGCCCGGGCGTCGAGCGGGCCGTACGCCTCCAGCCAGGACACCTCGCTCTCCGGGTCGAGCCGTACGTGCTCCAACTGGGTGCGGGCCAGGCCCGCTTGGATCTCGCAGTAGCCGCCGGTGCCCGGCTCGGTGAGCCACTCCTGCCAGCGCCGGCCACCGCTGCCGTTGCCCCACACGAAGAGTTTGCGGCCCCGCAGCGCGTCGGTGGAGGTCTGCACGAGCCCGTGCCCGTCCGCGTCGAGCGCGGCGATCCAGCGGCGCCGTCCGTCCGGCATCTCGTAGAAGTAGTCTGCGGCGTAGGGGCTGTTGAGGGGATACGTCCGGTCCACTCCGTCGTACGACGGCACGGGCACCCGGCGCAGTCGCCGCTCGTACCCGAAGTGCCAGGCCTCCGACGCCGGTGCGAGGACCCGGCGTTCCTCCGGTACCGCGATGTTGGACCACCAGTAGGTGGGCGCCGGCTTCTCGTGGGGATTGCGGACGCGGACGCCGACGTAGAGGAAGTCGGAGCCGTCCGGGAGCCAGAGGTCGATCTGGAAGGGGAGGTCGCGGAGCCGTTCCCACTCCCACAGGCGGAGCATCTCACCGCCGTCGGGGGCCGGGACGCGGGCGGCGTGCAGGGGTGCGCAGGAGAGGGTGGTGTGGCCGGTGGCGCCGATGTTCCACTCGATGCCGCCGGAGAACCAGGCGCCGTTGAGGGCGAAGTTCGCGGGCTGCACCACCGGGTTGCGGTACAGGAGTTCACGGTCGGTGGGCTTGTGGACGAGGGAGGCGATGCGGCCGCCGAGGGCGGGGAGGACGGTGGCGCGCAGCCGGTCGTTCTCGATCACGAGGGCGTCGACCCGACGGGGTGCGCGCTGTCGGTCGTAGCCGTCCCGGACGCGGGTAGGCAGCAGGCTGCGGAGCGGTTCGTAGCCGACCTGGCGGGCCATGTCACGCGGGAGATCCTCCCGGTCCCGGCCGTCGATACGGTGTGTTTCGTCGAGGGGACGCAGTGGGGGCAGCGGGTTGTCCGGACCCAACTCGGCGGTGGGCAGGGTCAGTACCTCACGTCGGATCGTCGTCACGATCACCATGGAACCCGGCAACGGGTGCGGTGGCCAGGGGCGCCGCACGTCAGGATTCCGCAAAGGCGGAAGCACCGGGAAATTCCGCGTGCGGTGCGTCCGCGCCGACGTAGAGTCGGGCGATCGACGGCACGGAGCAAGGGGTGGAACGGCGGATGGGCGAGCAGCACACGTACCGGGTGATCGTCCGGGGCACCTGGGACGCGCTGACGGACGAGGCGCGGCAGCGGCTGCTGGGCGAGGCGGCGGAGCACGGGATGCTCAGCATGCGGTTCACCGAGGAGGGCTCGCTCAGTTACGAACCGTCGCCGCTCAAGCACTTCTCGTGGCGGTATGTGGTGGTGTCGGACGCGGCCGACGGCACGGAGATGGCGGCGGCGCTCGCGGAGGACCGCGCCGAGACCGCGCTGAAGGACCTCGGCTACGCCTTCCGCGACCTGAAGTCGACGGTGACGGACCTGGACACGATGAAGGTCAACCGGAAGTCCGCATCTCGGCGGTGATCGCCCAGCGCTCGTGGTCGCGCCAGGCGCCGTCGATGTAGATCATGTCCGGCGAGAAGCCTTCGAGCCGGAAACCGCAGGTGCGGGCGAGGGCGATCGAGGCGGCGTTGGTGGGCTGCACATTGATCTCCAGCCGGTGCAGCCGCATCGGCCCGAAGGCGTGCCCCACCACGAGGTTCATCCCCTCGCGCATCAGCCCGCGCCCGGCCGCGTGCGCGAAGGCGCCGTATCCGAGCGCGCCGCACTGGAAGCCGCCCTCGACGATGTTGTTGATGTTGATGAACCCGGCGATGCCCCCGCCGTCCATCTCGCACACCAGGAACCCGGCCTTGGTCGGATCCTGGATCAGCCGCCGCGCGTAGGCGGTGTACGCGTCCGCGCCGGCCGGCGGGAACAGCCACGGCTGGTGCAGATCCTTGCTCTCCCGGACCCTCGCGGTGAACTCGGCGGCGTCCGCGTAGGTGAAGGGGCGGATGCCCACGCGGGGGCCCTCGGCGAGATAGCGGGATGCGGTGTGCGGCATCCGGTCACCCTAGTGCCGGCTACCGGCGCCGTCGCATGAAATACCACCCGCACAGGGCGCCGATGACCGCCGTGCCGAGCAGTGCCATCCACAAGGGCATGGTGACCTCGGGGATCAGCAGACGGATCTTCGTGGCGCGGGTGTTCTCGAAGATGAAGATCAGGGCCAGGACGGCGAGCAGCAGAACGGAGATCCGGGCGGGGGTCAGCACGCGTTCCCGCCGGCCGGTCCCGCCGGCGCTCTCGGTGGTCTTCGGGCTCATGTGTCCAGGGTGAGCCCGAATCGGCCATCACGCACGGTGAGGCTCAGTCCGCGACGACCGGCAGCTCCAGCACGCCCGTGTCCTGCGGCGAGCTGACCACCGTGACCGGTTTGATCCCCCGGTTCCCGGTGTACGCGTCGTCGCTCGCCGCGATCACGAACCGCAGCCGGTGCCCCTGCGCGAACCGGTGCACGATCCCCGGCAGACCGACCGTGAAGCTCTTCGTGACGTCCGGCACGCGGACAGGGGCGACCAACCTGTGGACAAGGGTCTGGGTGCCGTCGGGCGCGAGGTCGTAGAGCTTGGCGAAGAGGACGAGCCTGTCGGCGGCGTCGCCGGAGTTCTGGGTGCGCCGCGCCTCCGGGGAGACGACCTTCAGCGTCGCCCTCGGGGCGCCCACGACGTCCGTCGCGCGGGTCAGGGGTGCGCCGGTCCAGCCGAGGCAGGTGCCACGGGTGTCGTACGGTGCCGGGTCCGCCAGGCCGGTCATCGCGCTCAGCGAGTTCTCCGAATGGCTCGTGGGAACAGGCCGGTTGACGTACTCACGGCTGCCCCGCGCCACCTTCGCCCGGTCGTCCACGAGCTTGCCGTCGCCGGAGAGGTACAGCTTCTCGTCCGGCGCGGGGAGTCGGCCCGCCGTTGCGTAGGCGCGGGCCGAGTCCTTGATCCAGTCGCGGTAGTACGCGAAGGCCGGTCCGGTGTCCACGTCCGTCCGTCCGCGCAGATAGCGGTCGAACCAGGCCGCGATCCGCCGCCCGACGTAGCTCGACGCCAAGTCGCCCCGGCCGAGGTCGAGTTCACCGGCGGTCGCCCCGCCACTGTGCCCCGACGACTGCCAGATCATCTTCGCCGTGGTCCCCCGCGCCGTCAGGGTCCTGTACGTCGCCGTCGCCTCGTCGAGGTTGAACAGGCTGTCGGCCTGCCCCTGGACCAGGAGCGTCGGCGCCGCGACCCGCTTCAGATACGAGACCGGTGAGACGCTGTGCGCGTACCCGAGCACGTCCGCCGTCACCTTCGCCGGATAGCTCCCCGAGTTCAGTGTGCGGATCAGGGCGCAGGCCTTGCTGACGAAGTGCACGCAGGCGAGCGAGTTGATCCGGGTCGGGTCGAGGCCCGGCACGGTCAGGGGCTGGGTCTCGCCCATGAGGTAGAAGCCGTTGGTCCACTGCCACTTGAAGACTCCGGGCACGCTCCCGCCGTTGTTGGGGGCGAGGGAGTACGCCAGGTCGTGCCAGGTGACCATGGGGACGAGCGCGTCCACCCGGTGGTCCACGGCGGCCGTCGCCAACTGGACGGCTCCGCCGTACGATCCGCCGATCATCCCGACCCGGGGGTTCCCCTTCGCGTCGAGGGTCACGAAGTCCGCTCTGGTCCCGTCGTCCGCGGCGCGGGTGCCCGCGAGGAAGTCGACCAGTCCCGACGCGGCCGCCGCGTCGATGTCCGGGTCGTCGAGCGAGATGAGACAGCCCGACTTCCCGAAGCCCAGCCCGGAGTAGACGAGTCCGACGTAGCCGCGCCGCGCGAAGGTCCTGCCGATGGCGTCCGTGGACCCGTCGGACTTGCTGCCGCCGAAGCCGTTGGTCGCCAGTACGGCGGGCGCCGGGTGGGCGCGGTCCACACCCGCGGGCCGGTACAGGTCGGCGTCGACCGCGCAGTCCCGGCCGCCCGCGGGGACGGTGAACCTCAGTGCGGTGACGGTGTACCGGTCCGTCGCGGCGGCACGGTCGGCGAGCGCGAACGGTGCGGAGAGGGTGAGCGGTGCGGTGAGCGCGAGAGCCAGCGCGGCACGGATTCCGGGCACACGACGGAACAAAAGGGGACCTCCACACTGAGGACAACCCGACGGAGAGCAAGGGGAGTTCGCCGGCAGCGGCACGACAGGCGGGCGGGGCGGCTACCGCAGCGCGGGCTCGTCCAGCGTCAACGTGCCCGCGTCCGCGTCCAGTTCGGCCGCCACGCCGAGCGGTATCGTCAACGCCCCCTCGCAGTGCCCGAACCCGAACTCCTCCACCACGGGCACCCCGAGCCCGCCGAGCCGGTCGAGCAGCACCGGGCGCAGTTTCTCGTACGGTCCGCAGCCGGCCCAGGAGCCGAGCGCGATCCCGGCGACGCCGTCCAGCCAGCCGGCGCGCAGGAGTTGGGTCAGCATCCGGTCGATGCGGTACGGCTGTTCGCCGACGTCCTCGATCAGCAGCAGCCCGCCGCGCGCACCGGCCCGCGCGTGCGGGGTGCCGAGGTCGGTGGCGAGCAGGGCCAGGCATCCGCCGAGGGTGACGCCCCGGGCCCGTCCCGGCACCAGCACCCCGCCCCCGGTCGGGACCGCCCGGATGGTCCGCACGGACTCCGGGTCGAAGAGGGTGGCCCTCAACTGCTCCTGTGCGCGGGTGCTCTTGACGAAGTCGGCGCCGGCCGCGGCGGGCCCGTACAGGGTGACCAGGCCGAGCCGGGTGGCGAAGGCCTGGTGCAGCACGGTCGGGTCGCTGAAGCCGACGAACACCTTCGGTCCGGCGGCGCGCATCGCCTCCCAGTCGAGGAGGTCGACGATGCGCTGCACGCCGTAGCCGCCGCGGGCGCACAGGACGGCGGCGACGGACGGGTCGCACCAGGCGTTCTGCAGATCGGCGGCGCGGTCGGTGTCCGTGCCCGCCAGATAGCCCAACTCGCCGTGCCGGTCGCGGACATGGGGTGCCACGACCGGGTCGAGGTCCCAGCCGCGCAGGATGTCGAGGCCCGCCTCCAGCCGTTCCTCGGACACCGGACCGCTGGGCGCGACCACGGCCACGCGGGCGCCGGGGGCGAGTCGGAACGGCCGGACGAGTGCGGTCACTTGGTGAGCTCCAGGGTGCGGATGCCGGGCGGTGCGAGGCCGAAGACCTGTGCGTACAGGGAGAGTTCGGCCTCCAGGGCGCGGATCACGGTGTCGGCGCGGCGGAATCCGTGGCCCTCGCCCTCGAACGCGAGGTAGGCGTGCGGCACTTGGCGTCCGCGCATCCGTTCCAGGAGGCGTTCGCACTGGACGGGCGGGCAGATCACGTCGGCGAGGCCCTGGAGGAGCAGGAAGGGCGCGGTGATGCGGTCGGCGTGCTCGACGGGTGAGCGCTCGGTGTACCGGGCCGGCACCTCGGCGAGGGGTCCGACCAGGGTCTCCAGGTAGCGCGACTCGAAGTCGTGGGTCTCGCCCGAGGCCCAGTTGGCCAGGTCGAGGACGGGGTACTTGATGGTTCCGCAGGCGTAGACGTCGGTCGTCACGAGGGACGCGGCGCTGGTCCAGCCGCCCGCGCTGCCGCCCCGGACGGCGAGCCGGGCGCGGTCGGCGGTGCCCTCGGCGGCGAGGGCGAGGGCGACGGCGGCGCAGTCCTCGACGTCGACGACACCCCACTGTTCGCGCAGCCGGTTGCGGTACTCCCGGCCGTGCCCCGTGGAGCCGCCGTAGTTGACCTCGGCGACGCCGATGCCGCGTGAGGTGAAGTAGGCGATCTCCAGGTCGAGGACGAGCGCGGCTCTGCTGGTGGGTCCGCCGTGCGCCCAGATGACGTACGGCGGGAGTTCGTCGCCCGGTGCGGCGCAACTCGGGCTGTGGGGCGGGTAGATGTGGGCGTGGATCTCGCGTCCGTCGGGGCCGGTGAAGGTGCGGATCTGGGGTTCCGGGTAGTGGGCGGGGTCCACGGGGTCGTCGTGGGCGGCGCCGACGACGCGTGCCCTGCCGGTGCGGGTGTCGAGTTCGACGACCTCGTAGGCGCTTCGCGGGCTGGCCCCGACGCCGACGATCCGCTCGCCGTGCACCGCGAGGGTGGCGGCGAACTCGGTCCAGGGGCCGGCCGCGTCGACGACCTCACCGGTCTCCGGGTCCAGTACGCCGAGCGCGGTGGCGCCCCGGCCGTGCACGACGGCGATCAGGCCGCACTCCAGGGGCGCGAACCAGCGCTGGCCGAGCTTCCACAGCGGTCCGCCGAACTCCTCCTCGCGCGGACACAGCGGCCGGTGGTCGCGGTAGAGGTTCCACCAGCCGGTACGGTCGCTGGCGTAGAGCAGCGAGCCGTCGAATCCCCAGTCGACCTGCGCGATCGACTCCTCGGGCCCGCCGGCGACGATCCGCGGCTCCCCGAACGTGCCGTCGTCCGCCACATCCGCGACCACCAACTCCGTGCCGTCCCACGGCATCCGGGGATGATCCCAGGCGAGCCAGGCCGCCGTCCGCCCGTCGGGCGAGACGCGCGGCCCGGACACGAACCGGTGCCGGTCGTCGGTGAGTTCGCGTACGGCGCCCCGGTCCTCGGCGGCGGATCCGTCCAGCGGTACGGCGGCCAGGACGCGCCGTACGTCACCGGGTCCTTCGCCGGTGAACTCCTCCAGCACGCACCACACTTCGCCCAGGTCCGGGCGCAACTGCGGTTCCGCCCAGCGGAGTCCGCCGCCCACCCGCGACACGGGGGTGAGCGGGCGCGGCTCGCTTCCGGGGTCGTAGCGGTAGAGGCGCTGGTCGGTGAAGTTCACGAACACCACGAGGGGTTGGCCGTCCTGGACGGCTCCGGTCCAGGGCCGGCCGCCGTACTCGATGACCCTGGTGCGGACGTTCCAGGGCGCGGGCAGCACCGATTCCTCGGAGCCGTCCGTGCGGCGGCGCACCAGGGTGCGGCGGCCGCTCTCGGTGGGCCGTGGTTCGGTCCACCAGGCCTCGTCGCCGACGAAGCCGACGTACTCGGGGTGTCCGCCGTGCGCGGCGGCGAGCGCCGCGTCGATGGGCGAGGGCCACGAGCCGTACGCCGAAGTCCGCATGTTCTCCCCCACTTGCTAGGCCGTCCTCAGGAAGCGGTCCAGGACCCGCACGCCGAAGTGGAGTGCCTCGACGGGGACCCGTTCGTCGACTCCGTGGAACAGCGCCTGGTAGTCGAAGCCCTCGGGGAGCTTCAGCGGTGCGAAGCCGTAGCCGGTGATGCCGAGGCGCGAGAACTGCTTGGCGTCGGTGCCGCCGGACATGCAGTACGGCACCACATGCCCCTCGGGCGCGAACTCCTCGACGGCGGCCCGCATCCGAGCGTAGGTCAGCGAGTCGACCGGTGCCTGGAGGGCGACCTCGCGGTGGTGGAACTCCCAGTCGACGTCGGGTCCGGTGAGCCGGTCCAGGGTGGTGCGGAACTCGTCCTCGCCGCCCGGCAGATAGCGTCCGTCGACGTGGGCCACGGCCTCGCCCGGGATCACGTTGACCTTGTAACCGGCGTTCAGCATGGTCGGGTTGGCGCTGTTGCGGACGACGGGCTCGACGAGTCTCGCCGCCGGGCCGAGCTTGGCGAGGAGCAGGTCGATGCCGTCGGGGTCGTCGAGGTCGGGGTCGATGCCGTACAGGGCGGCGAGTTCGGTGAGGGCCGCGCGGACGGTCGGGGTGAGCCGTAGCGGCCAGGTGTGTTCGCCGATGCGGGTGATCGCGGCGGCGAGCCGGGTCACCGCGTTCTCGTGGTTGACCTTGGAGCCGTGGCCCGCCCGGCCGTGCGCGGTCAACTTCAGCCAGGCGGTGCCGCGTTCGCCGGCGGCGATGGGGTAGAGCTCCCGGCCGTAGCCGTCGTGGAAGGTGAACGCCCCTGATTCGCCGATGCCTTCGGTGCAGCCCTCGAAGAGCGCGGCGTGCCGGTCGGCGAGGAAGCCGGAGCCGTCCTCGGCGCTCGCCTCCTCGTCGGCGGTGAACGCGATGACGAGGTCGCGCCGGGGTCGTACGCCCTGTCTGGCCCAGGCGCGGACGACGGCGAGGATCATCGCGTCCATGTTCTTCATGTCGACCGCGCCGCGCCCCCAGACGACCCCGTCGCGGATCTCCCCGGAGAACGGGTGCACGCTCCACTCCTCGGCCTGCGCGGGCACGACGTCGAGGTGACCGTGCACGAGGAGCGCGTCCGCCGAGGGGTCGGTGCCCTCGATGCGGGCGACGACGTTGGTGCGGCCCTCGGTGCGTTCGAGGAGGGCGGGTTCGAGACCGGCGCCGGCCAGTCGCTCGGCGGCGTACTCGGCGGCGGGCCGCTCCCGGCAGTCGCCGCCGCCGCGGTTGGTCGTGTCGATGCGGATGAGCTCCGAGGTGAACGTGACGACCTCGTCCAGGGCCCGCTCGTCGATGTCAGCCATACTGCTCCTCCACCGCGGCCGAGACGATCGTCGTGACCGCCTTGAAGGTCCGGATGCCCTCGTACATGGTGTCGCTGGTGTAGGCGACCTTCCGCTCCCCGACCCTGCCGACACCGGGCACGACGGTCGCGGCCAGCGCGAGGTGCTCGGCGTCGAATTCCAGGGCGACGGTGAACGGCCCGCCCCTGACCGGTTCCTGACGGACCGCCAGCTTCGCCGCCTCCCTCGCCGCCGCGCGGATGTCGGCGGCCGTCCTGGCCGGTGTCCGGCACACGGCCGCATACCGCGACACATGGTCCTTGACGGCCACCTTCAGTGCCTCGGGCGCGTACCCGAGGGCGTCCTCGCAGGCCACGTCGTCACCCGTGACCAGGACCACCGGTACCCCGTACTCGGCGACGACATGCGCGTTGAGCAGACCCTCGCTCGCGCGGACGTCGTTCAGCCAGACGCCGGTGATCGAGTTCGCGAGGTAGGTGTGGGCGAGGACGCCCTCCATGCCGGCGCCCGCGTGGTAGCCGACGAACGCGATGCCGTCGATGTCGCCGTGCTGCACGCCCTCCACCATGGAGAGGGACTTGTGGCGTCCGGTGAGCATCTCGGTGCGCTCGTCCAGTTGCTCCAGGAGCAGGTTGCGCATGGTCCAGTGGGCCTCGTTGACGAGGACCTCGTCGGCGCCGCCGTCGTGGAAACCGAGGACGGCGGCGTTCACGTCCGAGGTGAACATCGACCGGCACCGCTCCCACTGCGGGGTTCCCGGCAGCACGTCGGCCGGCCAGGTGACGCCGGTGGCACCCTCCATGTCGGCGCTGATGAGGATCTTCATGCGGGCCCGTCCTCTCGCAGGTCGGAGAACCGTCGTCCTTGTGGTGACAGCAGTTTCCGACAGCATGCGGCGGTGGCGGGGATCTTCATGGTGCGTCACGTTACGCGTCGGCGAGGAATCTTCCTACGGGGCGGAATCGTGGGGCACCCGGGGCGGATCTCAGGGCGGCGATGCTCGATGAACCAGACCTCCGTCCGAGCACCGTCACCCATCGGCAGGGCAAGCCGTATCAGCGCGAGACCGCCCGTGTCAGGGCCGATGTGCTCACCGAGTCCGGACTCAGCGTCGCCCGACGTGCCGTAGCTCACCGACCGAGGCTGGGACAGGGAGTTGTACTGGTAGGTCAGGGTCGTACCGGTCGACGCGTCCGTGTCGGTGTTCAGCCGCCCGTCGGTGTCGTAGGTGTAGCTGCCGGTGCCGGCGGCGTCGGTGCGGGTGGCCGGGTTCTCGTCGGCGTTGTAGGTGAAGGCGGAGCTGCCCGCCTGGCCCGAGGTGGTGAGGAGGTCACCGAGGGCGTTGGTGGCGTAGTACTCCCAGGTGCCGCCGACCGCCGAGGCCACCAGCTGACCGTCGAGGGAGTAGGCGAAGTGGCGGTCGGCCGTGGTCGCTTCGGCGCCCGTGGCGCTCTGTGCGGTCAGGTCGTCGAGGGCGTCGTAGGTGTTGGTGGTCGTCACGCCGCCGGGGTCGGTCCGGGTGACGAGCCGGCCACGCTCGTCGTAGGTGGTAGGAGCTGGTCGCCGAAGTGAACACGGACAGGCCGTAGTTGCTGGTCTGCCCCAGGGCGATCTTCTGGAAGTAGTCGGTGTCCAGGTCGGTGGTCTGCCACTGGCCGGTGCCGGTGGACACCGAGGTGTTGCCGCACACCGTGTCGGAGACCGTGCCCGCCCAGGTGCCTATCGCGGCGGCGGTGCCCGGCCGGTCCGACCAGGACTTCTGGCCTGTCACCCACCACTGCTCCGTGATCGGGTACACGCTGTACGAGGTGGACGAACTGCACGTGTACGCCCACACGTTGAAGAGGTGCAGGTCGGCATCGGTGATGTGGTAGCCGTCGGTGTCCGGCAGCCCGAGGAACTTCATGAACGCCTGGCCGATGTACGCGCCGCCGTCCGGGGTGCCGACCCGCAGGATCGTGTCCGACGAGTAGTCGGCGGTGTTCGGGTAGTACACGTACGTCGTGAGGTTCTGCCCGGCGGTCGACACCGTCATCGTCGGGTCGACGGTCACCGGGAAGGTGATGTCGGAGCCGGCGAGCCAGGAGGGGTCCAGCGACATCTTCACCGCCGGGGTGCCGTCGACATCGGTGACGCTGTACGTCATCGCCCAGTTGTCGTGGGACTCGCCGGTGGTCGGGTCGACGTAGGCGTCGCGGGCGAAGGGCTGCGGCAGGGTCGCCATGACCGTGCCGTCGGCGTCCACCAGTTCCACCGTGCCGTCGGACGCGGTGGTCAGCGTGAGGCCCTCGAGGGACATCGGGAAGACCCAACTGGTCGGCGCATTGGCCGAGTTCAGGACCAGGGACTCCTTCACACCGTTCGGGGTCGGCGCGAGGACGAGATTCGTGTCGGTGAGGACACCGACTCCGAGTCGGCGATGGTCAGGGTCGCCAGGTCGCCCTGGGCGGAGGTGCCGGAGCTGACGGTGGGGCTGGGGGTGGGAGTCGCCGTCGGGTCGTCGGTGTCGTCGGCCTGGAGGGCGGAGGCGGTCTTGGCCTTGGTCTTCCAGGTCAGGGCCGCGGGTACGACCGAGCCCGCACCGCTCCCCCGCAGCGCGGACTCCTGTACGGAGCCGTCCGTCGCCGTGGAGGACGCGAAGGACACCCCGAGGGAGTTCGCCTTCTCGCGCCAGCGTCCATCGGCGCCCTTCGCGACCCTGGGGTCGATGGGCTTCCAAGTACCAGAGGAATCCCGGTAGTTGATCCTGGACTGCGACATCTTCCGGGTGAAGGACCCGTCGGCGTTCTGGAAGTAGTCGAACTGTGCGCCGGACTTCGCGGCGATGCGCTTGCTCGTCCTCGCGTCGAAGCCCACGGACGCGTCGCCGGAACGTTCCTTCTCGGCCTGGGTGCTCGGCGCCTTCCAGGCGGCCAACTGCCCTTTGCCCTTGCCCGGCGACTTCCCGGACGGCCGCCCCTTGCCGGCCTTCGCGGCACGTACGTCATGCGCGGAACCGGTCTTGGATCGGGGCCCCGAACCGTCCGCGCCCGACAGCCACTTCCACACCTGGTTCAGCCCGGCACCCAGCGAGGCCGACGGACGCGTCGCCGCGTGGGCCGCGCCGCCCTCCTGCGCCCAGAAGGACACCAGCAACGGCATCACGGCCAGCCACACACGCCACCGCGAGAGCGGACGCACCCCACCCACCAACCCTTTACGCATCGCACCCCGACAGGAGCAGCCGATGCGCCAGGTCGACCCCCGTGATCACGTGGGCTGCGGCAGCAAGTTGTCAGCGCAGCGTGAAGGCACGGACAAGATCCCTTGTGCGAATCGAACGCATCCCTTTACCAAGGCACGAGACGATCCACAGGGCCGCGGCCTTCCGTTCGCCGTTCCGTCACCCCGCAGCCATGTGCGCAGCCGGCAGCCCCACGACCTTCCCGCGCCCCACCACACATCGCGTCGGGGCCTCGGCGAGGTGATTCCCCTCTTCCGGCAGGACTGCTCAGAAGCACGGAGCGTCACGCCGGAGACGAAGGAAGGGCCGGAGAGCGATGCCGCCCGACCGGCGCACGCTCCGACGGATGGAGCCGAGTTGAGGCATCGCCTCTAACGCAGACACCCGCCGCTGGACGCCCCCCCCCCCAGAGGAGTTCACGGGGCACGCAGAACGGCTCCACACGTCGATACAGGTCGCGACAGGAAGCAGCCACGACATACACATCACGCAAGAATTTGCGTGACTTGCGTTCACTTTCACACCTCCGCCGCAAGTGAACGCAAGCGCGTCTCGCCGCTACCAGCAGGCAGTGAGCGCTTCTGGTGAATATTGCGCCGTTCCAGAGGTAGACCCGCCCTCATGCCTCTGCAATATTTCGATGAAACAACGCAAAATTCTGCCTCTCAGGGACATCACGGTCCGCTCCACCCCGCACCTTTCTGCTCCTGCACCACTCCCCAGGAACGAGCCGCCCTCGCCGCCCCCACCGGCGCGCGAGCCTCCGCAGGAAGTGATCCCGTATGACGCGACCGACCAGACCGACTCGACACAAGCAGAGATCTCCAAGGCGGCGCGCGGCGATCGCCGCGCTCGCGTCCGCCGTCATGGTGCTGGGCCTGCCCGCCGTCGGCGCGCACGCGGCCGGTGGCCCCAACACCGCCGCGGACAAGGCGACTTCGGCCGGCAGCAGCCGCGGCAGCCACAAGGCCGCCAACGTCACCGACGGCGACACCGACACCTATTGGCAGGCCGGGAAGAAGTCGGCCCAGTGGGTGCAGACCGACCTCGGCAAGAGCGAGCGCGTCCGCCAGGTCGTGCTGCGGCTGCCCGAAGGCTGGGCGACCCGCAAGCAGACGCTCGCACTCCAGGGCAGCGCCGACGGCAAGAGCTTCGCCACGCTCAAGACGTCGGCGCAGTACGTCTTCGGCCCCGGTGACGACAACACGGTGAAGATCTCGATCCCCGCGACCCTCGCCCGGTACGTGCGGGCCGACTTCAGCGCCAACTCGGTCGCCGGTACCGCCCAGTTGGGAGAGATGGAGGTCCTCACGGCCGCCGCCGCGACCCCCAACCTCGCCCTGGGCAAGCCCTTCAGCGAGAGCGGGCACGCCGATGTGTACGGCGCGGCCAACGCCGGTGACGGCAACCGCAACACCTACTGGGAGAGCACCAACAACGCCTTCCCGCAGTGGCTCCAGGTCGACCTCGGCTCGTCGGTCAGGGTCAACCAGGTGACGTTGCGGCTGCCCAGCGGCTGGCCGAGCCGCAGCCAGACCCTCAAGGTCCAGGGCTCGACCGACAACGCGAACTTCACCGACCTGACGGCCTCGAAGGCGTACACCTTCGACAGCACGAACGACCAGTCGGCGACCATCGGTTTCGACGCGACGACGACGCGGTACGTGCGCGCGCTGTTCACCGCCAACACCGGCTGGCCCGCCGGGCAGGCGTCCGAGCTGGAGGTCTACGGACCGGCGACCGGCGACACCCAGGCACCCACCGCGCCGGGCAGTCTGAGCTACACCGAACCGGCCACCGGGCAGATCGAGCTGAACTGGACCGCGGCCACCGACGACACCGCCGTGACGGGCTACGACGTGTACGCCAACGGCCAGTTGAGGTCGAGCGTCGCCGGGAACGTCCTGACCTACACGGACACCCAGCCGGCCGGCAGCGACATCACGTACTTCGTGCGGGCCAAGGACGCGGCGGGCAACGTCTCCGCCAACAGCAACAGCGTGACCCGCAAGGGGTCGACCGGCGACACCCAGGCCCCCACCGCGCCCGGCAACCTCGCCTACACGCAGTCGGGCAGCGACGTGAAGCTCACCTGGCAGGCGTCGAACGACAACGTCCAGGTCACCGGCTACGACGTCTACGCCAACAACCAGGTGATCAAGTCCGTTGCCGGTGACGTGACTTCGTACACCGACACCCCGTCGGCGACGGCCACGGTCACCTACTACGTGAAGGCGAAGGACGCCGCCGGGAACGTGTCGGTGGCGAGCAACAGCGTCACCCGGGCCGGCAACGGCGCCGGTTCCGACCTCGCGCAGGGCAAGCCCATCGAGGCCTCCTCGTACACGTTCACCTATGTCGCCGCGAACGCCAACGACGGCCAGATCGCGACCTATTGGGAGAGCGGGGGCGGCGCCTACCCGGCGACCCTCACCACCAAGCTGGGTGCCAACGCCGACCTCAGCCAGGTCGTCGTCAAGCTCAACCCGGACGCCGCCTGGTCCACTCGTACCCAGAACATCCAGGTGCTCGGCCGGGACCAGGACGCGACCGCGTTCACGAGTCTCGTCGCGGCGAAGGACTACGTCTTCAACCCGGCGAGCGGCAACACGGTGACCATCCCGGTCTCCGGCGCGGCAGCCGACGTCCAGCTCAAGTTCGCCTCCAACACCGGTGCCCCGGGCGGGCAGGTCGCCGAGTTCCAGGTGATCGGCACCCCGGCCGCCAACCCGGACCTCAAGGTCACCGGCGTCACCCACACCCCCGCGGCCCCGGTCGAGTCGGACGCCATCAGTCTGACGGCGACGGTCACCAACAGCGGCAGCAAGGCGTCCAAGGCCACCGACCTGAACTTCACGCTCGGCGGCACGAAGGCCGCCACGGCGGACGTCCCGGTCCTCGCGGCCGGCGCCTCGACGACGGTCACCGCGAGCATCGGCACCCGGGACGCGGGCAGTTACCCGGTCGGCGCCGAGGTGGACCCGTCGAACAAGGTGATCGAGCAGAACGAGGGCAACAACGTCTTCACCGCCCCGGATGCCCTCGTCGTCAAGCCGGTCTCCAGCTCCGACCTGGTCGCCTCGCCGGTCGCCTGGACCCCGTCCAGCGCCTCGGCGGGCGACAACGTCACGTTCACCGTGGCGATCAAGAACCAGGGTTCGGTCGACTCGGCCTCCGGCGCCCACGGCGTCACGCTGACGGTCCTCGACGCCAACGGCGCCACGGTCAAGACGCTCACGGGTTCCTACAACGGCACCATCGCCGCGGGCCAGACGACCGCACCCATAAGCCTCGGCTCGTGGACGGCCGTCAACGGCAAGTTCTCCGTCAAGACGGTCATCGCCGACGACGCCAACGAACTGCCGGTCAAACGGACCAACAACACCACCGCACAAGCCCTGTTCGTCGGCCGCGGCGCCGACATGCCGTACGACATGTACGAGGCGGAGGACGGCACCGTCGGCGGCGGCGCCACGGTCGTCGGCCCCAACCGCACGATCGGCGACATCGCGGGCGAGGCGAGCGGCCGCAAGGCGGTCACCCTCAACTCCACCGGCCAGTACGTCGAGTGGACCACCCGCGCGGCCACCAACACCCTGGTGACCCGCTTCGAGATCCCGGACGGCACGACCACGACGCTCGACGTCTACGTCGACGGCCAGTTCCTCAAGGCGATCGACCTGACCTCCAAGTACGCCTGGCTGTACGGCAACGAGACCGCGCCCGGCAACTCGCCGAGTGCCGGTGCCCCGCGCCACATCTACGACGAGGCGAATCTCCTGCTGGGCAGGACGGTTCCGGCAGGCTCCAGGATCCGGCTGCAGAAGGACGCGGCCAACTCCTCCACCTACGCCATCGACTTCATCAACCTCGAACAGGCGACGGCCGTCCCGAACCCGGACCCGGCCGCCTACGCGGTCCCGGCCGGCTTCTCCCAGCAGGACGTGCAGAACGCGCTCGACACCGTCCGGATGGACACCACGGGCAAGCTCGTCGGCGTCTATCTCCCGGCCGGCGACTACGAGACCTCCAGCAAGCTCCAGGTCTACGGCAAGGCGGTCAAGGTCGTAGGAGCCGGTTCGTGGTTCACCCGCTTCCGCGCTCCCGCCTCGCAGGAGAACACCGACGTCGGGATCCGGGCGGAGGCCACCGCGAACGGCTCGTCGTTCACCGGCTTCGCCTACTTCGGGAACTACACCTCCCGAATCGACGGTCCGGGCAAGGTGTTCGACTTCTCCAACGTCTCCAACATCACCATCGACGACATCTGGGTCGAGCACATGGTGTGCATGTACTGGGGCGCCAACACCGACAAGATGACCATCAAGAACTCCCGCATCCGTGACACGTTCGCCGACGGCATCAACATGACGAACGGCTCCACGGACAACCATGTCGTCAACAACGACGCCCGCGCCACGGGCGACGACAGCTTCGCGCTCTTCTCGGCGATCGACGCGGGCGGCGCCGACGAGAAGAACAACCTCTACGAGAACCTGACCTCGACGCTCACCTGGCGTGCGGCCGGTATCGCCGTCTACGGCGGCTACAACAACACCTTCCGCAACATCAGGGTCGCCGACACCCTGGTCTACTCCGGCATCACGATCTCCTCGCTGGACTTCGGCTACCCGATGAACGGCTTCGGGACCGATCCGACGACGATCGAGAACGTCTCCCTGGACAGAACGGGCGGCCACTTCTGGGGCTCACAGGTCTTCCCGGCCATCTGGGCGTTCTCGGCCTCGAAGGTCTTCCAGGGCATCCGGGTCAACGACGTCGACATCGACAACTCCACCTACGGCGGAGTGATGTTCCAGACCAACTACGTGGGCGGACAGGCCCAGTTCCCGGTGAAGGACACGATCTTCACCGACATCTCCATCACCAACTCCAAGAAGAGCGGAGACGCGTTCGACGCGAAGTCCGGGTGGGGCATCTGGGCCAACGAGCTGCCCGAGCCCGGCCAGGGACCGGCCGTCGGTTCGGCCACCTTCGTCAACCTGCGGATGAGCGGCAACGCCCAGGACATCCGCAACACCACGTCCACCTTCACGATCAACGTCCAGTAACTCCGACCACCACCCCATGACGCGGGGCCGCCCTTCCTGACAAGGGCGGCCCCGTTTGGCGCAGTCGACGCGCCTACCACCCGACAGCGACCAGCAGCCACTGCGGGTTGGCGTGCGAGATGAAGGAGGACTGGCCCGCGACATCGTCGTAAGGGAAGCCGTAGGCAAGCTGGTTGATGGCGTTGTCGTGCCAGAACTTGGCGTAGTAGTTCGCGGGCGCCGCCTTGTAGAACTGCGCCGGGTCGGACTGCTGCGCCGCCGGCAGGGTCGCCACATGGCGGTTGAGGGCGGCGCACATGTTGGGGTCGGCGGCCAGCGAGCCCGCGCAGCCGAAGATGTCGGAGGTGGCCGCGTTCACGCCCACCGACTGCGCGTACGACGTGAAGTAGTTGGCGTTGGCGCCGCCCGCGCGGAAGCTCGGGTCGCTGCCGGGCGCGATGATCCGGTACGGCGCCTGGGTCTGGGCCAGCACCTTGAACTGGGTCGGCACCGCGTCCACGAAGCGCTGGAAGGTGGTCGCACGGTCCTCGGCGAAGGTCGCCCGGTTCTCGCCGACCTCCGTGTCGTAACCGTCCTTGCCGTGCAGGCGCATGGCGAGCTTGAGGCCGAAGGCGTCGACGCGGGTGGTGTTGCCGTTGAAGACGTCGCCGCCGACCGTGAACTCGATGAAGTCGTAGTACGAGCTGGTGGGCGAGCCCAGGTAGAAGTACATCCGGCCGGCGGAGTTGGCGGGCATGTCGAGGTAGGGCTGTTCGGCGATGGAGTGCGTCTGCCCGTTGAAGCTCCAATACACCTGGCTGTCCGGGTACTTGCCGTTGGTGCGGTTGAGGATCTTCACCTCCACGGCGTTGTTGGCCGCCGGTATGTCACTGGTACTGCCCCAGAAGTCGTCGGGCGGGGTGGTGCTTCCGGGGCCGTAGACCTGGAACTCCCAGAGGGAGTAGCCCCATTGGGTGGCGCGGGCGGTGCCGTACACGCGGACGTAGCGTCCGCTGCCGGTGACGGTGAGGTTCTGGGTGCCGCCGGTGGCGGTCGTGGTGGAGTAGATCGTGGTCCAGGTGTTCGCGTCGGTCGAGGTCTGGATCTGGTAGCCGGTGGCGTAGGCGGTCTCCCAATTGAGGGAGACGCGGGTGATCTGCTGGACGGAGCCGAGGTCCACGGACAGCCACTGCGGATCGGCGAAGGCGGAGGACCAGCGGGTGCCGGTGTTCCCGTCGACGGCCGCGCTCGCGGGGAAGGACGCGTTCTCGGTCGAGGACGCGGTGGCGGGCCGTCCCTGGGACAGCAACGGGTCGGCGGCGCGGGCGGGCGAGGGTGACAGGGCGGCGAAGAAGGCGACGATCAGGACGACGACCAGACCGAGAGCCGTACGGGAGCGTACGGCCGCGGTCGGAGGTCTGGTGGCTGTCTGCATGGGGGGTCTCCTCAGTGGGGTTGGGAGCGCTCTCCCCGGGTTGTAGTCCCGCGCTTGCCCGCCGTCAACAACTGAAGCCGAATCAGCGGCGGTTCGTCGATGTGGGCGCTCCTGGCGAGGCATCTGTTCAGGACCCGACCACAGACCTCGCCCCAACCGGCCCTGCCCGTCCATCACTTGACGCGTCCGGTATGGACCTTTCCGCAGGTGGCAGAGTGGTCAGCGGAACATCGCACGTACGGCGAGAACAGCTTTGGGAGAGAAATCCGTTGAACACCGGAACCCCGGTCCCCGACAGCTACTACGAGCGCGTCGACGAGCACCGCTACAAGCCCACCGCCCACGCGGGCGGCGCCTGGGACCCCGCCGAGCTGCACTTCAGTCCGCTCGGCGGCCTCGTCGTCCACGCCATCGAGCACGCGCGGGTCAGCCGGCCGGAGAGCGGTCTCGTGCTGTCGCGGATCAGTTACGACATCCTCGGCAGGCTCGCCCTCGACGAGTGCGAGATCCGGGTGGAGACCGTCCGTCCCGGCCGCACGATCGAGCTGGTCGAGGCCGTGGTGCTGGTCGCCGACCGGCCGGTGGTGCGGGCCCGGGCCTGGTTCCTCGCCACGGTGGACACCTCCGCCGTCGCGGGCGGCCCCGGCCAACTGCTCACCCCTCCGGAGCAGTTGGCCTCCTGGGAGATGAGCGCGCTGTGGCCCGGCGGCTACATCGCCTCCGTGGACGTACGCCCGCTCGCACCACCTCTGCCGGGCCGCACGACCGCCTGGATCTCCACCCGGCACGCCCTCGTCGCCGGTGAGCCCGCCAGTCCGCTCGCGTCCTACCTCGCGCTGGTCGACACCGCGAACGGCATCGCCGTACGACAGCCGCCGACCGCCTGGATCTACCCGAACGTCGACCTGACCGTCCACCTGCACCGCCAACCCGTGGGCGACTGGACGGGGTTGGACACGACGGTCACCTTCGGACCCACCGGGCAGGGCCTGACGAGCACCGTGCTGCACGACGTCGACGGCCCGGTGGGACACGCGCTCCAGATGCTCACCGTGCGGCCCGTGCCGGACCAGTGAGCGCGGGAGCTATCGCGCGGTCCAGCCGCCGTCCACCGTGAGGGTCGTACCGGTGACGAAGCGGGAGGCGTCGGAGGCGAGGAAGACGGCGGCGCCACCCAGCTCCGCCACGTCACCGACGCGGCCCAACGGCGTGCTGTCGACGATGCGTTCGCCCCAGCGGCTGGCCAGCAGGCCGGAGCTGAGGTCGGTGTGGAAGTAGCCGGGCGCGAGGGCGTTGACCCGCACCCCGCGGTCGGCCCACTCGACGGCGAGGGACTTGGTCAGCGCCTCGACCCCGCCCTTGCTGGCCGCGTAGGCGGCGATCCGCTCGAAGCCGGTGCGGGCGTGCACCGAGGAGACGTTGACGATCGAGCCCGAGCGCTGCTCCAGCATCACCTTGCCCGCCTCGCGGCAGCAGTAGAAGGTGCCTTGGAGGTTGACGTCGATCACCTGCTGCCAGTCCTCGTCGGTGACGCGCTCGCTGCGGGTGAAGTGGGGACTCGTACCGGCGCAGTTGACGACCGCGTCGAGACGGCCGGTGCCGTCGGTGATGCGCTCGACGATGCTCCGTACGACGGCGGAGTCGGCGACCGAGCCGGGCAGCACCAGCACCTTGCCGCCGTGCGCGGCGAGTTCGGCCTCCAGGCTCTCAAGGTCCGCCGCGGTACGGGCCGTTGCCGCCACGGTGGCGCCCGCCTGGGACAGGGCGACGGCGACCGCCCGGCCCAGCCCCTTCCCCGCGCCCGTCACCCACACCGTCCGCCCGTCGAGCCGGAGTTGGGCGTTCACGTCTTTCAGGTCGCTCACGTCGGTCATGGCTCAGCCCTCCGCGGGGATGTCGCGCAGGGTCCGCTTGAGGACCTTGCCGGACGGGGTGCGGGGCAGCTCGTCGACGATGTCGAAGCGGGCCGGCACCTTGAACTTGGCGAGCCGGGCCCGGCAGAACTCCCGCAGTTCCTCCGCGCCGGCGTCCTCGCCGGGCCTGAACACCACGAAGGCGCGCGGGACTTCACCCCACCGGGGATGGTTGAGCCCGACCACGGCGGCCTCCAGGACGGCCGGGTGCTCGTACAGCACACGCTCCACCTCGGGCGTGGCGATGTTCTCGCCGCCCGAGACGATCATGTCCTTCTTCCGGTCGTCGATGTAGAGGAAGCCGTCCTCGTCGACGTGTCCGATGTCGCCGGTGTGGAACCAGCCGTCCCTCAGTGCCGCCGCCGTGGCCTTCTCGTCCCGCCAGTACCCGGCGAAGACCTTCGGCCCGCGCAGGGTGATCTCGCCCAGCTCACCGGCCGGAACCTCGACGCCCGTGTCGTCGACGATCCGCACGCGCGTGTGCGGCACGGGCCGCCCGACCGAGCCCAGCTTGGACAGCGCGTGCTCGCGGTCGAGGAAGGTGTCGCCGGAGACGGTCTCGGTCAGGCCGTAGGCGTCGGCGAACCAGGCGTTGGGGAACGCGGTCATGATGCGCCGCAGCACCGGTTCGGGAGTCTTCTCGCCGCCCCCGAGGATGAAGCGCACCGAGCTGGTGTCGTACTCCTCGCGGTCCGGGACCTCAAGCACCGCGTTGACCATGGCGGGCGCCAGCCACACATTGGTGACCCGGTGCTTCTCGATCGCGTCGAGAACACCCTGCGGATCGAACTTCCGCTGGAGCACGACACTTCCGCCCGCGTGCAGCACCCCAAGGGCAGGCATGTCCAGACCGCCCACGTGATAGAGCGGGCCGCACACGAGCGTGGTGTCCGCAGCCGTCAGACCGAAGTGGACGATGTGCGCGAGGTTCTTGGCCTCGAGGTTTCCGTAGGTGATGCGGACACCCTTGGGACGTGACGTGGTCCCGGAGGTGTACATGAGCCGCTGAAGATCGTCGAGTTCGACGTCCACGGGCTCCACCCGCTCCCCTTTGTGCCGGGCGAGCAACTCCTCGTAGTCGGTCCACGGCTCCTCGGACGGCTCGCCCCCGCCGATCAGCACCCGGTGCTCCAGATCGGTCAGACACCCGGCGCTGCGCTCCACCGCCCGCGCGAACTCCGGCTCGGTGACGATCACCTTGGCCTGGGCGTGTCCCAGGATGTACTGCCACTCCTCTTCGGAGAGGCGGTAGTTGAGCGGCAGGAAGACCGCGCCGAGCCGGTTGGTGGCCAGCACCAGCTCCAGGAATTCGGGCTGGTTGTAGAGCAGCAGTCCTACGACATCGCCGCGCCCGACCCCCAGCTCGGCCAGGCCTGCCGCCAACTGATTCACGCGCTCGTGCAGTTGACGGACGGTCAGAGAACGCTCGTCCTGGACGACGGCCACGGCGTCGGGCCGCTGCGCCAGGTGGTAATCGAGGATGCTCGCGAAATTGTGCACGGCTCACTCTCGCTCTGTGGTGTTCGGCGCTGAACACGGCTCGACCACGGCTCATGGGGCAAACCGGATCCCGACCGGTCGGTTGCCCACTCACATAATTTAGTGTACCCCTTGGTCTATAAAACCTTATGAGCCGCACTTTACGACGGCACGTGCGCATCGACAACCACCCGGGCGCAGGTGCCGCCGCTTCCGCCGCTCCCGCTGACGAGGAGGGTTCCCACGTGCCACGCATCCGGCTGGACACCGAAGGACCGGTGGTCACGCTCCGCCTCGACAACCCGCCGATGAACGCCTTCGACTCCTTGCAGAGAGAGGAGCTGTCCGCCCGCGTACGCGAGCTGGCCGACTCCCCCTCCGTACGGGCCGTGGTCCTCTACGGAGGCGAGCGCCTCTTCGCCGCAGGCGCCGACATCAAGGCCCTGGCCGCGATGGGCCCGGAGGAGATACGTGGCTGGAACCGAGCCTTGCAGCGCACCTTCGACGAGGTGGCCCGCCTCCCGATGCCGGTGATCGCCGCGGTCACCGGCTACGCACTCGGCGGCGGCATGGAACTGGCCCTGGCCGCCGACTACCGGGTGGCAGCGGAGGACGCGATCTTCGCCCAGCCGGAGGTCCAGCTGGGCATCATGCCGGGTTCGGGCGGCACGCAACGCCTGTCCCGCCTGATCGGCCCGTCCCGCGCGAAGAACCTCCTGATGACCGGCCGCAGGGTGAAGGCGGACGAGGCGCTACGGCTGGGGTTGGTGGACGAGGTGGTCCCGGCAGGTTCCGTTTGGGAAGCCGCCCTGACCTACGCCCGCCAACTCTCCGAGGGCCCACCGGCAGCCCTGGAAGCGATCAAGGAAGCGGTGGACCACGGCACGGACGCGGGCATGGCGGCAGGGCTTGCGCTCGAACGGTCCCTGTTCACAGGGGTGTTCGGCACGCAGGACGCGACAACGGGACTCCACAACTTCCTGAGCCGCAGCACACCCAAGGGGCGCGGGGCTGTATCACATAGCGGCTCCGCCGCGGGGCGCGACCAGCCCCCACCGACCGGCAGCCAGAACACAACATGAAAGGGGCGGAAAACATGCAGGCACTCGTCTGGCACGGTGCACAAGATCTGCGTTTCGAAGAGGTCGCCGAACCCCCTGAACCCGCCCCACACGAGGCCGTCGTAGAAGTGACGTGGTGCGGAGTCTGCGGCACAGACCTGCACGAGTACATAGAAGGCCCCCACATGATCCGAGAGGGCCCCCACCCCCTCACCGGAACCAAGCCACCCCTCGCCCTGGGCCACGAACTCAGCGGCACAGTAGTCGCGTTGGGAGCGGACGCGCCCGGCATCGAGATCGGCGACCGCGTCACCGCAGACCCCGTCTGGCGCTGCGGCACCTGCTTCTGGTGCAAGCGGGGCGAGTACCACATCTGCCCCAAGAGCGGCTCGGTAGGCCTCGCCTCCCCCGGCGGCTTCGCGGAACGCGTCACCGTCCCCCTGGCCGGCCTGACCCGCCTCCCGGACAACGTCAGCGACGAACTGGCCGCCGTAGCGGAGCCGTTGGCGGTCGGCCTGCACGCGGTGACCCGCGCCGGAGTCAAACCGGGCGACAACGTTCTCGTCGTCGGCGGCGGCCCGATCGGCGTGGCAGTCGTCCTGGCCGCCCAAATCGCGGGCGCGGCAGGCCTGTTCGTGAGCGAACCCCTGGCCGGGCGGCGCGAGATGCTGCTCGGCATCGGCGTCACCGAGGCCTTCGACCCGCGCGCGAGCGACGTACGGCGCGAGGTGTTCGTGCGGACGAACCGCATCGGCCCGGACGTCGTCATCGACGCGACCGGCGTACCCGCGCTCGCGGGCCAGGCCGTGTCGATCGTGCGGCGCGGCGGACGGGTCGTGCTGGCCGGGGTCGGACACGGCAGCGTCGAGTTCGACATGGGCCAACTCGTGTTCTACGAGCGGTCGGTGGTCGGCACGCTCGGCTACAACTTCGACATCCCCCGGGTGATCGATCTGATGAGCACCGGACGGCTGGACGCCTCCGCCCTGATCACCGGCCGTTTTCCGCTCTCGGGAGGAGCCGGTGTCTTCGAGGACCTGGCAGCCGACCGCGCCAAGCACCTGAAGGTGCTGCTGACCCCGAAGGGACTGTGACATGGACTTCGACCTGCCCGAGGAGACCCTCGCTCTCCAGGACATGGTCCGCGAGTTCGCGGCCAACGAGATCACGCCCCACGCGGCCGCGTGGTCCGAGAACGAGATCTTCCCCACCAAGATCTTCACCAAGCTGGGCGAACTCGGCCTGATGGGCATGCTGGTGCCGGAGGAGTACGGCGGCGCGGGCTCGGACACGGTCACCTATGTCGCGGTGATGGAGGAACTCGGCGCCGCCGACCAGTCGGTGGCCTCCTCGTGGAACGCGCACTCGACGATCGGCACGCTACCGCTGCTCGCGTACGGCACCGAGGAGCAGAAGCGGCGCTGGCTGACCCCGCTGGCGAAGGGCGAGGCGATCGGCGCGTTCGGGCTGACCGAGCCGGACGCCGGCTCCGACGCGGCCGGTATCGCGACCACCGCCCGCCGGGCGGACGGGGGTTGGGTGATCAACGGCACCAAGATGTTCATCACCAACGCGGGCACCGACATCAGCCAGGGCGTCACCCTGCTGGCCACGACCGGCAAGGGCGCGGACGGCCGTAAGGGCTACGCGACCTTCTACGTGCCGACGGGCACGCCCGGTTACACGGTCGGCGCCAAGCTGAAGAAGCTCGGCTGGCACGCCATGGACACACGGGAGTTGGTCTTCACCGACTGCTGGGTCTCCGACGACCATCTGATCGGCGAGGAGGGCAACGGCCTCAAGCAGTTCCTGTCCGTGCTCGACGGCGGCCGGATCAGCGTGGCGGCGCTGGGGCTCTCGCTGGCCAAGGCGGCGCTGGGCCTCGCGGTCAAACACGCCAAGGAACGGCACCAGTTCGGGCGTCCGCTCTCCGACTTCCAGGCCGTGGCGCACAAGATCGCCGACATCGGTACGGAGTATCAGGCGGCCCGTTGGATGGTGTACCGCGCGGCGTGGCTGGCCGACCAGAAGCGCCCGCACAGCACGGAGGCCGCGATGGCCAAGCTGTACGCCTCCGAGGTCGCCAACCGGGCCGCGTCGCAGGCACTTCAGATCCACGGCGGCTACGGGTACGTACGCGAGTCGGAGATCTCCCGTTTCTACGCCGACGCCAAGATCCTGGAGATCGGCGAGGGCACCAACGAGATCCAGCGCAATGTCATCGCCAAGGCCCTCGTCAAGGGCGCGTGAGGCGACGGGTCCCGCGGTGCGCCGAAGCGGCGGCGCACCGCGGATCCGGTCAGCTCGCGACGGAGACCGACTCCGACTCCCACAACGCCTCGGGATCCAGGAGCAGTTCGGGCCGGGCCCGCTTGAACTCGGCGGCCAGCGCCTCGACATCGGGCAGCTCGCCGACGGACGCGGCGAAACCGCGGAACAGGGTCGAGCAGTACTCGCCCGACAGGAACGCGGCGTCCCAACTGCCGCCGGGACGCACCCACTGATAGGTGTGGTTGTGCAGGTTGAGGAACTGCAGGGTGGCCAGGTGCGGTTCGACCGCGCGGAAGCTCCCCTCCTCGACGGCCTCCGTGAGCAGGCCGGTGATCAGGTGCTCGAAGTCGGCACGCTGCCGCAGCACGATCTCCAGCTCCTTGCCGCTGAGGCTGCGGTAGTCGTGCTCGTAGACCCAGATGTGGTCGAGCCGGCGGAAGATGATCGTCAGCAGCGACTCGGACAGCAGCCGCAGCCGCAGCAGCGGCACCTCGTCGAGGGCCGCGATCTCCTTGGCGCGGGCCAGCAGCGGGCCGAGCACCCGCGACTGGATCTCGATCAGCAGGTTCTCCTTGGAGCCGATGTAGTAGTACAGGGCACCCTTGGCGAGCCCGACCGCGCGGCCCAGGTCGTTGATGGAGGTCGCCGCGTAGCCCTGTTGCGCGAACAGGGACGCCGCGGTGTCGATGATCTTCTGGCGTCTGACTTCGAAGCCCGGCCCATGACCCGGCGGTCGTGGCATGTCTTCTCTCCCCTGGCTGTGACGACGTGCGTGCTGTCCCGGGCCCGCACAGGCGCCGCGCTGCGGCACGCCTGGGGGAAGCGGCCCCGGGGACGTCGCTCTAGTTTGCTAGACCAAACGGTACATTAAAGCGAGGACCGTATGACTCAGGCATCGCACCACATCGGAACCGGCACCGGCACCGCACAGACGGACCAGCTCCTGGAGATGTACCGGCGGATGCGCCGTATCCGCCGCTTCGAGGAGCGCGCCTCCGACCTCTACAAGGCGACGGAGATCCCGGGCTTCCTGCATCTGTCGATCGGCCAGGAGGCGAGTGCCGTCGGCGCCTGCTGGCCGCTGGGCGCGCGCGACGGCATCACCTCCACGCACCGCGGCCACGGCCACGTCCTGGCGAAGGGCCTGGACTCGGCGTCGATGATGGCCGAGCTGATGGGCAAGGACGCGGGCACCTGTCACGGCCGCGGCGGCTCGATGCACATCGCGGACCCCGGTCTCGGGATCTACGGCGCGAACGGCATCGTCGGCGCGGGCCTCCCGATCGCCGCCGGGGTCGCCACCGCCGCGAAACTCCGCGCGGCCGGTGACGTGGTGGTGGCGTTCTTCGGGGACGGGGCGGTGGCCCAGGGCATGTTCCACGAGGCCGTGAACCTGGCCGCCGTATGGGATCTGCCGGTGGTCTTCCTCTGTGAGAACAACCACTACTCCGAGTTCTCCCCCGAGTCCGAGCAGCACCGCGCCCCGTTCTCCGCGCGCGCCGCCGGATACGGCATCGAGTACCAACACGTCGACGGCAACGACGTGTTGGCGGTGGCGCAGACCATGACAGGGCTGGTCGCGCGGCTGCGCGCGGGCGGCGGTCCGGTCCTGCTCGAAGCCGAGACCTACCGCTGGCACGGCCACTACGAGGGCGACCCCGAGCGCTACCGCCCCGCCGAGGAGGTCGCCGCCGCCAAGGAGCGCGACCCGCTGCTGATCGCCCGCCGGCAGCTCGACGCGGCGGCGGCCGACGCCGTGGACGAGGAGATCGACAAGGAGATCGAGGCGGCGATCGACTGGGCGAGGAGCCTGCCGGAGCCCGCCCCGGAGACCCTGCACGACTACGTCTCCGCGCCCCGCCTCGCCGTCGCCGAGCCCGCGCCACTCCCGGCCGACGCGGAGATCTTCCGGTCCATGGACGCCGTACGACTGGCCCTTGAGCATGAACTGACCGCCGATCCAAGCGTGTTCGTGGCCGGCATCGACGTCGGCGCGGGCGGCAACGTCTTCGGGCTCACCCGCGGACTCGCGCAGGCCTTCCCCGGCCGGGTGCGGGACACGCCGATCAGCGAGAGCGCCATCGTCGGTACGGCGGTGGGGGCGGCCATGGCCGGCATGAAGCCGGTGGTGGAGATCATGTACATGGACTTCATCGGGGTCTGCCTCGACATGCTCCTCAACCAGGCGGCCAAACTCCGCTTCATGACCGGCGGCCGGGCCTCCATGCCGCTGGTCGTCCGCACCCAGTTCGGCGCGGGCCGCTCCTCGGGCAGCCAGCACTCGCAGAGCCTGGAGGCCATCCTCGCGCACATCCCCGGCCTGACGGTGGTCATGCCGTCCAACCCCGCCGACACCTATGGCCTGTTGCGCGCCGCGATCCAGGACCCCAACCCGGTGGTCTTCGTGGAGAACCGGCTCCAGTACGGCCTCAAGGGCCCCAAGCCCCCGGCCGATCACCTGATCCCGCTGGGCAAGGCGAAGGTGATCCGCGAGGGCACCGACATCACCCTGGTCTCCTGGTCGCGGATGGTCCAGGACGGCCTGGCCGCCGCCGAGTTGCTCGCCGGGGAGGGCATCAGCGTCGAGGTGATCGACCTGCGCACGATCGCCCCGCTGGACCGCGAGACCGTCCTCGCCTCCCTCGCCAAGACCAACCGCCTGGTCATCGCGCACGAGGCGGTACGGGACTTCGGCGTCGGCGCCGAACTCTCCGCGATGGCCGTCGACGAGGGCTTCTGGCACCTGGACGCCCCGGTCACCCGCGTCGCCCCACCGTCCGTCCCGGCGCCGTACGCCCCCTCCTTGGAGCACGTCTGGCTGCCCTCACGGGACACGATCGCGGACACGCTGCGCAGGATCGCCGCGGTCTGATCCAGGTAGTCCTACGACGGGAAGGGCCCCCAGAGATTCTGGGGGCCCTTCCCGTCGTAGCGGCTGTCAGGCGGTCAGACGGTCGCGACCGGTGTCAGCGGACTGCCCTGCGTGCCCGGCAGGTTGAGCGGGGGCGCGGTGAGCAGGAAGCGGCTGCGGTCGTGCTCGCGCAGCCAGGCCGCCAGCTTCTCCAGGTACCACAACTCGCCGAGCGGGACGCCCAGTTTGAAGAGGCAGAGGTTGTGGATCGGGAGGAGCGAGTGCGGGGTGTTGTCCTCGGGGCCGACGCCCACGCCCTCGACGGCGTAGTTGTCCGAGATCAGCGCCGAGATCTGCGAGTCGGCGATCCACTCCAGCAGCGCCGGGTCGAACGCGTCGAGGTAGGAGGCCGTGGTGTGGATGCCCACCGGGTCCGGGTTCTTGCCCCAGCCCAGCACCGCGGTGTCGAAACCGGTGTGCAGGAGGAGCATGTCACCGGGCTCGACGACGATGTTGTCCGCCGCCATGATCTCCTGAAGGGTCTTCAGGTTGACCGGCTGCCAGGTGTTGCCCAGGTGGTGGGCGAGGTCGACCAGGACGCCCCGGCCCTGGACCCCGTGCTCCGCCATGTGCTCCAGGCCCAGGTGGCGGGCGAAGCCGAGGGTGCCGCTGCCGTCGCCCTTGGCGTCCTCCTGCGGTCCGACGATGTCGGTGTCGGCGCGGTAGCCGTTGTAGTAGACCGCCTCCTCGACGCCGTCACCGTCGGCGTCGAACTCCTGGCCCTGGTGGGCGAGTGCGTCCCACTGGGTCGAGTACTGGAGCCAGAGGGTCACCACGTCGTCGGACCAGACGTCCCTGAGGTGCGGCGAGAAGTGCTCCCGCGCCTTGATGTTGTAGAAGACGTCCTGCTTGTGCTCCAGGTCCTCGGTGGGCCGCAGGATCGGCGGGTAGCGCCGCTGGTTCAGCTCGCTCCCGCCCGGATAGTCGAGCGGCAGGCTCAGTGCGAAGCTGATCCCGTGCTCGACCTCGCGGACCCCCTGCAGAACCTTCTCGGGGGTGAGCAGGTTGATGCGGCCCAGTTCGTCGTCCTCGCCCCAATCGCCCCACGTAGAGCCCGGCGGACGCTGCTTCCAACGCTTCGTCATGATCACGCCTCCTTCGGCGACAGTCCCCGTTGACCAGCCGCCCGCATGTTATTTGTGATTGTACCGATCGGTCAACGAATCCGACGCACCCCCCTCCCTTTATCTTCGACTCATCAATAGACTGAGTGGTCGAAACACCCTGACCTTGGAGCGAAGAATGAGCGAATCCACACAGGCGTGGGTCGTGGCGGGCGTACGGGCCGTACTGGGCGCGCACACCCAGGCCCAGGACGCCGGCCGCACCGACGAGATCGCCGCGCTGTACACGCCCGACGCCGTCCTGGAGATACCGGGCATGGACCCGGTCGAGGGGCGCGACGGGATCCACGCGGCCTTCAAGGGATGGGAGCCGGTCCAGCCGCAGCTCCACCTGGTGACCAACACCGTCGTGACGTCCACGGGCGAGGACGAGGCGCGCTCCCTGAGCGACGTGGCCTTCCTCCAGCGCGGCGAGGCGGGCTGGGCGATCGGCGTGGTCGGGCACTACGACGACACCCTGCGCCGCCAGCCGGACGGCAGCTGGCTGCTGCACCGCAGGAAGACGACGTTCCAGGCGTAACAGCCGCCGACAGCAAGCCAGTTGACCTTCCTGACCTCGACCTTGGAGTGAGATGACCACCTCGATCGAACCGTCCGTCACGGCGGCCGTGCAGACCGCGATCGCCGCCTATGCCCAGGCCCTGGACGGCGACCGCCCCGACGACATCGCCGCCCTGTTCACCCCCGACGGCGTCGCCGAGATCACCGGCATGGCCAAGTTCGAGGGCCGGGAGGCGATCCGGCAGGGCTTCGCCGGCTTCGCGCCCCAGCGGCCACAACTGCACCTGGTGGCCAACACCGTCGTCACCTCCGCGACCGAGGACGAGGTGACCGCGACCAGCAACCTCGCGTTCTTCGGACGCGGCGAGGCCGGCTGGTCCGTGGAGCTGGTCGGGCGCTACGACGACGTCCTGCGCCGGCACGAGGGCGAGTGGCGCTTCCAGCAGCGCACCACGACCTTCCTGCCGTAGGCCATAGGCGCCGCAGACCATGGGCCGGTCGGCCGTGGAGACCCGGACGCCCGTGCCGCCCACGTCCAGGGCGGCACGGGCGTCCGGGCGTTCAGGCGTCCGGGCTCTCGGCCTTGGTGAGCACGAAGGTCGGGAACTCGTTCTGCTTGACGGTGTTGATGGCCTCCTGGAGCGCCCACCGGCCCGTCGGGTTGAGGAGCTGCTTGACCGGCTTGCCGGGGATGTTGCCGCCGTAGAAGTAGCTGCTCTCCAGGAAGGAGGACATCTTGCTGTTGTTCATGCTGTCCGTCCACTCCTCCTCGGCCGCCTCGGTGACCTCGACGATGTCGTAGCCGTGGTCGCGCGCGTGGACGATGGCGTCGTTGATGATCTCCACCTGGTCGCCGGCGTAGCGCGGGTTGTTGCCGGTCGCGCCGTGCGGGCCGCCGGGGAAGAAGAAGTTGGGGAAGCCGGCCGTCGCGACACCGAGGTAGGTGCGCGGGCCGTCCGACCAGTACTCCTTCAGCGACAGGCCCTGACGGCCCTGCACACCAAGCCTGTTGAGGGCGCCGGTGCCGAAGTCGTAGCCGGTGGCCCAGATGATGATGTCGAACTCCTCGACACCGTCGGCGGTTTCGATGCCGTCCTCGGTGATGCGGGTGATCGGCGTCGTGTTGATGTCGACGAGCGAGACGTTCGGCTTGTTGTACGTCTCGTAGTAGCCGGTGCCGAAGGGGGGCCGACGGCCGCCGTAGCCATGCCCCTTGGGGATCAACTTGTCGGCGGTCTCGGGGTCCTTGACGATGCTGCGGATCTTGTCGGCCATGAACGCGCACCACTCCGCGTTGACGGTCTCGTTCGACAGCATGTCCATGTAGTGCTCGGTGAGCTTGGTGAAGCCCGGGCCGTTCCACCGCTCCTCGTAGAACGCCTGACGGTCCTCCGGGCTGTCGTCGAGGCCGGAGCGCATGACGATCTGGTGCAGGAAGCCGCTGGGTGACGTGTTCAACGTGTCGCGGATGGACTCGTAGTTGGCCTTGAGCTCGGCCTGTTCCTCGGACGTGATCGGCGCGTTGTTGAGCGGCGTGAGCCAGTCCGCGTCCTTCTGATACACCGTCAACTGTGCTACGTCGTCGGCGATCGCGGAGATGATCTGCACCCCGCTGGAGCCGGTGCCGATCTGGGCGACCCGCTTGCCGGTGAAGTCGATGGGCGTCTTCGGCCAGCGCGAGGTGTGGTGCTGCTCGCCGCGGAAGTCCTCGCGGCCGGGGATGCCGGGGATGAACGGCACCGAGAGGTTGCCGGTGGCCGCGACGACGTAGCGGGCCCTGACCTCGGTGCCGTCACTGCCCCGGACGGTCCAGGTGCCGGAGGGCTCGTCGAAGACGGCCGAGGTCACCTTGACGCCGGTGCGGATGTCGCGCCGCAGGTCGAACCTGTCGACGACGTGGTTGAAGTAGCGCTCGATCTCGGGCTGGCCCGCGAACCGCTCCGACCACTCCCACTCCTCCCACAGCTCCTTGGAGAACAGGTAGCCGTAGGTGTAGCTCTCGGAGTCGAAGCGCGCCTCGGGGTAGCGGTTCCAGTACCAGGTGCCGCCCACACCCGTGCCCGCTTCGAGGAGCCGCACCGAGAAGCCCGCCTCGCGGGCGGTGTACAGCTGGTAGATGCCGGTGACGCCGGCCCCGATGACGAGGACGTCGACCCGGTCCTGGACCGCCGGCTTCGAAGTTTCGCTCATTTGCGCTCCATGGTGACTGGGGCTGCGGCTCCCACATGAGCCTGGTTTGATAGTTCGACCAGTCGGTCGAATATTCAGACCGAGACTAGATGAGGGACTTGGCCCGATCAATGGCGATGACGGAGAGAGCTTGGACCAGCCATATCCGCGACAGGCATTGATTGTACCGACCGTTTGATCTAACTTTCGTTTGGGACGAATGCAATCGCCTGCACCGGGAGTCGCGCATGAGCGCCGAAGACGTCAAGGAAACCACCGATCTGCGCGTCGCGGGGCTGAAGGCCCTCCGTGCCGCGCTGCCCGGGGTGGTTCCCGCGGAGGGCGACCTCGACATGCGGGACGGCAAGTTCGGCGAGGATCTCGTCGAGATCGGCCTCTCCACCGTGTGGGGCGCGCTGTGGGGCCGCGAGGGCCTGGCCCCGCGCGACCGCAGTCTGGTCACCGTCGGGATCCTCATCGCGCTCGGCGCCGAGACCGAGCTGAAGACCCATGTCCGGGTCGCCCTGACCAACGGGGTGACCAGGGACGAGCTGGCCGAGGTCATCTACCACTCCGCCGGGTACACCGGCTTCCCCAAGGCCGTGGCCGCCCGTACCGCGGCCCGCGAGGCCCTGGGCGAATAGCCGGACGAACCACCGGTGTCCGTACTTCGGCACCGCGCACGAGCGCAAGGGAGCGCACATGTCACTGCAGGGAAAGGTCGCAGTCGTCACCGGCGGCGGCCGGGGCATCGGCCAGGCGATCGCGAAGGTGCTCGCGGCCAGGGGCGCCGCGGTCGCGGTGTGGGACCTGAACAGCGAGGGCGCCGAGAAGACCGCGGCGGCCATCCAGGAGGCGGGCGGCACGGCGATCGCCGTCTCCGGCGACGCGGCCGAGGCCGGCGCCGTGGCCCGGGCCGCGGCCCGCACCCGTGAGGAACTCGGCCCCGTCACGGTCCTCGTCAACAACGCGGGCATCACCGCCTACGAGCCGTTCACGAACATCTCCGAGGCGTCCTGGGACCGCATGATCGCGATCAACCTCAAGGGTCCCTTCCTGGTGACCCAGGAGATCGTGCCCGACATGGTCGCGGCCGGCTGGGGCCGGATCGTCAACATCTCCTCGTCCTCCGCGCAGACCGGGGCGCCCGCGATGGCCCACTACGCGTCCTCCAAGGGCGGTGTCATCGGCCTCACCCGCGCCCTCGCGATCGAGTACATCGACAAGGGCATCACGGTGAACCACGTGCCGCCCGGTTTCATCGACACCCCCCTGGTCCGGCAGGGCCCCGTCGACGTGGACGCGGTCGCCGCGACCATGCCGATGAAGCGCGCCGGACAGCCGGAGGACGTCGCCTACGCGGTGGCCTACCTCGCCTCCGAAGAGGCCTCCTACGTCACTGGCCAGACCCTCAGCACCAACGGCGGACGCTACCTCGTGTGAGCACCCGCAAAGTACATCGCAACGACGCTGCAACGGAGCCGCACATGAGCATCGAGGACGACACCGGGGCCATGGCCCACGTGCTGGTGGTGGGCGCCTCCGCGTCCGGGCTGACCACGGTGGAGGCCCTCCGGCGCAAGGGGTACACGGGCCGGATCACGGTGCTCGGCGCCGAGCCGCACGCCCCGTACGACCGTCCGCCGCTGTCCAAGCAGATCCTCTCCGGCGCCTGGGACCCCGACCGGGCCGCGCTGCGCACCGAGGAGACGCTGACCGGCCTGGACACCGAGTTCGTGTACGGCGACCCGGCCGTCGCCCTCGACACGGGGTCCCGGACCGTGCGCACCGGGTCGGGACGCGAGTTGAGCGCCGACGCGATCGTGATCGCCACCGGGGTACGGCCCCGAGTGCTGCCCGGGCAGGGCGAGTTGGCCGGTGTGCATGTGCTGCGCACCCTCGACGACGCGCTCGCTCTGCGCACCGATCTGCTCGCCGGGTCACGCCTGGTCGTGGTCGGCGAAGGGGTCCTCGGCTCCGAAATCGCCGCCACGGCAAGGACGTTGGGCCTGGACGTCACCCTCGCCGGGCCGCTCACCGGACCGCTGGCCCTTCAGGTGGGCCCGCTGGTTTCGGGGCTGCTGGCGGAGCTGCACACCGAGCGGGGCGTGCGACTCCGGCTCGGGAACGGTGTCACAGGGTTCACCAGTGCCCAAGGCCGCGTCTCCGGCGTCGAGTTGAACACCGGTGAGGTGCTGCCCGCCGATGTGGTGGTGGTCGCGATCGGGGCCATTCCGGCGACGGAGTGGCTGGCCGACAGCGGGCTGGAACTCGACAACGGCGTGGTGTGCGACTCGCGTTGCCAGGCCGCGCCCGGGATCTACGCCGTCGGTGACGTGGCCCGCTGGCACCACGAGCAACTCGGCCGGCTGATCCGGCTGGAGAACCGGACGAACGCCACCGAGCAGGCCATGGCGGTCGCCGGCGCGATCCTCGGGGAGGACCGGCCCTACGAACCGGTGCCGTACTTCTGGACCGACCAGTTCGACGCCAAGCTCCAGGTGCACGGGTTCCTGCCGACCGATGCCGAAGTGGACGTCGTGGAGGGTGAGTTGACGGCCCGCCGGTTCGTCGCGCGCTACCGCAGCGGCGGCCGGGTCACCGGGATCCTCGGCTGGAACATGCCCAAGCAGGCCAGGCAGCGCCGTCAGGAGATCGTCGACTCGGTCTCCTCCCCCGCCCCCGTCTCCTCCCCGGCCCACTGAACGATCAGGAGAGTTGTCATGAAGGTTGTCGTCCACGAGGACAAATGCGTGGCCGCGGGACAGTGCGTGTCCGCCGCCATGGACGTGTTCGACCAGCGTGACGAGGACGGCATCGTCGTCCTGCTGAACGAGAACCCGCCCGCGGAACTGGCCGACGACGTGCGCAACGCCGCCGCGGTGTGCCCCGCGCTTGCCATCCGTATCGAGGAATAGAACGCCGCATCCTCCCCCCGTGCATCCCCCCACCCGAGGAGAACCCATGACTGAGGCCGAGACCCCCCTCGCTCCCGACGAGCAGGTGTACTTCTATCAGGACGACCGGGACGCGAAGTGCCCCTTCGCACCGCCTCCCGGGCTGCGTGCCCTGAACGAAAAGGCCCCGGTCACCCGGGCCCGCATCTGGGACGACAGCACCCCGTGGCTCGTCACCGGCCATGCCGCGCAGCGCGCGATCCTGTCCGACCCCCGGGCCAGCTCGGACGACAAGCAGCCCGGGTTCCCGTACCCGAACCACGTCATGTCGGTGTCCGCGCCCCACCACCCGCTCACGATCTTCAACGCGGACGGCGCCGACCACACACGCATCCGTCGCATGATGACCCGCCCGTTCACCCGCCCCCGGATGGAGGCACTCCGGCCGAAGATCCAGCAGTTCACCGACGAGCTCATCGACGAGATGCTCGCGGGCCCGAAGCCGGCGAACCTGGTGACCGCGCTGTCGCTGCCGCTGCCCTCGCTGATGATCTGCGCGCTGCTCGGTGTGCCGTACTCGGACCACGACTTCTTCCAGGAACACGCCCAGTGGGCCACCCGGAGCGACAAGACGGTCGAGCAGCAGGAGACGGCGAACGCGGCGCTGGGCGGCTATCTGGCCAAGCTCCTCCAGCAGAAGATGGAGGCGCCGGAGGAGGACGTGCTCTCGGACTTCGCCGCACGGATCAAGGACGGTGACCTCACCCTTCCCGAGGCCATCATGCTGTCCATGATCCTGCTGATCGCGGGTCACGAGACCAGCTCCAGCATGATCACGCTGGGTACCGCCCTGTTGCTGGAGAACCCCGAGCAGCTGGCGGCCCTGCGCGAGATCGACGACACGAAGGCCGTCGCGAACGCGGTCGACGAGATCCTGCGCTATCTGACCGTCCCGCAGCTCGGGCAGCGCCGGATCGCCTCCGAGGACTTCGAGTTCGAGGGTGTGCAGATCAAGGCGGGCGACGGCATCATCGCCGCGCTGCCCGCCGGGAACTGGGACCCGGAGGCCTTCCCCGAGCCGGAGAAGCTCGACCTCTCCCGCAAGGCGAACCACCATGTCGCCTTCGGCTGGGGCATCCACCAGTGCCTCGGCCAGCAGCTCGCCCGGATCGAGCTCCAGGTCGTCTACGGCACGCTCTTCCGGCGTGTCCCGACCCTGAGCCTCACCGTCGGCCTTGACGAGCTCGACTTCCGACCGGCCGACGCCCTCGCCTTCGGTATCAGCGAGCTGCCGGTCACCTGGTAGCACCCGCCGGACGGCGGCCGTCTCACACCCGCAGCACAACAGGAGTCACTCATGAGCGAGTTCAGCTTCGAAGGACGCGTCGCCGTCGTCACCGGCGCGGGCCGCGGCCTCGGCCGCGCCTACGCCCGTCTGCTGGCGGAGCGCGGGGCGAAGGTCGTCGTCAACGACCTGGGCGGGTCGATGGAGGGCGAGGGCTCCGACGCCGGACCCGCGCAGAAGGTCGTCGACGGGATCGCCGCCGCGGGCGGCCAGGCCGTCGCCGACACCCACGACGTGTCCACGCAGGCGGGCGGCGAGGCCATCATCGCCACCGCGATCGAGAACTTCGGCCGGATCGACGTCCTCGTCAACAACGCCGGGATCATCCGCTACGCGGGCCTGCCGGAAGTCGAACTCGACAACCTGGAACGGCACTTGTCCGTCCACCTCCTCGGTTCCTTCAACACGATGCGGGCCGCCTGGCCGCACTTCGTGGAGCAGGGCTACGGCCGGGTCGTACTGACCACCTCCAGCGGCATGTTCGGCATGGACAACAACCTGTCCTACGCCGCCGCGAAGGCGGGCACGGTCGGCATGGCGCGCAGCGCGAAGCTGGCCGGCGAGCCGCACAACATCAAGGTCAACCTGATCGCGCCGGCCGCGATGACCCGGATGGGCGGCGGCCCGGAGGAGGAGCCCGCCGAGACGCCGGAGGGCATGCCGTACATGCCGTCGTCCGCGGTCGCGCCGATGGTGGCCTACCTCGCGCACGAGAACTGCCCGGTCAACGGGGAGATCTACACGGCCGGCGCGGGCCGGTTCGCGCGGGTCTTCCTGGCCTCGACGGAGGGCTACGCGCACGAGGGGGGCGCGGCCTCCGTCGAGGACGTCGCGAAGAACTGGGACGCGATCAACGACGAGAAGGGGTACTACGTGCCCTCGGACACGATGGCGTGGTCCGGCTCGTTCCTGAAGCACCAGTTCGGCTAGAACGGGCCGGGAAGGCCCGTTCGGTTGATCCAGGCGGGGGGAGGCGGTGAGCCGCCCTGCCTCCCCCCGTCGACTCACGTCATCTCATGTCGTACGGCCCACGATCTGCCACTTCGACGGCAGCTCGATGCGGGCGCCGTCTTCCCTGAACTCGGTGGTGATCAGCGGCAGTTCGCCGCTCGCGACGACCGTGAGGCCGGCCGCGCGCAGGAGTTCGGGCACCTCGTCGTCGGCCACCTCGCCGGGGGCGATGCCGTGCCGGAGGACCGGGGCGAGTTTCGCGGGCGGTCCGGCCGGGTCCTGGGCCAGTTCGCCCAGGATCGGGCGGGCGGCCTCGGCGAGTTCGACGAGGAAGGCCTGGCCGCGCTCTCCGATCAGCGTGGCGATCCCGTCGACCAGCGGCTGCCGGTCGTCGGGCTCGACCTGGTGCAGTACGCCCCTCATGTAGACGTTGGCGTCGCCGAGTTCGGCGTGCAGGGCCTCGACCTCGGTCTTGTCGGCGGCGTCCAGCAGCCGGTAGGTGGCCTGCCCCGCCGGGTCCGCGAGCCGGGCGTGGTCGAGGGCCGCGGCGGACAGGTCGACGCCGACGACATGCGTGAACCGGTCGGCGAGGAACCGGGTCTGTGTGCCGTTGCCGCAGCCGAGGTCCACCATCCGGAGGCCGGGGTCGCGCAACTTCGGTTCGAACAGGGCGAGATGGAGGCCGACGGTCTGTGCCGCCGCCGCGTCCCAGAAGACGGCTCCCTGTCCGTCGGGCGCCTCGCGCCAGAAACCTTCCCAGGCCTCCCGGTACCGACTGGTCACGCTCATGCCCAACTCCCCAGGACGCAAGGCCGTTCCGCCGTAAGTGACGGTCCAGTACGGTCTATCGCGCCCCGGTCCCGCTCACAAGCACACGGCGCATTCCTTCACCGCTCATTCGACACGTGTACGCCGTTGTGCGCCCCTTGCGCCCCCTCGGTCGCGTGCGGTCGCGTGCGCTTCAGCGGCGGGGCAGGGTGAGTTCGAACCAGACGGTCTTGCCCGCGGTCGTACGGCTGGCGCCCCATTCGCGGGCGAGCGCGCCGACCACGTGCAGTCCGCGTCCGTACTCGTCGTCGGGGCCCGCGCTGAGCAGGGACGGCAGGGTGGGGTCGTCGTCGTCCACCTCGCACAGCAGGGTGTCGCCGCGCACCAGGCGCAGTTCGATCCGGCGGCCGTGGGAGTGCCGTACGGCGTTGGTGACCAGTTCGTCGGCCAACAGGGCGGCGGTGTCGGCGAGTTGGGCGAGGCCCCACTCGTGGAGCTGTTCGGTGACCGCCGCGCGGGCCCGGCCGGCCTGGGCCGGGTCGAGGGCGAGGCGCCACTCGGCGACGTCGTCCGGCTCGATGCCGTTGAGACGGGCCATCAGGAGCGCGACGTCGTCCTTGCGGCCACCGCGGGTGTTGAGGGTGCGGATGATGGTGTCGCAGGCGTCGTCCATGGACGCGGCCGGGTGCGCGGCCGACTCGCTCAGGGTCGCGAGTCCCACGCCGATGTCCTCGCCGCGTACCTCGACGAGTCCGTCGGTGCACATCACCAGCCGGTCGCCGGGCGCCACACGCACGCGGACCGCCTCGAAGGGCACCCCGCCGACGCCGATGGGCGCGCCGGTGGGCAGGTCGAGCAGTTCGCTGCGGCCGTCGTCGGCCCGCACGATCACCGGCGGGATGTGGCCCGCGTTGGCGATGTGGAGTTCGCCGGCGATCGGGTCGTAGATCACGTAGAGGCAGGTCGCGAGGTACGAGTCGCCGAGGCGCTGGGCCAGGTCGTCGAGGTTGCGCAGGAGTTGGGCGGGCGGCAGGTCCATGGCGGCCATCGTCTGCACGGCGGTGCGCAACTGGCCCATCATCGCCGCCGAGTTGAGGCCGTGGCCCATGACGTCGCCGACGACGAGCGCGGTGCGGGCGCCGGGCAGTTTCACCGAGTCGAACCAGTCGCCGCCGACGCGTCCCAGCAGCGTGCCGGGCAGATACCGGGTGGCGATGTCGCAGCCCGCCATGCGCGCCGGTATGTGCGGCAGCATGCTGTCCTGGAGGGTCTCGGCGACGGACTCCTGGTAGGTGTACATGCGCGCGTTGTCGAGCACGAGGCCTGCGCGCGCGGCGAGTTCGGCGCCGGTGACGCGGTCCATGTCGTTGAACTCGACGCGCTCCGGATGCCGCAGCAGGATCATGAAGCCGAGGACGACATTGCGTGCCTTGAGCGGGACGACCAGCATCGAGCGGCCGGTGATCAGCGGCCGGATGTCGCGCTTCTCGAACTGCGAGGCGATCATGTGCCCCATCTGTTCGCTGATGCGCGGCACGAGGACGGGTTCGCCGGTGGTCATGCACTGGAAGAACGGGGTGTGCGCCGGGAACGGCATGGCCTCGCCGACGGGTACGACGTCGTCCCAGCGGCCGGGTTCGTCGGTGTGCTCCAGGGCGACCCGGTGCCACATGGTGGTGGTGTCGGGCACACCGTCCGGGAACCCCTCGCCTGCGACGACCTGTTCGCGCAGATAGGTGCCGGCGACGTCGGTGAACTTGGGGACGACGGCCTTGCTGACCTCGACGATGGTCTGCGAGAGGTCGAGCGAGGTGCCGATGCGGCCGCTGACCTCGTTGAGGAACTCCAACCGCTCGCGTACAGCGACGAATTCGAGGTCCTCGCCCTCGTCGTCGGCCTCCTGGGGCACGGGCAGGCCCTCGGCGACCGCGAGGGCGGCCCGCTCGCGGCGCGCCTTGCGCTCGGCGCGGCGGGCGACGCCCCAGTCGGGGGTCACGGGCACCCGCTCGTTCTGGCTGAACTCCAGGACGGGATAGCCCAGTTCGAGGACCTGGGCGACGATGCGGGCGCTCTCGTCGACGCTCATGCTGGGCAGGATCTCGGGGAGCCTGCGGGCGAGTTCGTCGGCGCCGGGGAAGTCGGTGTGCAGGGCGAAGCCCGGGGCTATGCGCTCGAAGGCGACGTCCCCTTCGGGGAGGTCCTGGCGCAGACCGCCCGCGTCGGCGGCGAGCACGAGCAGCCGCTCCTGTCCGGGGCCGACCAGGGGGTACGCCCACCACAGGACGTCCACGCGATCGCTCTCCAGGACGGTGAGGCGGGCGCGGCCGGCGGCCGGGTAGGACAGCCGTCCGTCGAGGGAGGACTCCAGGTCGGGGCCGAGTCCGTCGTAGGCGGCGAACGCGCCGTAGGGGCTGGTCTCGTCCTCGTCGGGCAGGGCGCCGGAGACGGGGAGCAGGTCGAGGGCGGGCTGGCCGATCGCCTCTTCCCTGGTGGCGCCGAACAGGCGTCGGGCGCCGCGGCTCCAGTGCGAGACGAGGCCCTCGCGGTCGATGAGGATCACGGCGAGGGGGATACGGCCCGCCGCGGTATGTTCGGCCACGACGTCGTCCCCGGCCCCGCGGCCGGGAGGTGTCTCCCGCTCGGTGCCACGGTCCATGGCCCAGGCCCTCTCTCCCCACGGCTCCGCAAGATCTGTTCCGCCACTCACCACGCTACGGGGGCGGCCGGTGGCGATGTGTGGCATTCCTGGAATTGGTTCCGGCCGATCCGCACCGGCGTGCGCCTGCGCGCCCCTGGGGCGGGGGTTCAGTCCTCGTGGCCGAGTTGCAGATCGCGCTCGGTGCGTCCCCCGCCCGCCACTTGGAGCACGGTGGCCACGGGCGGGTACCCGGCGGCGATCACCGTGTACTCGCCGGAGGACAGGTCGATGAACCGGAAGGTGCCGTCGGGTCCGGTGGTGAGGGTGTCGACGACGTTGCCCGCCGCGTCGAGGAGCGTCACGCGCGCGTCCTCGACGGGGCTCCCCCACCCTCCGGGCGGGGGGACCCCCATCTCGCTACGCTCACCGCTCGCCCGGACGGTGCCGCGCAGCACGGCGCCGCCGGCGAGTTCGACGTCCTGGCGGGTCTCGCGGGACGCCTGGACGCTGACGGGGAGCGCGGCCGGGCGGAACGCGGGCGCGCTGGCGGCGAGGGTGTACTCGCCGGCCACCAACTCGCTGATCACATAGGTGCCTTCGCGTCCGCTGCGGGTGCTCGCGACGACCTCGCCGTGCACGTTGGTGAGCGTCACGGCGGCCTCCCGCACCGGGGTGCCGTCCGCGGTCAGCACGCTTCCGGTAAGGCGTCCGGCGCCGCCGAGGACGACGTCCAGTTCGACGGGCCGCTCCCCCACGGTCACGGACACCGCCTGCGGCTGGTGCCCGCCCGCCGCCGCGATCAGGACGTACGCCCCGGAGCCGGGCGTCGACAGCGCGTACCGCCCGTCCGCGCCGCTGGCGCCGCGCCCGATCTGCTGCCCGGAGACGTCGATGAGGGTGAGCGCGGCCCGGGGGACGACGGTCCCGTCCGGGTGCTGCACCGTGCCGCAGACGGGGATTCCGGCGGCGTACGACGAGCGAAGCGAGATGGGGGTCCCCCCGGCCGGAGGTCGGGGGAGGGCCTGCGGGATCGGGTGGTTGAGGGGCGCGGTCTCCGAGGTCTCGGCGGGGGCGTTGTGGGACACCAGTGGTCTCTCCTTGAGGAAGAAGGCGATGAGGAGGCCGAGGGCGAGCACCGGCACCAGGTAGAGGAAGATCCGGGGCATGGCGTCGGCGTAGGCCCGGATGTAGCTGTCGCGCAGCGCCGGGGGCAGCGTGTGGACGAGCTGCGGGGTGATGGACTCGGGGTCCGGAAGACCTGCACCCGCGCGCGTGGGGAGGCGTTCGCGCAGGGCGTCGGTGAGCCGGTCGGCGAAGAGGGTGCCGAAGATCGCGGCGCCGACGCTGCCGCCGATCTGCCGGAAGTAGTTGTTGGCGCTGGTGGCGGTGCCGAGGTCGGCGGGGCGTACGGAGTTCTGCACGGCGAGGACGAGGACGGGCATCACCATGCCGATGCCGGCGCCGAGGACGGCCATCCAGACGCTGTACTGGAGCCGGGAGGTGTCGACTTCGAGCCGGGACAGCAGCCACATGCCGAGGGTGGCCAGCGCGCTGCCGAGGACGGGGTAGATCTTGTAGCGGCCGGTGTGGCTGATGAGTTGGCCGGAGATGATCGACGCGCCGACGATGCCGCCCATCATGGGCAGCATCAGCAGTCCCGACTCGGTGGCGCTGGCCCCGTCGACCATCTGGAGGAAGGTCGGCAGATAGCTGGCGGCCCCGAACAGCGCGACGCCGATCACCAGGCCCACCAGGGCGGTGACGTTGAAGACGGCGTCCTTGAACAGCCGCAGCGGGATGAGGGGTTCGGGCGCGAAGCGCTCGGCGACGAGGAAGAGGACCGCGGCGGCCACGGCTCCCGCCCCGAGTCCGAGGATGACGTGCGAGCCCCAGGCGTACTCGGTCCCGCCCCAACTGGTCAGCAGCACCAGGCACGTTGACGCGGCGGCGAGCAGCAGCGCGCCGAGAAGGTCGAGACGCGCCTTCGCGGTCGGCTTCGGCAGTTTCAGTACGACGGTCACGACGGCGAACGTCACCACGCCGAAGGGCACGTTGACGTAGAAGCACCACCTCCAGGAGAGGTGGTCCGTGAAGTAGCCGCCGAGCAACGGGCCCGCGACCGAGGCGAGTCCGAAGGTGGCGCCGATCAGGCCCATGAAGCGGCCGCGCTCCCGGGGCGGCACGATGTCCGCGATGATCGCCTGCACGCCGATCATGAGTCCGCCGGCGCCGATGCCCTGCACCGCGCGGAACGCGATGAGTTGGTCCATGGACTGGGCGCGGCCCGCGAGCGCGGAGCCGATGACGAAGACGCCGATCGCGAACTGGAACACGCTCTTGCGGCCGAGGAGGTCGCCGAGTTTGCCGTAGACCGGCAGGCCGACCGTGGAGGTGAGGAGGTAGGCGGTGATCGCCCAGGACATCTTCTCCAGGCCGTGCAGTTCGCCGACGATCCTGGGGAGCGCGGTGGCGACGATCATCTGGTCGAGCGCGGCGAGGAGCAGGGCGAGCATCAGCCCGAGGAAGACCAACCGCACTCGGCGCGGGCTGAGTTCGGCCTTGTCGACGGGTGCGGGAACGGGTGTCTCCGGGGGTGCCGGGGCCTGTTCGTCCTGCACCAGAGTCGTCCCGCCCACGTACCGCTCCCCTCGTCGCGCCTGCCGCACAATTGCCGCTTTGAGCGACAACTGCGAGCAAGCGTGACGAGTTACGGCGTACGCCCGGCTCGAACGGAGATCCACCCGAACCGGTGAGGGACGCTGTCAGGGCGTCAACGCGCCCTGGGGGCTTGGCCCTTGGGGTCTACTTCTCGACCTCTGCGGCGAGCCTGTCGAGCACCAGGTCGTAGATCCGGCCGAGGCCCTTGGGGGCGAAGGTCCGCTCGAAGAAGCCGCCGATGCCGGTGGCACCGTTCCAGGTGCTGGTCACGACGACGCGGGACTTGCCCTCGCCGGCCGGGGTGACCCGCCAGGTGGTGACCATGGTGGAGTTGCGGTCCTTCTCGACCAGTTCGCCGTCGGTGGGCTCGCTGACCTCCAGGAGGCAGTCGCGGACGCGCTTGCTGGTGACCTGGAGCTTCCAGTGGACGAGGGTGCCCTCGCCGTCGCCGCCCTCGCGCACCTCGTACTCGCTGAACTGCTCGGGCAGCACCTTCGCGCGCGTGCCGCTGTAGTCGGCGAGGGCGTCGAAGACAGCCTCCGCGTCGGCTGCGACGACCCGCTCGGTAGTCGCCTCGACCTGCGCCATTGGGGTTCCTCCAGGACATGAGTTCTCGGGGTCGGGGCAAGCCAACCACCCTCGCCCACGGCCACCCAAATCGGGGTGCCCCAGGACGTCCGAAGCGATCGGAAGCAGCCCTTGCACAGTAATTCGAACAGATGTTTCAATCACGGGGCAGGACTACCGAGGAGGGACCATGCGCTGGGAGAACCTCACAGTGGAGTCCGACGGCCACAGCCGGACGGCCGACGTCGCGCTGTTCGGCGCGGACGCGGTGACCACCCGTACCTTCGACACACCCGAGTTCCGCGGGATCACCTTCCACGAGGTGCGGGCCCGCTCGATCGTCAACCGGGTGCCCGGGGCCTCCCGCATGCCCTTCGAGTGGACGGTCAACCCGTACCGGGGCTGCTCGCACGCGTGCGTGTACTGCTTCGCCCGCAAGTCGCACAGCTATCTGGACCTCGACACCGGCCTCGGCTTCGACTCGCAGATCGTGGTCAAGGTGAACGCGCCGGAGCTGCTGCGCCGCCACCTCGGCTCCCGGCGCTGGCTCGGCGAGCACATAGCGATGGGCACGAACGTCGACTGCTACCAGCGCGCGGAGGGCCGCTACCGGCTGATGCCGGGCATCCTGGGCGCCCTGCGCGACCACGCGAACCCCTTCTCGATCCTGACGAAGGGCACGCTGATCCTGCGCGACCTGGACCTCCTGGTGCAGGCCTCCGAGGTCACCGACGTCGGCATCTCCGTCTCGGTCGGCTTCACAGACCCCGCGCTGTGGCGCACGGTGGAGCCCGGCACGCCCTCCCCGGAGCGGCGCCTGGACGCCGTGCGGACCCTGACCGAGCACGGCATCGACGTCGGTGTCCTGATGGCCCCGGTGATCCCCTTCCTGAGCGACGACCCGGCCCAACTGCGCGCCACCGTAAGGGCGATTGCGGCCTCCGGGGCGACTTCGGTGACTCCCCTGGTGCTGCATCTGCGGCCCGGTGCCCGGGAGTGGTTCATGGCCTGGCTCGGGCAGCACCACCCGCATCTGGTGCGCCGTTACGAGCGGCTGTACGCGGAGGGCGCGTACGCCCCGAAGTGGTACCAGCGCCGGATCACCCGTCAGGTGCACGACCTGGCGCAGGAGTACGGCATCGGTCCCGCGCGCGCGGGCATGCCGCGCCGGATTCCCGAGCCGGCGGAGCCGGTCGATCAGCCGGTGAGCGAGCCGACGCAGCTCTCGTTCATCTGACGGCGTTCGAGCGCATCCGGCGGCCCAATTGGGTCAAGTATCGGCCGAACAGGTTCCTCCGCCCCGGCTTTTCGGGACTATGCGGCGAGGACCGACCGCGAGAACCGCGGTCCGCCGCCTCTCCGTCCTGGGAGGACACATGAGAAAACGCGCAGCCGTACTGTGCGGTGCCGCCGTCGTCGTGGCCGGGACGGTCACCGCTCTCCCCGCCGACGCGAGCACCGCGCATCCGACGACCGCCGTCCAGGCCGCGAAGCTCACCTGGAAGAGCTGCGCCACCACCGACTATCCGACGCTCCAGTGCGCGAGCGTCAAGGTGCCGCTCGACCACGCGAACCCGCACGGCAAGCAGATCTCGCTCGCCCTGTCCCGGGTCCCGCACACCGCGACGACGTACCAGGGCCCGCTGCTGGTCAACCCCGGCGGTCCCGGCGGCAGCGGACTGACCCTCGCGGGCTTCGTCGCGTCCTCGCTGCCCAAGGCGGTGGCGTCCCAGTACGACGTCATCGGCTTCGACCCGCGCGGCGTCGGCAAGAGCACCCCCGCCCTCGACTGCGAGCCCGGGTACTTCAACCCGGTGCGCCCCGACTCCGTACCGAGCACCCCGGCGCTGGAAAAGGCCAACCTCACGCGCGTGAAGGCCTTCGCGACCGCCTGCGGCAAGAAGTACGCGAGCGTGCTGCCGTACATCGACACCATCAGCGCCGTGCGGGACATGGACTCGATCCGGGCGGCGCTCGGCGCGAAGAAGATCAACTACTTCGGCTACTCGTACGGCACCTACCTGGGCGCCGTGTACGCCAAGCTCTACCCGGAGCACGTGCGCCGTCTGGTCCTCGACTCCATCGTCGATCCCACGGGCGTCTGGTACGACGACAACCTCGGCCAGGACTACGCCTTCAACGACCGCCAGCGGGCGCTCATGACGTGGATCGCGAAGTACGACTCGACGTACAAGCTCGGCACCGACCCGGCCAGGATCGAGGCCAAGTGGTACGCGATGCGGAAGGCGCTGGCCAAGAAGCCGGCCGGCGGGAAGGTGGGCGCCTCCGAGCTGGAGGACACCTTCATCCCGGGCGGGTACTACAACGGCTACTGGCCCTATCTCGCCGAGGCGTTCGCGGCGTACGTGAACGACAAGAACGCCGATCCGCTGGTCGAGGCGTACGACAACTTCGCCGCGATCGACGCCTCCGGGGACAACGGGTACAGCGTCTACACGTCGGTGCAGTGCCGTGACGCGTCCTGGCCGCGCGACTGGAACCAGTGGCGCAAGGACAACTGGGCGGTCTACGAGAAGGCGCCCTTCATGGCCTGGAACAACGCCTGGTACAACGCGCCGTGCGCGTACTGGCCGACGAAGTCCGAGCAGCCGATCAACATCGCCAACGGCAAGCTGCCGCCGGTGCTGCTCTTCCAGGCGACGAACGACGCGGCGACCCCGTACCAGGGCGGCGCGACGGTCCACCAACTCCTGGCCGACTCCAGCTTCGTGGTCGAGGAGGGCGGCGGGAACCACGGCATCACGCTGAGCGGGAACGCCTGCCTGGACAAGTACCTGGCGACGTATCTGACCAACGGCAAGGTGCCGCGCGGTCACGGCGAGGTCGACGCGGTGTGCCAGAAGACGCCGGACCCGAAGCCGCTGACCACGGCGAAGTCGGCGACGAGCACGGCGCACGGTTCGACGCTGCACGGCCTGCTGGGCTTCCGCGGCTGAGCCCCGCCCGACGGTCCCTCGGGGGCGGGAATCCTCGTTGTCAGACCCATGGTCCACCATGGACGCATGAGTGAGCTGACGAGGATTCCCGCCCCCGAGGGCGTCGCCCCCGCGACGGCCTACACGCACGTCGTCATGGGCACCGGCCGCTTCGTCGCGATCTCCGGTCAGCTCGCCCTGGACGAGAACGGCAAGCTCGTGGGCGAGGACGATCCGGCCGCGCAGGCCCATCAGGTCTTCGAGAACCTCCGCCGCTGCCTCGCCTCCGCGGGCGCCACTTTCGACGACGTGGTCAAACTGACCTACTTCGTCACGGACATGGCCCACATGCCGGCGATCCGCGCGGCCCGCGCCGCCCACATACCCGACGACCGGCTCCCCGCCGCCTCCGCCGTACAGGTCGCCGCGCTGGTGCGACCGGAGTTCCTGATGGAGATCGAGGGGTTCGCGGTGATCGGCGAATAGTCGAGGGGTGGTTTGGCAGGCGTATCCCTAGGGTGCCGCCATGAACGACGACGATCCCCTCCCGATCACCATCCGCCCGATGACCCTCGCCGACTGCGATCGCGTCTCCGAAATCAGCGTCCTCGGCTGGCAGTTCGCGTACCGGGGCCTCATGCCGCAGCCCTTCCTCGACGCCCTCGGCGCGAAGGACGACGCCGAGCGCCGCCGGGCCCGCCTCGCGCGGGGCGACGGCAGCGTGGTGAACCTGGTGGCCACGCGGGGCGGGGAGACCGTCGGCTGGGCGGCGTTCGGTCTCTACCGGGACGGCGAAGTCCGCGCCGAGGACGTCGAGTTGTACGCCCTCTACCTCGACCCGCGACACCTGGGCACGGGCGCCGGCCGGGCCCTGATGCGGGAGGCGCTACGGCGGTGCGCGGCCCTCGGCCACGATCGCGTGCTCCTCTGGGTCGTCCGGGGCAACTCCCGCGCCCGCCGCTTCTACGAGCGGGCGGGCTTCCGGGCGGACGGCCTGGAGGAACCGTACGAGGTGGCGGGGGTACTGGTGCCCGAGCTCCGGTACGCCAGGGAGCTGACGCGTTGAGGGGGGGTCGGGCGAGCGGGGTGGACGGGTGACATCTTGAACTGCTCACCGCTGCCGCGGAATCCGCCCCAGCGCGTGCACCGCCGCCTCCGCCAGTGCCGGGTGGGCGAGCGCGTCGTTCAGTACGGGTCTGGCGCGGGGGTCGCCCAGTTCGCCGAGGCCCTGTACGCAGGCGAGGGCCACCCGGCGGTACGGGTCGTGGGGGCGCAGTCGGCGCTCCAGGGTGGTGATGAGGGCGGGGACGGACTCGGGGGCGTGCAGGTCGGCCAGGAGCCGGACGGGGTGCAGGGCGTAGGCGACGCGGAGTTCGTTGGTGGCGAGGGCGGCTGCCGCGCGGGCGGTGCGGGGGTCGTCGAGGCGGGCCAGGGCGTACGCGGCGGAGGCGCAGCGCGGTGGGTCGCGGTGGTTGAGGAACAGGACGAGCGACTCGAAGGCGCGCGGATCGCCCGCGAGGCCCAGCCGGAACGCGGCCAACTCCCTTGCCCACAGCGGATGGCCGGGGGCGGTGAGCACCTCGGCCAGTGCGTCGAGATCGCCGGTCGACACGAGTTCCTCGTACGGCACCGCCCCTCGCGACTCCTGCCGTAAGCGCTCCGTGACCGATCGCAACTCTTCGTCCATGAAACCGAGCCTATGGGTGTCGTCGGACAGCCGGGACCTACATCACAAACTCGGGGGCTGGCGCGCTCGTTACTCACCGGTTAAGCTCAGGTGAGCGAGTTACCCACTCGTGTATCTCCTTGCGGTGGCCTGGTGACGCAGCCACCGCGAGTGCAGTCGGTTCGGTACCTCGTGTACCGCGGTACGACACGGCCTGGGACAGGGCTAGTCGGAACTCTCAACTCGCCGGGCGTGTGCGCTCGTTGCCCGGCACCACCCGCACTCCTTCTCGCACCCCGTGCGCCCCTCGGCGTACGGCGCGCGCTCCCAGTCGTCACCCTCATTCCAGGAGTCCCGCGATGGCAGCTCCCCTGTCCGACGCTCCCCTGTCCCCGTTCAAGACCATTGCCGTCGTCGGTCTCGGCACGATGGGCACCGGTATCACCGAGGTCCTCGCCCGGGCCGGCCGCGAGGTCGTCGGCATCGACGTCAGCGAGGCAGCGACCGCGCACGCCGTCGCCGCCCTGGAGACCGCGACCGCCCACGCCGTGCGGCGCGGCCGGCTGACCGAGCAGGAGCGCGCCGACGCCCTGGCCCGCGTCCGCACCTCCACCGACCTGAGCGCGGCGGCCGACGCCGACCTGGTCATCGAGGTGGTCCCGGAGTCGTACGAGATCAAGCACCAGATCTTCCGCGAGCTGGACGGGATCGTGCGCCCCGAGACGATTCTCGCGACCGGCACGAACGCCCTGTCCGTCACCCGGCTCGCCGCCGACTCGGCGCGGCCGGAGCGAGTGCTCGGGCTGCACTTCTTCAACCCGGCGCCCGCGATGAAACTGGTCGAGGTCGTCTCCTCGGTGCTGACCGCGCCCACCGCCGTCACCGCCGTCACCGACCTCGCGATCGAGCTGGGCAAGGAGCCGGTCGCGGTCGGCGACCGGCCCGGGTTCGTCGCGGACGGGCTGCTGTTCGGCTACCTCAACCAGGCGGCCGCGATGTACGAGGCGAAGTACGCCTCCCGCGAGGACATCGACGCGGCGATGCGGCTCGGCTGCGGTCTCCCCATGGGCCCGCTCGCGCTGCTCGACCTGATCGGCGTCGACACCGCGCGCACGGTCCTGGAGGCCATGTACTCCGAGTCCCACGACCGCCTGCACGCCCCCGCGCCGATCCTCAAGCAGCTCAGCGAGGCGGGCCTGACCGGCCGTAAGACGGGGCGCGGCTTCTACTCCTACGAGACCGAGGGCAGCGCGACCGTCGTGCGGGACGCGCTGACCCCGCCGGAGGGGGCGCGGCTCGCCCCGGGCCGTACGGTCCGCTCGGTCGGGGTCGCCGGTTCCGGGACCATGGCGTCCGGTATCGCCGAGGTCTTCGCCAAGGCCGGGTACGACGTGGTGCTCGCCGCCCGCAGCGAGGAGAAGGCGCAGTTCGCCAAGTCCCGTATCGGCAAGTCGCTTTCGCGCTCCGTCGACCGGGGGCGGATGACCGCCGAGGCCGCCGCGGAGACCCTGGAGCGGATCACTCCGGCGGGCTCCTACGACGCGTTCGCCGACGTCGATCTGGCCGTCGAGGCGGTCGCCGAGGACCTGGAGATCAAGCAGCAGCTCTTCGCGACGCTGGACAAGGTCTGCAAGCCGGGCGCGGTCCTGGCCACCACGACCTCGTCGCTGCCGGTCGTCGCGTGCGCCCGCGCCACCTCGCGTCCGCAGGACGTGATCGGCATGCACTTCTTCAACCCCGCGCCGGCGATGAAGCTGGTCGAGGTCGTCCGCACGGTGCTGACGGACGCCGACGTCCACTCGACGGTCCACGAGGTCTGCGTCAGGATCAAGAAGCACGCCGTCGACTGCGGCGACCGGGCCGGATTCATCGTGAACGCCCTGCTGTTCCCGTACCTCAACAACGCGATCAAGATGGTGCAGGAGCACTACGCGACCCTCGACGACATCGACGCGGCGATGAAGCTGGGCGGCGGCTATCCGATGGGCCCCTTCGAGCTGTTGGACGTCGTCGGGCTCGATGTGTCGCTGGCGATCGAGAAGGTCCTGCACCGCGAGTTCCGCGACCCGGGCCTGGCTCCGGCACCGCTCCTGGAGCACCTGGTGGCCGCGGGCTGCCTCGGCCGCAAGACGGGCCGCGGCTTCCGCGAATATGCCCGCCACTGATCGTCCCGGCGACTGGTTCGGGGGCGGCGAGGACGGCGACGGGGACTGGGGCGGGCTGCTCGACCCCACCGGAGGACCCCTGCCCATGGCGGGCGGGGGAAACCCCCGACGTGCGCGGCAGGCTGCGCACATGCAGTACGTTCGGGTCATGCCCCAGCCCGCCAAGCCCGCCCGTACAGCAGCCACGCCCGACGCACCGGAGAGTGCCGCGGGCAGTCGCGCCGCCGCCCAACGCCTCAAGATGCGGCGCGAACTGGCGGCGGCCGCGATGGAGCTGTTCGCGACCAAGGGGTACGAGGCGACCACCGTCGACGAGATCGCGGCGGCGGCCGGGGTCGCGCGCCGGACGTTCTTCCGCCACTTCCGCTCCAAGGAAGAGGCGATCTTCCCCGACCACGACGACACCCTGATCCGGGCCGAGGCGGTACTCAATGCCGCCCCCGCGCACGAGCACCCGCTCGACACGGTGTGCCGGGGCATCAAGGAAGTCATGCGCATGTACGCGGCGCAGCCGGAGATCTCGGTCGCCCGCTACAAGCTGACGCGCGAGGTGCCCACCCTGCGCGAGGCCGAGATCGCGTCGGTGGCCCGCTACGAGCGGCTGTTCACCCGCTATCTGCTGGGCCACTTCGACGAGCACGCGCACGACGACGACGCCAACGACGACCCGCTGCTCGCCGAGGTCGCCGCCTCGGCCGTGGTCACCGCCCACAACCACGTGCTGCGGCGCTGGCTGCGGGCCGGCGGCCAGGGCGACGTCGAGGCACAGCTCGACCACGCCTTCGGGATCGTACGGAAGACGTTCGGCAGCGGCATCGGCGCCGGCCGCACCACGACCCCCAAGCCGGCCACGGCGATGGTCCACCAGCAGGGTGAGGTCCTGGTGACCGTCGCCCGCACCGACGCCCCGCTGGACGAGGTCATGCGGACCATCGAAGAGGCACTCAGGGACCGCTGAGCCCCACAGCACCATGTGATGACGGCCACCCCACGGGGTGGCCGTTTTGGCATGTCAGAGCCCCTTTTCACGCACCTTTCAAGCCCCGTTCGATCGATCATCGCTCATTTGTTACGTAAAGATTTCACCTGAGAGCGATTCATGGCACTCGGTGCCTTGCGGGGTGACACGCAGTGTCATACGTTGAAGGTGTCCGGGCGGCCGGCGTGCAGAGATCTCTCGTACGTCGGCTGTCCCCGCAACCCACTACCGGGCTGCGCGCCCGGACGCCTGCGTCACAGGCACCCTCCCGCGCCACAAAGCGCTGCCGAAGCACCACCCGCCGAACCGACGGCACTTCTCCACCCACCCTCAGCAGCAGCACCGACGTAACCATCGGCGCCCCTCCCTCAGGGCGCACTTCGCCGGAGGCAACACCGTGACCGTGAAGGACATCCTCGCCGCGATCCAGTCGCCGGACTCGACTCCGGCCGATTTCGCCGCCATGCCGCTCCCCGATTCGTACCGCGCGATCACCGTGCACAAGGACGAGACGGACATGTTCGCGGGCCTCGCCACCCGCGACAAGGACCCCCGCAAGTCGATCCACCTGGAGGACGTCCCGGTGCCCGAACTCGGCCCGGGCGAGGCCCTGGTGGCCGTGATGGCGTCGAGCGTCAACTACAACTCCGTGTGGACCTCGATCTTCGAGCCGCTGTCGACCTTCGGCTTCCTGGAGCGCTACGGCAAGCTCAGCGAGCTGACCAAGCGGCACGACCTGCCGTACCACGTCATCGGCTCCGACCTCGCGGGCGTCGTCCTGCGCACCGGCCCCGGCGTCAACGCCTGGAAGCCCGGTGACGAGGTCGTCGCGCACTGCCTCTCCGTCGAGTTGGAGTCGAGCGACGGGCACAACGACACGATGCTCGACCCCGAGCAGCGCATCTGGGGCTTCGAGACCAACTTCGGCGGGCTCGCCGAGATCGCGCTCGTCAAGTCCAACCAGCTGATGCCGAAGCCGGACCACCTCTCCTGGGAGGAGGCCGCCGCCCCGGGCCTCGTGAACTCCACCGCCTACCGGCAGTTGGTCTCCCGCAACGGCGCCGGCATGAAGCAGGGCGACAACGTCCTCATCTGGGGCGCGAGCGGCGGACTCGGCTCGTACGCCACGCAGTTCGCGCTCGCGGGCGGCGCCAACCCGATCTGTGTCGTGTCCTCGCCCCAGAAGGCGGACATCTGCCGGGCGATGGGCGCGGAGGCGATCATCGACCGCAACGCCGAGGACTACCGGTTCTGGAAGGACGAGCACAACCAGGACCCGCGCGAGTGGAAGCGGTTCGGCAAGCGCATCCGTGAACTCACCGGCGGCGAGGACGTCGACATCGTCTTCGAGCACCCGGGCCGCGAGACCTTCGGCGCGAGCGTCTACGTCACCCGCAAGGGCGGCACGATCGTCACCTGCGCCTCGACCTCCGGGTTCAACCACGAGTACGACAACCGCTACCTGTGGATGTCCCTGAAGCGGATCATCGGCTCGCACTTCGCCAACTACCGCGAGGCCTGGGAGGCCAACCGGCTGGTCGCCAAGGGCAAGATCCACCCGACGCTCTCCAAGGTGTACTCCCTGGAGGAGACCGGCCAGGCCGCCTACGACGTCCACCGCAACCTCCACCAGGGCAAGGTCGGCGTCCTGTGCCTCGCCCCCGAGGAAGGCCTCGGTGTGCGCGACGAGGAGAAGCGCGCCCAGCACATCGACGCGATCAACCGCTTCCGGAACATCTGAGGTCACTGATGACTGAGCGTCAGAAGGACCGGCCGTGGCTGATGCGCACGTACGCCGGTCACTCCACGGCCGAGGCGTCCAACGAGCTGTACCGGCGCAACCTCGACAAGGGCCAGACCGGTCTGTCGGTCGCGTTCGACCTGCCGACGCAGACCGGCTACGACTCCGACCACATCCTCGCCCGCGGCGAGGTCGGCCGGGTCGGCGTGCCGGTGGCCCACGTCGGTGACATGCGCCGCCTTTTCCAGGACATCCCCCTGGACCAGATGAACACCTCGATGACGATCAACGCCACCGCCATGTGGATGCTGGCGCTCTATCAGGTCGTCGCCGAGGAGCAGGGCGTCGACATCACCCAGCTCCAGGGGACGACCCAGAACGACATCGTCAAGGAGTACCTGTCGCGGGGCACGCACGTGTTCCCGCCGGTTCCCTCGCTCCGGCTGACGACCGACATGATCTGCTACACGGTCAACCACATCCCCAAGTGGAACCCGATCAACATCTGCAGCTACCACCTCCAGGAGGCCGGGGCCACCCCGGTCCAGGAGATCGCGTACGCCATGTCCACCGCGATCGCCGTCCTGGACGCGGTGTTCGCGTCCGGCCAGATCCCCGAGGACCGCAGGGGCGATGTCGTCGCCCGCATCTCCTTCTTCGTGAACGCGGGCGTCCGCTTCATCGAGGAGATGTGCAAGATGCGCGCCTTCGGCCGCATCTGGGACCAGATCACACGCGAGCGCTACGGCGTCGAGAACCCGAAGCAGCGCCGCTTCCGCTACGGCGTCCAGGTCAACTCCCTGGGCCTGACGGAGGCGCAGCCGGAGAACAACGTCCAGCGGATCGTGCTGGAGATGCTGGCCGTGACGCTGTCGAAGGACGCACGCGCGCGTGCCGTCCAACTCCCGGCGTGGAACGAGGCGTTGGGGCTCCCCCGCCCCTGGGACCAGCAGTGGTCGCTGCGTATCCAGCAGGTACTGGCGCACGAGAGCGACCTGCTGGAGTACGCGGACATCTTCGACGGCTCGCACGTCATCGAGGCGAAGGTGGCCTCGCTGGTCGAGGAGTCCCTCGCGGAGATCGACCGCATCGAGGAGATGGGCGGCGCGATGGCCGCCGTCGAGTCGGGCTACCTGAAGTCGCAGCTCGTGTCCTCGCACGCGGAGCGCAGGGGCCGTATCGAGTCCGGTCAGGAGAAGATCGTCGGCGTCAACATCTTCAACACGACCGAGCCCAACCCACTGACCGCCGACCTCGACACGGCGATCCAGACGGTCGACCCGGCCGTCGAGGCGCGGGTCATCGAGTCGTTGCAGCGCTGGCGGGACACGCGCTACCAGCCGCCGTTCAACCACCCGCGCCCGTGCAAGGCGCTGGAGCGGCTGAAGGAGGCCGCCAAGGGCACGGACAACCTCATGGACGCCACCCTGGAGTGCGCACGCGCCGGTGTCACGACCGGTGAGTGGGCCGGGGCCCTGCGGGAGGTGTTCGGCGAGTTCCGGGCGCCCACGGGCGTCTCGTCGGCGCCGGTGGCGGTGCCCGCCGAGGAGGGCTCGGCGATGGCCGGGGTCCGCCGCAAGGTGGATGTGACGGCGCGCGAGATGGGCGTCGGCAAGCTGCGCTTCCTGGTCGGCAAGCCGGGCCTGGACGGGCACTCCAACGGCGCCGAGCAGATCGCCGTACGCGCGCGTGACGCCGGCTTCGAGGTGGTGTACCAGGGCATCCGGCTCACCCCGGAGCAGATCGTGGACGCGGCCCTCGCCGAGGACGTGCACGCGGTGGGCCTGTCCATCCTGTCCGGCTCGCACGCCCAACTGGTGCCGGACGTCCTCGAACGGCTCCGTGTGGCCGGTGCCACAGACATACCTGTCATCGCCGGTGGGATCATCCCCAATGGCGACGCCGAGCAGCTTCGGGCTGCGGGAGTGGCCGCGGTCTTCACCCCGAAGGACTTCGACATCACCGGAATCATCGGCCGCATCGTCGACGAGATCCGGAAGGCGAACAAGCTCGACCCCCTGGAGGTCCCCGCATGACCACGCCCGCCCCCGTCAACCGGCTCCGCCCGCGACGCTCCTGTCTCGCGGTCCCCGGAAGCAACCCGCGCTTCCTGGAGAAGGCGCAGGGCCTCCCGGCCGACCAGGTCTTCCTGGACCTGGAGGACGCGTGCGCGCCGCTCGCCAAGCCCGAGGCGCGGCACACCATCGTCAAGTTCCTCAACGAGGGCGACTGGACGGGCAAGACGCGGGTCGTGCGCGTCAACGACTGGACGACCGAGTGGACGTACCGCGATGTCGTCACGGTCGTCGAGGGCGCCGGCCAGAACCTCGACTGCATCATGCTGCCGAAGGTGCAGACGGCCCAGCAGGTCGTCGCCCTGGACCTGCTGCTGACACAGATCGAGAAGACGATGGGCTTCGAGGTCGGCAAGATCGGCATCGAGGCGCAGATCGAGAACGCGCAAGGGCTCAACAACGTCAACGAGATCGCGACGGCCTCCCAGCGCGTCGAGACGATCATCTTCGGCCCGGCCGACTTCATGGCGTCGATCAACATGAAGTCCCTTGTCGTGGGCGAGCAGCCGCCCGGCTACCCGGCGGACGCCTACCACTACATCCTGATGAAGATCCTGATGGCCGCCCGCGCCAACAACCTCCAGGCGATCGACGGCCCTTACCTCCAGATCCGCAACCTCGACGGCTACCGCGCGGTCGCGCAGCGCGCCGCGGCGCTCGGCTTCGACGGCAAGTGGGTGCTGCACCCGGGCCAGGTCGAGGCGTCCAACGAGATCTTCTCGCCGTCCCAGGAGGACTTCGACCACGCCGAGTTGATCCTGGACGCGTACGACTTCTACACGTCCGAGGCCGGCGGTAAGAAGGGCTCGGCGATGCTCGGCGACGAGATGATCGACGAGGCCAGCCGCAAGATGGCGCTCGTCATCTCGGGCAAGGGCCGGGCCGCCGGCATGGAGCGCACGTCCAAGTTCGAAGCCCCGGAGGCCTGAGCATCATGCAATTCGGGCGCACCTATGAGGAGTTCGAGGTCGGCGCGGTCTACAAGCACTGGCCAGGGAAGACGGTCACGGAGTACGACGACCACCTCTTCTGTCTCCTGACCATGAACCACCACCCGCTCCACCTGGACAGCAACTACGCCGAGAACACGACGGACTTCGGCAAGAACGTCGTGGTCGGCAACTACATCTACTCGCTGCTGCTGGGCATGTCCGTGCCGGACGTGTCGGGCAAGGCGATCGCCAACCTGGAGATCGAGTCGCTCAAGCACGTGGCGCCGACCTTCCACGGGGACACGATCTACGGCGAGACGACGGTCCTCGACAAGACGCCCTCCAGGTCGAAGAACGACCGCGGGATCGTGTACGTCGAGACCAAGGGCTACAAGCAGGACGGCACGCTGGTCTGCGTTTTCCGCCGCAAGGTGATGGTGCCGACCGAGACGTACATCAAGGAGCGCGGCGGCGAGCAGCCCGGCCGCCCCCGGCTCAAGGAGCAGGAGAAGTAGCCATGGCGCGACTCGCCCAGACCGCCGGTCTCACCGACATCCAGCGCGAAATCCTGTCCACCGTGCGGGACTTCGTGGACAAGGAGATCCTCCCGGTCGCCACCGAGCTGGAGCACCGCGACGAGTATCCGCAGCAGATCGTCGACGGGCTCAAGGAGTTGGGCCTCTTCGGCCTGATGATCCCGGAGGAGTACGGCGGCCTGGGCGAGTCCCTGTTGACGTACGCCCTGTGTGTGGAGGAGATCGCGCGCGGGTGGATGTCGGTGTCCGGCATCATCAACACCCACTTCATCGTGGCCTACATGCTCAAGCAGCACGGCACCCAGGAGCAGAAGGACCACTTCCTGCCGCGCATGGCGGCCGGTGACATCCGGGGCGCGTTCTCCATGTCGGAGCCGGCGCTGGGCTCGGACGTCTCGGCCATCACCTCGAAGGCGGTCAAGGACGGTGACGAGTACGTCCTGACCGGCCAGAAGATGTGGCTGACGAACGGCGGAACGTCGTCACTCGTCGCCGTACTCGTGCGAAGTGACGAAGGACACCCGGAGGGCACCGCGCCCCACAAGTCGATGACGACCTTCCTGGTCGAGAAGGAGCCCGGCTTCGGTGAGGTCCGGCCCGGTCTCACCATCCCCGGGAAGATCGACAAGATGGGCTACAAGGGCGTCGACACCACCGAGTTGATCATGGACGGCCTGCGGATTCCGGCCGACCGCGTGCTCGGCGGCGGGACCGGCCGAGGTTTTTACCAAATGATGGACGGAGTCGAGGTCGGCCGCGTCAACGTGGCGGCGCGTGGCTGCGGTGTCGCTCAGCGTGCCTTCGAGCTGGGCGTCTCGTACGCGCAGCAGCGGCACACCTTCGGCAAGCCCATCGCCCAGCACCAGGCGATCCAGTTCAAGCTCGCAGAGATGGCTACCAAGGTCGAGGCCGCCCATGCGATGATGGTCAATGCGGCACGCAAAAAGGACTCCGGGGAACGAAACGACCTTGAGGCAGGGATGGCGAAGTACCTCGCCTCCGAGTACTGCAAGGAGGTCGTCGAGGACGCCTTCCGGATCCACGGCGGGTACGGCTTCTCCAAGGAGTACGAGATCGAACGCCTTTACCGCGAGGCGCCGATGCTGTTGATCGGCGAAGGTACCGCCGAAATCCAGAAAATGATCATCGGGCGCAGGTTGCTCGAAGAGTATCGATTCCAGGGCTGATTGTCCGTTTCGGGGTGTTTTCTTCGAGAAGAAGATCACACCCCGTCAACGCTCTTCAGCCGCCGACTCGGCTTCCTGGCTTGCCCAGTTGTGGCCCGCGACCGGTACGATCCCGGGAAAGCCGCCGTCCCCCGTTACAGCGCGGCATCATCCGCTACGAAGGTCATCCATGCCCCACAGCCAAACCTCTGCACCACGCGACAGCCTGGCAGGCGTACGCCTCGCGCGCGGAGCATCGCCGTGGCTCCTGCCGACCGTCGCCACCGCAGCCCTCAGCCTGGTACGTGCGCGCAAGTCCGGCGCCGCCAAGGTCGTGGCCGTACCCGCCACCGCGCTCGCGGCGGGCATGCTGTGGTTCTTCCGCGACCCCGAGCGCGAGATCACCCAGGGCCGGGTCATCTCGCCCGCCGACGGTGTGGTGCAGAGCATCATGCCGTGGAAGGACGGTCGCACCCGCGTCGCCATCTTCATGAGCCCGCTGAACGTCCACGTCAACCGCGCGCCGCTCTCCGGCACGGTGACGTCGGTCGAGCACATCCCGGGTGGATTCGTTCCCGCGTTCAACAAGGAGAGCGAGAACAACGAGCGGGTCGTCTGGCACTTCGACACCGAGCTCGGTGACATCGAGATGATCCAGATCGCCGGCGCCGTCGCCCGCCGCATCGTCCCCTACGTCCCGCAGGGCACGAAGGTCGAGCAGGGCGAGCGCATCGGACTGATCCGCTTCGGTTCGCGTGTCGACATCTACCTCCCCGAGGGTGTCGAGGTGGACCTGGAGGTCGGTCAGAAGACGGTGGCTGGGGTGACTCGCATTGACCGTGGTTGATCCGGAGACACAGACGGGCTGGGTGCCCGCGGCCGACGAGGTGGACGACGAGGAGGAGATGCCTCTTTCTCTCCGCCTCTCAATAGCGGACACCCTCACCCTCGGCAACGCCACGTGCGGCTTCATGGCGGTGTACTTCACCACCACCGGCATCCTGATCCCGCACCTGACGGGCAACGACGAGTCGACCGGCATGGCCCGCCACAGCGCGGCCACCGCGGTCATCCTGATGCTGTGCGCGGCGGTCTTCGACCTCTTCGACGGCCTCGTCGCCCGCAAGCTGCGCTCCTCCCCCATGGGCGCGGAGCTGGACAACCTCTCGGACCTGATCAGCTTCGGCCTCGCGCCGGCGTACTTCGTCCTCGTCTACGGCATGGTCGCGGACGACGCGCACCAGAGAGTGGCCGCGGTCGGTGCGATCGTGGTGCTGCTGGCGGTGGTGCTGAGACTGGCCCGCTTCTCGTGCGTGACACCGCCGAACGGCATGTTCCAGGGCATGCCCTCCCCGTTCGGTGCGCTGACGGTGGTCTCGATCGTGCTCCTGGAGCTGCCCTTCGTGGCGACGCTCCTGGCGATCCTGGGCACCGCCTGGCTGATGGTGAGCCGGGTCGAGTACCCGAAGCCGCGCGGTCGCCTCGCGGTGGCGATGCTGTCCTGGATCGTGCTCGGGGTGGGCCTCCTGGCGGCCTGGGCCTTCGACGCCCCGGGCGGCCAGCTGCTCCTCCAGACCGGCTGCGCACTGCAGTTGGTGACAGGCGCGGTCATTCCGCTGTTCGCGACGGCCCGCCGCGTGAACAACTTCCGCGACAACCGGCGTGAGGCGCGAGCCGCACAGCTGCCGTAGTCGTAGCGGTCGTACCAGACGAAACGAAGGGCCCCGAGCCACTTGGCTCGGGGCCCTTCGCCGTACCTTGCGCGCGTCGGACTCAGACCAGGAAGTCCCGCGCGATGTTCTCCGCGACCCGTTCCAGGAGGGGTCCCGCGTCCGCGATGCACTTCACGAGGTCCGGTTCCACGGCCGTGAGCGGGTAGGCGCGGCGGATGCCGGCGTGGCCGAGGGACTGCGGGGGCAGGGCGAGGCGGCCGCAGACGGCGACGACCTCCTTGCCCTCGGCGCGGGCCGCGGCGGCGACGCCTGCGGGGGCCTTGCCGTGCAGGGTCTGTTCGTCGAGGGAGCCCTCGCCGGTGATGACGAGGGTGGCGCCCTCCAGGGCGGAGGCGAAGCCCAGCACGTCGAGCATGACCTCGATGCCGGGGCGGAAGTGGGCCCCGAGGAGGAGCGCGCCGTAGCCGATGCCGCCCGCCGCGCCGGCGCCGGGTGCGGAGGCGTACTCGGCGGCCTTGGCGCCGATCGACTCCTCCAGGATCTTCGCGTAGTGGATCAGGGCCTCGTCGAGGGCGTCCACGTCGTCCGGGGCGGCGCCCTTCTGGGGGCCGTAGACCGCGGGGGCGCCCTTGGGGCCGGTGAGCGGGTTGTCGACGTCGCTCGCGAGGACCAGGGCGACGGAGGCGAGGCGCGGGTCGAGGCCGGTGAGATCGGCCGAGGCGAGGTCGATCAGGCCGCCACCGCCCGGGGACACCGGTTCGCCGTCCGCGTCCAGGAAGCGGGCGCCGAGCGCGGAGAGCATGCCCGCGCCGCCGTCCGTCGTGGCACTGCCGCCGACGCCGAACACGATCGTCCGGGCGCCCGCGTCGAGGGCGGCCCGCAGCAGTTCGCCGGAGCCGTACGTCGAGGAGGTGAGCGGGGCGAAGACGCCCTTGGGGAGTCTCTGCAACCCGCTCGCCTCGGCCATCTCCACGACGGCCGTGTCGCCGCGCACCGCGAAGGCCGCGGTGATCTCGTCGCCGATGGGCCCTGCCACCCGTATCTCGCGCCGCTCGAAGCCCGCCGCGACGGCCGCGTCCACCGTGCCGTCACCGCCGTCGGCGACCGGCATCGCCGCGACCTCCAGATCGGGTACGACCCTGCGCAGCCCGGCCGTCACCCGCTCGGCGACCTGCACGGCCGTCAGCGACCCCTTGAACTTGTCCGCGGCGATGAGCACCCTGTGGGTGCCCCTCTGTGCAGCGTTCGCCACCTTGCGATCCCCTTGCTCTACGGGCCCCCGCGCGTTCCGGGGCCAGTCGCGCCGCTTGCGACCTTAACCGGCGGACGCCCCCGCCGTCATGCCCCGCCCGAACGCTGGGACCGGGCTGAGCGCCCCCTGTGCCGGCCCCGTGCCGCTGCCGGGTCCGGAATCGGGTACACCGGAGGTATGACCCCTGTGGACACTGAGCCAGAGCTCGCGGACCGCATCCTCGGGGGCTGGCTCGGCCGGATCGCGGGCAACATGCTCGGCAAGCCGGTCGAGCAGGGCGACCTGTGGACGCGCGACCGCATCGACCGCTATCTCCGGCGGGCCGGCGCCCTGCCGCTGACCGACTATCTGCCGGAGCCGCCCGGCGGGGACGACGGCTTCGAGCTGCGCCCCGAGTGGCAGCACTGCGTGCGCGGCCGGATCCACGGCAGCTGCCGTGACGACGACATCGACTACGCCGTCCTCGGCCTCGACCTGCTGGAGACCCACGGCTTCGGCTTCAGCACCGAGCAGGTCGGCGACCTGTGGCTGCGGAGACTGCCGTATCTCCAGACGTACACGGCCGAGCGGGTCGCCTACCGCAACCTCGCGAGCGGCCTCAAGCCACCGCTGACGGCGACGCACGACAACCCGTACCAGGAGTGGATCGGCGCCCTGATCCGCGCCGACATCCACGGCTGGACGAGCCCGGGCGCCCCGCGCCGCGCGGCCCAACTGGCGCGCCGGGACGCGGTGTTGTCGCACTCCGGGAACGGTGTCTACGGCGCGATGTGGGCCGCCGCGCTGATCTCGGCGGCGTTCACCGCGCCGACCGTCCGGCACGCGCTGGACACGGCGCTGACCGTGATCCCGCCGGGCTGCCGCCTCGCGCGCACCGTGCGCCGGGTGCTCACGCTGCACGAGACCCGGATGACCTGGGAGGACACGCTCACCACCCTGTCCGAGGAGACGGCGGGCCTCGGCTGGATCCACACGGTCCCGAACGCGGCCGTCCTCACCGCCGGACTCCTGTACGGCGACGGCGACTTCACCCGCACCATCACGCTCACCGTCCGCGGCGGTCTGGACACCGACTCGAACGGAGCGACCGCCGGTTCGGTCGCCGGGGTGCTGAACGGCGCGGACGCGATCCCGAGCCGGTGGAAGGATCCGCTGGAGGACACCGTGCGCAGTGCGGTGTTCGGTTTCGACGGGGTGCGGATCAGTGAACTGGCCGAGCGCACCGTGCAGTTGGCGGGAGCCTCCGCTGCCTAGACGGCCCCTTGTGCGATCAGGCTCCGAGCACAGTCGAGGACGGCCTCCCTCGCCGGGCGCGGCTCCCAGCCGAGGACGCGGCGCGCCTTCTCGGTGCTGTGGCGGTTGCGGCGGCCGAGCGCGGGGGTGATCTCGCGCAGGGACGGGTCCCGGAAGCGGGCCGCGAGGCGCACCGCGAAGTCCGGGAGGCGGCGCGTGGAGACGGTACGGCCGTGCTCGCCGAGGCCCTCGCGCAGGGTGCGGGCGATGTCCTCCATCCACACGAACTCCCCGGTGGCCAGGAAGCGTTGACCCGCGGCCTCCGGTGAGGTCATCGCCCGGAGGTGTACGTCGACCAGGTCCCGGACGTCCACGACTTCGAGGCCGATGCGCGGGACGCCCGGCATCTTCCCGCTCACCATGCGCGCGATGATGCCGACGGAACCCATGTTCGCGGTGGTGAGGACCGGCCCGAAGACGGCGCCGGGGAGCACGGTCGTCAGCTCGGTGGGACCGTCGTAGCCGCTCATGAAGTCCCAGGCGGCCCGCTCGGCGAGGGTCTTCGAGCGGCGGTAGGGGATCAGGGTCGGGTCGTCCGGATCGGTCCACAACTCCTCGTCGGTGACACCTTCGGAGGCGTACGACGAGGGGCTCGCGGCGTTCGCGGCCGAGGTCAGCACCACGCGTCGTACGCCCGCGTCGGTGGCCGCGCGCAGCACGCGCAGGGCGCCGTCGCGGGCCGCCGCGATCAGGGCGTCCGGGTCGTCCGAGGCGGCGCCGAGCGGGGAGGCGACGTGCAGGACGAAGTCGACGCCCTTGAGCGCGGCGTCCCAGCCCTCGTCGGCGGTGAGGTCGGCGACGGCGAAGCTCAGCCGCCCGGCGGGGTCGACGACGGTCGCGACAGCGTCGGTGACCGTGCGCTCCTTGCCCGGGGCGCGGACGGTCGTACGGACGTCGTAGCCGCGGCGCAGCAGTTCGGCGATGCACCAGCCGGCGATGTAGCCGCTGCCTCCGGTGACCAGGACGAGTTCGGGCATGACGGTGCTCCCTGCGGTGTCGGACGGGGATGTGCCAGAATGGAGAGCGAAACGGAGGGCCCTCCGGTACATCCACCAACGTACCGGAGGGCCCTCCGCTTAGCAATCCGACACCGGACGGACGACCTGCACCCGTGAACCCGAAACCGACCCGCCGCGACGCCCTCGACAACCGGGAGCGCATCCTGGCCGTCGCCCGCGAGGCGATCGCGGAGTCGAGCGCTGCCTCCCTCACCGCGATCGCCAAGCAGGCGGGCGTCGGCATCGGAACGCTGTACCGGCACTTCCCCACCCGGGAGGCGCTGATCCTGGAGCTGTACCGGCACGACATACAGCACCTGATCGACCGCGCGCCCGTGCTCCTCGCGGAGCATCCGCCGCTGATGGCGCTACGGCGCTGGTTCGACGAGGTCGCCCACTACGGGCGGCTCAAGTACGGCGTGGCCGAGGTGATCCACGCGGCGACCGACGGGGGCGCGGACGACGAGTACTTCGCGCCCTTCCTGGCCGCGATCGACGTCCTCCTGAAGGCCGGGGCCGCCGACGGTTCACTGAAGCCGGACGTCGACCCGGAGGACGTGCTGCTCCAGCTCAGCGTGCTGTGGCGGATCGATCCGGCGCGGCCGGGCGCGGAGGCGCGGGCCGGGCGGATCCTCGACCTCATCGTGGACGGGCTGCGGGCGGCTCCCTAGCGGTCGTGGCGGCGAACGCCTCCGCCGTCACGCCGGTCGAGCGGTCCCTCCAAGTGCCGGACGCCGTACGGGCGTTCCTGGACACGCTGATGTCCAACCCGCCTTCGTCATCGACCCCTGCTTCGACGTCCTGGCCCGGAACCGGGCCCAGGAGGTCGTCCTCGGCCCCGGCATCCGCGCCCTGCTGCCGGAATGGGAGGCGGAGGCGGAGTGGAGGGCGGGTCTGCTGCGGCAACAGGCGGCGTACGAACTGGACAACCCGCGCTGCAGGGAGCTGATCGACGAACTGACCACCACCAGCCCGCACTTCGCGCGGCTGTGGGAGGCACACGAGGTGGTGGAGTTCCGTTCCTCCGTACGCCGCTACCGCCACCCCCGCGCGGGTGACATCGAGGTGCCGTTCGTACGGCTCGCGGTGCGGGAGGCGCCCTGGCTGAGCCTGATCTGTCACTTCCCGGAGCCGGGCAGCGAGTCGGCGAGGCGGGTGCGCGGGCTGGTTACCCTTCCAGAATGACCACCACGCCAGACTTCGCCACCTACCTCGCGGGTCTCCCCCGCATCCTCGCCGGGGCCGCCACGCTCTTCCGCGACACCGAGGGCCGGGTCCTGCTCGTCGAGCCCAACTACCGCGAGGGCTGGGCCCTTCCGGGCGGCACGATCGAGTCGGACGACGGCGAGACCCCACGTCAGGGCGCCCGCCGCGAGACCTTGGAGGAGATCGGCCTCGACATCGAACTCGGCCCCCTTCTCGCCGTCGACTGGGTCTACCACGGCCCGGAATACCCCCCGTTGGTGGCCTACCTCTACGACGGCGGAATCCTCACCCCGAACGACCTCAAGTCGATCCGCCTCCAGGAGGAGGAACTCCTGTCCTGGCGCCTTGTCGCCCGCGAGGACATCACGGAGTACCTCCACGGTTCGCTGGGACTCCGGGTGCTGGTCGCGCTCGATGTGCTGGAGGAGGGGGCGGGGCCGGCGGAGTTGGAGAACGGGCGGCGGGTCGGCTGACAGGGAGGACCGGCCGGAGGGCTGGGGCGGCGCGCCGACGCCGAGCGAGACGGGCGCCTTGGCCGTGCGCGGACGCCCACACCCGGTGCCGGGCCCGCGATATCCATTCGCCGCCCCGACCCCGCCCACCTACCCTCGGCTGCATGAGCAAGCCCCTTGTCGCCCTCCTCAGCGGGGCCGGCATCTCCACCGACTCCGGCATCCCCGACTACCGCGGCCCCAACGGTCTCTGGCGGCGCGACCCCGAGGCCGAGAAGCTCGTGACCTACGAGTACTACATGGGCGACCCGGAGATCCGCCGCCGGTCCTGGCAGATGCGGCGCGAGAACCGCACGCTCCAGGCCGAGCCCAACACCGCGCACCGGGCCGTCGTCGACCTGGAGAAGTCCGGCGTACCCGTGCGGGTCATCACGCAGAACGTGGACGGGCTGCACCAGCTCGCCGGTCTCCCCACCCGTAAGGTCGTCGAACTGCACGGCACCGCCCGGGAGTTCAGGTGCACCGGATGCCATGTGCGGGGGCCGATGGCGGACGCCCTGGCCCGGGTCGACGCCGGTGAGGAGGACCCCGCCTGCCTGGAGTGCGGCGGGATCCTGAAGTCGGCGACCGTCTTCTTCGGCGAACGGCTCGACCCCGTCGTCCTCGGCGAGGCCGTCGCCATCACCAAGGCCTGTCAGGTGTTCATCGCCGTCGGGAGCAGTCTCCAGGTGCACCCCGCCGCCGGGCTCGCCGGTGTCGCCGCCGACCACGGGGCACGGCTGGTCATCGTCAACGCCGAGCCGACCCCGTACGACGACCGCGCCGACGAGGTCGTACGGGAGCCGATCGGGACGGCCCTGCCGGAACTTCTGCGCACCCTGCGGAACAGCTAGAGCGGCGGCGCCTCGGGCGGGATGTCCAGAAGAGCCCCGCCCGCCAGGGCTCTAGAACAACGCCGACCCGCTCTCGAAGTCCAGCAGCCGCTGCTTGCGGTCCAGGCCGCCGCCGTACCCCGTGAGGCTGCCGTTCGCCCCGACGACCCGGTGGCAGGGGACGATGATCCCGATGGGGTTCTTGCCGTTGGCGAGGCCCACCGCTCGGGAGGCGCCCGGGTTGCCGAGGGCGTCGGCGAGGTCGCCGTAGGAGCGGGTCTCGCCGTAGGGGATGCGGCGGAGCTGGTCCCAGACCGTGCGTTGGAACGGGGTTCCGTGCAGGCGCAGTTCGAGGGTGAACTCCTTCAACTCGCCCGCGAAATAGGCCTGTAGCTCGTCGAGCGCGGAAGAGAAGGGTGTGTCGTCCCGGGTGCCGAAGTTCTCCTCCGGGGGACGGTGGCGTTGGTCGACCATGTAGAGGCCGCAGAGGGCGCCGTCCTCGTCGGCGACGAGGGTCAGCGGGCCGTACGGGCTGTCGATCACCGTGTGGTGCCTGTGGTGCTGCATGTCGTCCGCGATTCCTCTTCTGCGATTCCCTTATACGGGAAGGAAGTTGATCGGGTGGCTGTCCGTCGCCCACAGGTACTGGACCGCGTACGCCCGCCACGGCCGCCACGCCGCCGCACGCGCCGTCAGGGCGGCCGGGGTCGACGGGAGGCCCAACTCCTGGGCGGCGCGGCGGATTCCGAGGTCGGTGGGGAGGAACGCGTCGGGGTCGCCGAGGGCGCGCATGGCGATGACGTCGGCCGTCCAGGGGCCGAAGCCGGGGAGGTCGAGGAGTCGGGCCCGCGTCTCCGACCAGTCGCTCTCCACGCCCAAGTGGAGTGTGCCGTCGGCGAGTTGGGACACGAGTGTGGTGAACGTGGTGCGGCGGGTGTTCGGCATCGCCAGGGTTTCCGGGTTCACCGCCGCCAGTGACTCCGGGGCCGGGAAGAGGTGGGTCAGGCCGCCCTCGGGGTCGTCGACCGGTTCGCCGTGCGCGGTGACCAGACGGGCCGCGTGGGTGCGGGCCGCCGCCGTGGAGACCTGCTGGCCGAGGACGGCCCGTACGGCGAACTCCGCCTCGTCGACCGTGCGCGGCACGCGTCGGCCCGGCGCCTTGTCCACCAGCGGCGCGAGGACCGGATCCGTACGCAACTGGTCGTCCACCGCAACCGGATCGGCGTCCAGGTCGAGCATCCGGCGGCACCGGCTGATCGCCACCGGCAGGTCGCGCAGGTCGCTGAGGGTGAGGCGGCAGGCGATGTGGTCGGACTTGGGAGTGAGAGACGCGATCCCGTGGCCGTAGGGGAGGCGGAGGGTGCGGCGGTACGCGCCGGCCCGCCACTCCTCCACACCCGGTACGGCGGTCGCCGCCAGGTGGCCGAAGAGGTTGTCGGGGTTGAGGGGGGCGCGGAACGGCAGCCGGAGGGTGAGGGTGCCGGGGGTCAACACGGTTGTCTTCGGGCGCCTGTTGCGCAGCTCGCTCGGGGACAGGGCGAAGACGTCGCGCACGGTGTCGTTGAAGGAGCGGATCGAGGAGAAGCCCGCGGCGAAGGCGATCTCCGCCATCGGAAGGGCGGTCGTCTCGATCAACAGCCTTGCCGTCTGGGCGCGTTGGGCGCGGGCCAACGCGAGGGGCCCGGCGCCGAGTTCGGCGAGGAGCTGGCGTTCGATCTGCCGGGTGCTGTAGCCGAGGCGGGCGGCGAGGCCGGGGACGCCCTCGCGGTCCACCGTTCCGTCGGCGATCAGGCGCATCGCGCGGGCCACCAGGTCGGCCCGCTGGTTCCACTCCGGGGAGCCGGGGCTGGTGTCCGGGCGGCAGCGCTTGCAGGCCCGGAAACCCGCCTGCTGGCAGGCCGCCGCGCTCGGGTAGAACGTCATGTTCTCCGGCTTGGGCGGTACGACCGGACAGCTCGGCCGGCAGTAGATTCGGGTGGTGAGGACGGCCGTGAAGAACCAGCCGTCGAAGCGCGCGTCCTTCGACTGGACCGCGCGCACACAACGCTCCGTGTCGGTGTGCATCCCGTTCTGCATACGTCCAGCATCCGGCACCTGGCGGGCCGGGGCTGGCGGGAATCCGACATCAGCCTTGCGTGGCCTGGTCGGGCACGGATCACCGTACGTCTGCGCGAAGCGTCGCGAAGCGTAAGGGGCGCCTGCGGTTATGCGTTTGTGGTGCGACGCCCGGCTTTGTAGCGTCGACCTCCGTGACCTCTCCCGCACCCGCGCACAGCGCCGACTCCCTCCCGGCCCGCCTCGACACGGCCCGGAGCGACTACGAAGCCCTCCTCGCGAAGAAGCTGTCGCTCGACCTGACCCGCGGCAAGCCCTCCGCCCGGCAGCTCGACCTGTCGTCCGAACTGCTCACGCTGCCCGCCGGCCGCCACACCTCCGCCGACGGCACGGACTGCCGCAACTACGGTGGCGCGGACGGGCTGTCGGAGCTCCGGCAGATCTTCGCCGGGTTCCTCCAGGTGCCGGCCGAGCAGCTGCTCGCCGTGGGCAACTCCAGCCTGGAGCTGATGCACGACTCTCTGGTGCACGCGCTGCTCGGCACGCTGCCCGGGGCGGCGCGCCGCTGGGCGGACGAGGAGCGGGTCGCGTTCCTGTGCCCGGTCCCCGGCTACGACCGGCACTTCGCGCTGTGCGAGCGCTTCGGCATCGAGATGATCCCCGTGCCGATGACCGCCGAGGGCCCCGACATGGACGTGGTGGAGCGGCTGGTCTCCGAGGACCCGGCCGTCAAGGGCATCTGGTGCGTGCCCAAGTACAGCAATCCTGACGGGACTTGCTACAGCGACGAGGTCGTACGACGGCTCGCCGCCATGCCGGCCGCGGCGCCCGACTTCCGGATCTTCTGGGACAACGCCTACGCCGTGCACCACCTCACCGACGAAGAGGTGGAGATCGCCGACCTGTTGGCCGCCTGCGCCGACAGCGGGCACCCGGACCGGGCCTTCGTCTTCGGGTCCACCTCGAAGATCACGCTGGCCGGTGCGGGCGTGGGTTTCTTCGGTTCGTCGGCGGCCAACGTGGCCTGGCTGCGCGGTTGCAGCGCGAAGCGCTCGATCGGCCCCGACAAGATCAACCAGCTGCGGCACGCGCTGTTCCTGCGCGACGCCGACGGGGTGCGGGCCCATATGCGCAAGCACCGTGAGCTGCTGCGGCCGAAGTTCGACACCGTGCTGCGCATCCTCACCGAGCGGCTCGGCGACACCGGCCTCGCGACCTGGTCCACGCCCAAGGGCGGCTACTTCATCACCCTCGACGTGCTCGACGGGTGCGCCCGCGAGGTGGTGCGCCGCGCGGCCGACGCGGGTCTCGCGCTGACACCGGCGGGCGCCACGCATCCGTACGGCGACGACCCGAAGGACCGGACGATCCGGATCGCCCCCTCCTTCCCGGACGCCTCGGAGATCGAGGAGATCATCGAGGGCGTGGCGACCTGCGTGCGGTTGGTGGGGTACGAAAAGCTTGTGGCCGACGGGAGTTGACCCGTCCCGCGCACCGCACACCTGACGCTCCCAAGGTGTGCGGTACCTCACGCCCCGGTTACAAATCGCTCAACCTCTGGTTGCGAAGCGGTGAGCAGTCCACGATAGGGACATGACCCTGGCCGAGCGAGCCATGCAGCGACTGGAAGGCTGGCGCGACCTCAGCGCGGTCCCGGCCAGTTGTGGCACGGGGCGGGCGCTGCGGTCCGCCCACAGCGAGATCGTGCACTTCCACTCCGACCACGATGTGGACCTGCATCTCACGGTCGGGGCCATCCTCCGGTTCCACCACGATCTCAGCGAGTCGACCGCGATCCGGATCATCCCGGGCTCCCGCTGGGTGACGGTCCACCTGGACTGCGAGACGGACGTCGACCTGCTGCTGAGCCTGGTGAGCGTCGCCCTCAAGGCACATGGGGGCGGGCCCCCGCCAGGAGGCCCGCCCACGACCGGCTGCAACTTCCACCGGGTCACACTCGTGCCGCGCGACGGCGACTAGGACTCGACCCGAAGGACCGCGCCCCTAGAACACCGCCGCCGTGTCGTCCTCGCCCGCCTCCAGCAGCGTGGCCGCCTCCCCCACGATGCGCGGATCGGGGCTGCCGACGACCTCGTCGTCCTTGTCGGCGTAGTCGAAGCGGGCCAGCACGCTGCGCATGGCCTCGACGCGGGCCCGCTTCTTGTCGTTGCTCTTCACCACGGTCCAGGGCGCGTGCTCCGTGTCGGTCTCCCGGAACATGGCGACCTTGGCGGCCGTGTAGTCGTCCCAGCGGTCCAGCGAGGCCAGATCCATCGGGCTGAGCTTCCACTGCCGTACGGGATCCACCTGGCGGATCGTGAAACGGGTGCGCTGTTCACCTTGCGAGACGGAGAACCAGAACTTGATCAGGTCGACGCCGTCGTCCGCCAGCATCCGCTCGAACAGCGGGGCCTGGCGCATGAACCGGCGGTACTCGTCGTCCGAGCAGAACCCCATCACGCGCTCCACGCCCGCCCGGTTGTACCAGGACCGGTCGAACAGCACGATCTCGCCGGCGGTCGGCAGATGCTGGACGTAGCGCTGGAAGTACCACTGACCGCTCTCGCGCTCGCTCGGCTTCTCCAGGGCGACCACGCGGGCGCCACGCGGGTTCAGATGCTCGGTGAACCGTTTGATCGTGCCGCCCTTGCCGGCCGCGTCCCGCCCCTCGCAGACGATGACGAGCCGACGCCCGGTCTCCTTGATCCAGCGTTGCAGCTTCAGCAGTTCTATCTGCTGGAGCCGCTTGTGCCAGTCGTACTCCTTGCGCTCCATGCGCTGTTCGTACGGGTAGTTCTCCCGCCAGGTGTCCACCGTGCTGCCGTCGGGCCGCACCAGCACCGGGTCGTCGGCGTCGGTGTAGTCGACCCGCAGCCCGGTCAGCAGTTCAGTCATCCCGGCCTCCTCTCAAGGGGGTTCAGTTGCTCAGAGGTGATCGGCGGTGATCCCTGGTGATAGGTCGCGCTCAGTGGAACTGCGGCACGATCAGATAGATTCCGTACGCCACGACAGCCGCGCACGCGAGAAAGCACAACCCCGCCTGCGCGAAGCCGAGGGCGTGCGTACCGCCGTCCTGTTCACGGGCGGCCTCTACCTGGGCGAGGCCCAGGATGCCCAGCGCGAAGACGGCGACCACACCGACGGTCACGCCGATGCTCACCGCGGCGACCTCGCCGAGGGCGTTCCAGTCCAGGCTCATCAGTCAACTCCCTTGGCTCAGGCGGCCGTACGGACGTCCGAGGACGCCTCGCTGCGGATGGTGACCTCGTGGGTCTCGTTCACGTTGTCCGCGTGCACGGGGTTGCGGCGCGAGGCGATCACGATGAATCCGGCCACGGCGGCGGCGATCAGCGCGATCAGGGCCGTACCGAGGTTGCCGCCGTGCTTGACGACGGTCGCGGACAGACCGCCGACCGCGGCGGCGGCCGGGAGGGTGACCAGCCAGGCGATGACCATGCGGCCGGCCGTGCCCCAGCGCACCTCGGCCAGTCGCCTGCCCAGACCCGCGCCGAGGATGCCGCCGGAGCAGACCTGGGTGGTGGAGAGCGCGAAGCCCAGGTGCGCGGAGGTGAGGATGACGGTCGTGGAGGCGGCCTCGGCCGCGAAGCCCTGCGGGGACTGGATGTCGGTGAGGCCCTTGCCCATCGTGCGGATGATGCGCCAGCCGCCGATGTAGGTGCCGAGGCCGATCGCGAGCCCCGCCGAGGCGATGACCCAGACCGGCGGACCGGCGTCGTGACCGAGCGCGCCCACCGAGATCAGGGTCAGGGTGATGACGCCCATCGTCTTCTGGGCGTCGTTCGTGCCGTGCGCCAGCGAGACCAGCGAGGCCGAGGCGATCTGGCCGAGCCGGAAGCCCTTGGTGACCGAGTCCTTGCGGGCCCGGGCGGTGATCTTGTAGGCGAGGTAGGTGGCGATGAGAGCGGCGATCCCGGCCACGAGCGGGGAGGCGACCGCGGGGATCAGGATCTTCTCCACGACCTTGTCGAAGTGGACCCCGTTGGAGCCCGCGCCGACCCAGACGGCTCCGATCAGGCCACCGAACAGCGCGTGCGAGGAGCTGGACGGCAGGCCCAGCAGCCAGGTCAGCAGGTTCCAGAGGATCGCGCCGACGAGCCCCGCGAAGATCATCCCCGGCGTGACCAGGGTGTCGTCGACGATGCCGCCGGAGATCGTCTTGGCGACTTCCGTGGAGAGGAAGGCGCCGACGATATTGAGAGCTCCACTGATCAGAACCGCCGTTTTGGGCTTCAGCGCCCCGGTGGCGATGGATGTCGCCATCGCGTTGGCGGTGTCGTGGAATCCGTTGGTGAAGTCGAAGGCCAAGGCCGTGACGATGACGACCGCCACGAGGAACGTGATGTGGTCCATCGCTCGATGGAAGCAACCGAAGGCGTACATTCGGCCAACCGGAGGCCAAATCCAGGCATGGCCCGGTCAACGTAGGCGTATGAACGGCACTCTCCGGCTCCCGTTCGCACCTTCCTGCACTCCATGCGCACACTTCCTTCTTTTTATGGCATGCCCCGGTCAAATCTGCGAAGCTTCCTCCGCGATCACGCAACAGCTACGCGCGTTCCCGAGGCCACCCACCGGCACACCCAGTCCGGCCGGGCGGCCACCGAGCAGGCCGGGATCCCGGCCGCCGTATAAGGAGTTCCGTGTGAGACCGACCCCCCACAAGGCTCTCGCAGCCGGCGTCTTCGCCGTCGCCGCGGTGGCCGCCCTCTCGCTGCCCGTCATCCCGGCCGCCGCCTCCGTGCCGGCCGCGGCTCCCGTGGCCGCCGCCTGCGCCCCGGCGCAGGTGGTCGCCAACGGCGGCTTCGAGAGCGGCACCACGTCCTGGACCCAGTCCTCGACGACCGTCATCACCAGCCGCACCGGGCAGAGCGCCCACGGCGGCACCAGCTTCGCCTGGCTGGACGGCACCGGCGGCACGCACACCGACACGCTCTCCCAGAGCGTGACGATCCCCTCCGGCTGCGCCAGTGCCACGCTCACCTTCTGGCTGCACATCGATACCGCCGAGACGACCTCGTCCACCGCGTACGACAAGCTCACGGCGAAGATCGGCAGCACGACCCTCGCGACGTACTCGAACCTGAACAAGGCCACCGGCTACGTCCAGAAGTCGTTCGACGTGTCGTCGTTCGCGGGCCAGACCGTGAGCCTCGCCTTCAGCGGTGTCGAGGACTCCAGCCTCCAGACGAGCTTCGTCGTGGACGACATCGCCCTCAACACCTCGGGCGACACGGCCCCGCCGGCCGACTCGGCGCGCACGCCGGCCGCCCCGGCGTACACCGTGAGTCTCAGCAGCAACACCGCCGGCACGGTCTGGACCGGCCACGAGAGCACGACCTTCACCAACGCCTCGGCCACCCCGCTGACCGAGGTGTACCTGCGGCTGTGGGACAACTACCACGGCACCTGCACCGCGCCGCCGATCACGGTCACCAATGTCACCGGCGGCACCGCGGGCGCCCTCTCGGTCGCCTGCACGGCGCTCCAGATCGCGCTGCCGACCCCGCTCGCGCAGGGCCAATCGACCACGATCGGCTTCGACTTGGGGATCACCGTCCCGAGCGGCGCGGACCGGTTCGGCTACGACGGCGCGTTCAGCATGATCGGCAACGCGCTGCCGGTCCTCGCGATCAAGGACGGCTCGGGCTGGCACCTGGACCCGTACACGAACAACGGCGAGTCCTTCTACTCCCTGGCCGCCGACTTCAAGGTGACCCTGGACCACCCGACCACCCTGCTGGTCCCGGCCACCGGCGCCTCGGTCGACGCCGCGGGCACCAGCGGTCGCACGATCACCACGGCCACCGCGTCCAAGGTCCGCGACTTCGCGTGGGCGGCGGGCCCATTCACCAAGATCTCCGGTACGTCCACCGCGGGCACCCCGATCAACATCTACTCGGTCACAGGCATCAGTTCGGCCAACGCCCAGTCGATGCTCACCACCGCCAAGTCGGCGGTCGACGCCCACGCCGGCCGCTTCGGCGCCTACCCGTACGGCGAGTTGGACGCCGTCATCGACAACAACTTCTGGTTCGGCGGCATGGAGTACCCCGGCTTCGTCCTCGACCTGGTCAGCACCACGGCACTCACCCATGAGATCGGCCACCAGTGGTTCTACGGCATCGTCGGCGACGACGAGTACAACAGCCCCTGGCTGGACGAGGCGTTCACCGACTACGCCACCGACCTGGCCCAGGGCCTGACCGGCACCAGCTGCTGGAACAACGTCTCCTGGGCCTCGACGGCGGAGAACATCACCAACTCGATGGCCTACTGGGACGCCCACTCGTCCCGCTACTCCACCGTCGTCTACGGCTACGGAAAGTGCGCCCTGCACGATCTGCGCCGCACCCTCGGTGACACCGTGATGGCCAAACTCCTGAAGGACTACGCCACTTCACACTGGTACGGCGTCTCGACCACCGCCGAGTTCAAGGCGGCGGCACAGGCCGCGACGACTACGGACCTGACCTCGTTCTGGACGACCCACCGCATCATCGGCTGACGGAAGGGGAGTTGGCGGTGCGGTTGGTAATCGCACCGCCAACTCCCCTTCGCCGTCAGGCCCGTCGCGTCGGTGCCGCCGCGGTCGGCGGTACGGCGGTCCCGCCGACCTCCGTGCGCCAGGCGTCGGCGAGTTCGGCGGGGAAACGCCGCCCGCTGCGGGTGAGGACCACACCGGGAGCGAGTTCGACCTCGTCGCCGGGGCGGAAGGACCGGTCGGCCCCCGGCGGCAGCGTCTCCCAGGGGCCGGGCACCCCTCGACGGCCGGCTCCGCGCATCCGCGTCCCGTACGTGCTGACATCGCGGACCAGGACCGTCCCGCCCCGCGCGGAGAGAGCCACGTGCCGGCGGCTGACCTGCGCGGCGACCTCCGGCGACAGCAGACTGTGCAGGGCGATGCCCTCGCGTCCCGGCAGCCGCCCGACATGCGCCTCGGAACCCTCGTCGAGGGTGTAACGGGCCACGCAGACACGGTTGATGACGACCTTGAGCTGGGCGGCGGCAGGTCTCGGACCCTCGTCGGCCAGCGGGGCGCCGTGCAGTTCGCAGGTGGGGACCCCGCGCCGCATGCGCGGCAGCAGGACGCGGTCACCCCGGTGGACGTCGTAGAGCGTGCAACGGGGTTCCGGGCAGCGCCAGTTGCGCATGATGACCTCGGTCAGCGGGGTGCGGGCCGGGCCGAGCAGGCCCTGCTTCTTGAGGGCCGCGAGTTCCATCCGGTAGGAGATCTCGGCCTCCGTGCGCACCCCCATGTCCATGGCCACGAGGGCGACCGAGCCGTCGGGGCGGGGCTCGGGGCGGAGGAACTGCCAGGTGTTGCCCTGGATCCACGGGTGTTCGACGCGATGGTCGACGTACTGGTCCCCGGTGACGACCCGGGTACCGGTCATCCGCGCCAGGTCCAGGACGCGCTCGTCGGCGTCGTCCACCTCCTCGACCAGCCCCTCGGCCACCCACCGGCGCAGCCGCCGGACCTCGGCCGGATCGCCGAACTCCCGGTGCCCGCCCAGCAGACTGGTGTCGGCGACGAGGTAGACGGAGACGTCGGGGTCCCCGGTGAGTTCCGTCAACGCCCGCAGGACGAGCCCGAGTCGGCGCAGCGAGCGCGGTCCTCGGGGGCCGATGGAGGTCTGACGTACGACGTTGGAGAGTTCCAGCAGATAGTCGGCACCCTCCGCCGAAGGGGCCAGGTGGTGTTCCATGCGCGCCTCACCGTCCGACGGGACCGTCAACTTTCCTGATTCTCCCCGAACTTCGCCTTGATTCCTTGATCTCCTCGGACCCTTCCGGATGACCGGGTTGCGCCGGTACGATCACTCGCCTGGCGAGGGGGGCCGATCATCTTGAACGACGCTGGAAACGCCGGTCACTTGAGACCGTTGGGTCCCGACGACCCGCAGGACGTGGCCGGTTACCGGCTGCTCGCCCGGATCGGCGAGGGCGGCATGGGTTCCGTCTACCTCTCGCGCACGCGCGGCAACCAGCCGGTCGCCCTGAAGGTGATCCGCCAGGAGTACGCCGAGGACGAGGAGTTCCGCCGCCGCTTCGAACAGGAGGCGGCCGCCGCCCGCCGGGTGCAGGGCTACCACATCGTCCCGGTCGTCGACCACGACACCAGCGGCCCACAGCCCTGGCTCGCCACCGTCTACGTCCCCGGCCCCGCCCTGGACCGGGTCCTCGCCCGGTACGGGACGCTCCCGCTGCCCACGGTGCTCCAGTTGACGGGCTGTGCGGCGGAGGCGCTGCAAGCCGTGCACAAGGCCGGTGTGATCCACCGGGACATGAAGCCGAGCAACATCCTCGTCGGTTCCGACGGCCCCTGGATCATCGACTTCGGCATCGCGCGGGCCGCCGACGCCACTCAACTCACCCGCAGCGGCGGGCTCATCGGCACCCCGCAGTTCATGTCGCCGGAGCACGCGAACGGCCAGGAGCAGACCCCGGCCGCCGATGTCTTCTCCCTCGGCCTGATCGCCGCCGTGGCCGCGACCGGCCGCCACCCGTACGGCGACTCGGGGGCCATCACCCTGGCCACGAAGATCGCCAACACCGAGTTCCGCCCACCGGACCTGTCCTCGTACCCCGAGCCGCTGCGCACGGTCCTGGAACGCACCCTGACCGCAGACCCGGCCGCCCGTCCGACCCCGGCCGAACTGGCCGCCCTGTGCCAGGAGTTGGCGGAGCGCCCGTTGCGGGACTTCACCGACTGGCTGCCTGCGGCGGTCGCGGAGGACATCGCCCGGCAGGAGCAACTCGCGCGCGAACAGGGCGAGTCGGGTGGCGACGTGAGCCTCGCGGGTGCCCCGACGGGAGCGGGTGCGGGTGCGGCCGGGGCGACGACCGTGCCGCCCGGTGGCGGGGCTCGGAGTGACGGGGCTGGAAGCGGAGGGTCTGGAAGCAGTGAGTCTGGAAGCGGTGGGGCCGATGGTGCCGTGGGGCCCAACTCCCCGACGCCCGGCGGGTATACGCCCACCCATGTAACGGGGTCGGGGTCCGGCGAACCGACACAGCACGCCCCGACACGGCCGCCACGGCCCCCGTCCGACCCGGCGCCCCCGGCTGCGGCACCGACCCGCAAGCGGACCCCGCTGGTCGTCGGCGCCGCCGCGCTCGCCGTGGTGGTCGTAGCCGCGGCGGCCTGGGTCCTCACCCGCGACGACGACAGGGGCAAGGACACCGCCGCACAGGGAGGCGGCGGAAAGACCACCTCGTCCCCCAGCGCGAGCACAAGCAAGAGCACGACCGCCACGCCGAACGGCTACACCACGGTCTTCAAGGCCAAACCGCTCACCCTGCGCGCCCAGTTCACGACCGGCCGCAGCTCCTACACGAACGTCGACCTGGACGCACCGCAGATCGACACCCACGCCTCCAGCTCGACGACCGGGGCCGAGTTGCAGTACGCGGAGTGGGGCACCGCCCACACGCTGAACCTCGTGACGACCACGGGAAAGAGCGCGGGCCCCACGCCGGAACAGTGTGCCGAGGGCGCGGCGGCGAACGCGCTGCCCTCCCAACTCGCCGACGCGGACCAGGGCAAGGAACTGACCAAGGGCACGCTGCTGTGCACCGTCACCGACGAGAAGAATCTGGCGCTGCTCGAAATCAAGGACGTCGTCGTCCAGAAGGACTCCTCCGGCGTCGAGGCCCGCGACTACGTCACGGAGCTGACCCTCTGGAAGACGCCCTGACGGGCGGCGTGTTGAGCGCGGCGGGCTCCCCGCACCCGCCCCCGGATCGCCCTCAACCGACCTGCCGGCCGAACGCCTCGTACGCCGCCTCGTCGAACAGCACGAACGTGACCTCCTCGACCGCCGACGGCGTCTCCCGCACCGTCTCGACGGCGATCCGCGCCGCGTCGTCCATCGGCCAGCCGTAGATACCGGCGGACACGGCGGGGAACGCGACCGTACGGGCGCCGAGTTCGTCGGCGACGCGCAGCGACTCCCGGTAGCAGGAGGCGAGTTGGTCCGAGCGGTCCTCCTCGCGGGAGTGAACGGGGCCGACAGTGTGGATCACCCACTGGGCGTCCAGTTCGCCTGCCGTCGTCGCGACCGCCTGGCCGGTGCGCAGGCCCTTGCCAAAGTGCGATGCGCGGAGTTTTCGGCAAGCCTCCAGGATCGCGGGGCCGCCCCGGCGGTGGATCGCGCCGTCGACTCCTCCGCCGCCGAGGAGGGAGGAGTTGGCCGCGTTGACGATCGCGTCGGCGCTCTGGCGGGTGATGTCGCCCCGGACGAGGGTGATGGTGGTCATGACGGCCTCGGTCTCATGACTGCCTCAGTTTTCGCCAGACGGCCTTCGCCGCGTTGTGTCCCGACATGCCGTGCACGCCGGGCCCCGGCGGGGTCGCCGAGGAGCAGATGAACACGGCCGGGTGCGGGGTGCCGTACGGGGAGAGGGAGAGTTTGGGGCGCAGCAGGATCTGGAGTCCGGAGACCGCGCCGGAGCCGATGTCACCGCCCACGTAGTTGGCGTTGCGGGCGGCCAGTTCGGGTGGGCCCGCGGTCGCGCGGGCCAGGACGCGGTCGCGGAAACCCGGGGCGAAGCGCTCCAGTTGGCGTTCCAGGGCGTCCGTGAGGTCGCCGGTCCAGCCGCTGGGGACATGGCCGTAGGCCCAGAAGACCTGTTTGCCGGCCGGGGCCCGGGTGGAGTCGACGATGCTGGGCTGCACGGTGATCATGAACGGCTTGTCGGGGGCGCGGTTCTCGCGGGACGCGGCGCGCAGGGCGGTGCCGATCTCCGTGCTGTCGGCGCCGATCTGCACCGTGCCGGCGGTGCGGGCTTCCTTGGCGGTCCAGGGCACCGGACCGTCCAGGGCGTAGTCGATCTTGAAGACTCCGGCGCCGTAGCGGTAGTTCTCGTAGTAGTTGCCGAAGCCGGCGATCTTCGCCAGGGCGGTGGGCGAGGTGTCGAAGACGTAGGCGCGGGCCGGGGGGAGGTCGTCGAGGCGCTTGACCTCGTAGTCGGTGTGGATCTCGCCGCCGAGGTCCGTCAGGTAGGCGGCCAGGGCGTCCGAGATGGACTGGGAGCCGCCGCGGGCCACCGGCCAGCCACGCGCGTGTGCCGACAGGGCGAAGACCAGGCCGATCGCGCCGGTCGCGAAGCCGCTGAGCGGGGCCATGACGTGGCCGACCAGTCCGGCGAACAGGGTCTTGGCGCGTTCGTCCCGGAACCGGCTGGTCAGCCAGGTCGACGGGGGCAGGCCGGCCAGGCCGAAGCGGGCGAGGGTGACCGGGTCGCGCGGCAGCGCGGTGCGCGGCAGGGACATGAAGTCGCGGACCAGGGTGTCCCACTTGGGCAGGAAGGGCTCGACCAGCCTCCGGTACGTCCCCGCGTCGCGCGGCCCGAAGGAGGCGGCCGTCTCCGCGACCGAGCGCGACAGCACGGCCGCGCTGCCGTCGGTGAAGGGGTGCGCCATGGGCAGCTCGGGGTGCAGCCACTCCAGGCCGTAGCGCTCCAGGGGCAGCGCGCGGAACGCCGGTGAGTTCACGCCGAGCGGGTGCGCCGCCGCGCAGGGGTCGTGCCGGAAGCCGGGGAGGGTCAGCTCCTCGGTGCGGGCGCCGCCGCCCACGGTGTCCCTGGCCTCGAACACGGCCACGGAGAAGCCACGCCGGGCCAGCTCCACGGCGGCCGTCAGTCCGTTCGGCCCCGCACCCACCACGACCGCATCGAGCATCGACGGCACCTCGGACCCCTTCGTCAGCCGATGGCCACTCGGGGTCAGGATATGCCGCGGGACCGACAACCCCGGGGCCGGTCCGTCCAGTGTGCGGAACCCGTGACCCTACGACGCCCTCAGCAGGTCGATCACGCGCCGGGCCGTCGCCGCGTCCCGGGCCGCCGTGAACGGCAGCGTGTTGCCGCCCGTGACGCGGAAGGGCTCTCCGGTGAGGGTGAGGTGGGCGCCGCCCGCCTCCTCGACGAGGAGCAGGCCCGCCGCGTGGTCCCAGGCGGCCTCCCAGGAGAAGGCCGTGGCGTCCAACTCGCCCCGGGCGAGGGCGAGATACTCCAGTCCGGCCGAGCCGCACGGGCGCGTGTGCACCCCGTCCGCCCACAGGCCGAGCAGGGAGCGCTTCTGGGCGTCCGTCGTGTAGTCCGGGTGGGAGGTGGCCACCTCCAGGTCCCGGGCGGGGTCCGGGGCGCCGGAGCGCAGCCGTACGCCGTCGAGGAAGGCGCCGCCGCCCCTCACGGCCGTGGCCAGTTGGTCACGGGCGGGTGCGTAGGTCCAGGACGCGAGCAACTCGCCGTGCCGGGCGAGCGCGACCAGGGTGCAGAAGCCGGTCTCGCCGCGCACGAACTGCCGTGTCCCGTCGACCGGGTCGACGATCCAGACCGGGGCGTCGCCCTGTATCGCGTCGTAGGTCTCCGGGTCGGCGTGCACCGCTTCCTCGCCGACCACGACGGAGCCGGGCAGGAGGGAGCCGAGCACCTTCGTCAGGTACCGCTCGGCGTTGCGGTCGGCGTCCGTGACCAGGTCGTGCGGGCCGCTCTTCTGGTCTATCTCGTGCGCGGCGAGCTGCCGGAAGCGGGGCATGATCTCCGTGGCCGCCGCGGTACGGATCGCTTCTTCGATGTCGGCCGTGTGCTGTACGAGAAACTCGTCGATGGTTTCGGTGTCTTCGATCATGCCTCCATGAGAGCACGCGTCACTGACAATCCCCACCCGCCCAGTACACACCGGGTGGAATCACCGTGAACACCCGGGTTCGGGATCACCGCCCCACGGCATACCCCTGCATGCCCCGTGGATTCGCCGCCGCCGACAGGATCCCGGCCTCCGGGTCCCGGTAGACCGCGCACAGCCGCCCCTCCGACCAGGCGTCCCCGACGGTCACGTCATGGCCGCGCCGCCGCAGCTCCTCCACGACCTCCGTGTCCATGCGGGACTCGACGGTGACGCTCCCGGGTCGCATGCCGCGCGGGTAGAAGGATCCGGGGAAGCTGTCGTTGTGCCAGTTCGGGGTGTCGATCGCGCCCTGGAGGTCGAGACCGCCGCGCACCTTCGCGCGCGTGGCGACCGCCAGGAAGAAGTGCAGCTGCCACTGGTCCTGCTGATCCCCTCCCGGTGTGCCGAACGCCAGCACCGGCACTCCGTCGCGCAGGGCGATCGACGGCGTGAGCGTGGTGCGCGGACGGCGGCCGGGGGCAAGGGAGTTGGGCAGTCCGGGCTCCAGCCAGGCCATCTGGAGCCGGGTGCCCAGGGGGAAGCCCAACTCGGGCACCACCGGGTTGGACTGGAGCCAGCCGCCGCTGGGGGTGGCCGCGATCATGTTGCCCCAGCGGTCGACGACGTCGAGGTGACAGGTGTCGCCACGGGTGGTCCCGTCGGCGTCGACGTGCGCGACGGTCGGCTCCCCCGCCCCCATCGGGCCGAGGCCGGACTCCGCGGGCGCCACCACGCGCGCGTGCCCGCTCAGTCGCGGAGCGCGCCCTCCGGGGCCGCCCGGCCGCAGCTCGTACGACGCCTTCTCGCCGATCAGCTCCCGCCGCGCCGCGTTGTAGTCCGCCGACAACAGCTCTTCCATCGGTACGGCGTCCTCGCCCGCGTCGCCGTACCAGGCCTCCCGGTCGGCCATCGCGAGCTTGCAGCCCTCGATCAGGAGGTGGACGTAGTCGGCGGACCCGTAGGAGGGCAACTCGGGCGGCAGCAGTGCCAGTTGCTGAAGGAGGACCGGGCCCTGGCTCCAGGGTCCTGCCTTGCAGAGGGTCCAGCCGTTCCAGTCGTACGTCGCCGGTGCCTCGTAGGACGCGGACCAGGAGGCCAGGTCGGCGGCCGTGAGGGTGCCGGTGTGGCGCTCGCCGCCGGTGTCCATGGTGGGCCGCCCGGACTGCCGCAGGAGGGCCTCGGCGATGAACCCGGACCGCCACACCTCCCGCGCCGCCTCGATCTGGGCCTCCCGGTCCCCCGCCCCGGCGACCTCGGCGAGCAGCCGCCGCCAGGTGGCGGCGAGGGCGGGGTTGCGGAACAGCTCACCGGGCCGGGGCGCCTTCCCACCCGGCAGATACACGTCCGCCGACGAGGTCCACTCCGTCTCGAACAGCTCCCGTACGGCCTCGACGGTCGCCCCGACGTTCTCCACGCACGCGGACCCGTCCTCGGCGTACCCGATGGCGTACTTCAGGATGTCGGCCAGGGACTTCGTGCCGTGGTCGCGGAGGAGCAGCAGCCATGCGTCGAAGGCGCCGGGGACGGCCGCCGCGAGGGGTCCCGTACCGGGTACGAGATCGAGACCGAGTCCCCTGTAGTGCTCGATCGTCGCGCCGGCGGGTGCGACGCCCTGTCCGCACAGCACCCGCACCTCCCCGCCCGCCGGGGCGAGAAGGATGGGCACCTCCCCGGCGGGTCCGTTGAGGTGCGGTTCCACGACGTGCAGCACGAACGCCCCGGCGACGGCGGCGTCGTACGCGTTGCCGCCCTCCTCCAGGACGGCCATCGCCGACTGTGAGGCCAGCCAGTGGGTGGAGGACACCATGCCGAAGGTGCCCTGGAGGGTGGGGCGGGTGGTGAACATACGGAACATCTAACCAACCGGGGTGTCCGCGAACCCTGGGCGTTCGTGAACCGGCCCGGCCGGCTCCCCCAACACCACTCGCCCCACTAGGACATACGCCTGCCGGCGGTGAGCAGATGGCCGCTGGTGCCGAGCAGCGTGGGCTCGGACTCGATGTGGCGGGTGGCCGTCAGGACGGCCTCGCGGCGGTCCGGGTCGTCCAGCCAGTCCTCGATGCCGCCCATCAGCCAGGCGACGCCTTCGAGGCCGTACTGGCCCTCGACGGTCAGGCCCGTCTCCCTGAACTCCTCCGGGGCTTCGTGCGGTTGGGCGAAGTAGGCGGTCGTGAAGTGGCCGCCGTCCTCGGAGTCGTGGCGTCCCTCTTCCATCTCGCGGTCGATCCGCTCACGGTGCGGAGCGGTGAAGTACAGCTCCTGCCTGAGCATGTCGTGCAGTCCCGCGAACCGGTTGATCGTCACCGCGACGACCAGCCCACCCGGCCGCACCACCCGACGCGCCTCGCTCAACGCCCTTAGCCGGTCGGCCCGTTCGGGCAGGTGATACAGGGGCCCGAGCAGCAACACCACGTCGTACGAGGCGTCCTCGGCCGTCAGTGCCCTGGCGTCCCCGGCGCGGGCGGTGACCCCCGGCAGCCGGCCCGCCTGCTCCACGTGCAGCCTTACGGGGTCCACGAGTTCGACCTCGTACCCGTCCCGCGCGAGCCACTCGGCGTGGATCCCGCTGCCCCCGCCGACGTCCAGCACCTGTGCCGGGGCCGCCGGCAGCAGTCGCCGCAGCACGTCCTGGGTGCGCCAGAACTCCAGCCGGTCGGAGCCCTGTCTGAGGCGGTCGTCCTCCTTGCCCTGGGCGTAGTAGGCGAGGATCTCCTCGCGGACGTGGACGGCCGGGTCGTGCGCGCGTGTCGTCTCGGTCATCGCCCCAGGGTGCGATCCGGTGCGTCCGCCTCGCAACGGGATTCCGGTGCGCGGGCCGTCACCAGCCCCGACTCGTAGGCGAACACGACGAGTTGGGCCCGGTCCCGGGCGCCGAGTTTGGTCATCGCCCGGCTGATGTGGGTCTTCGCCGTGAACGGGCTGATGACCATGTGGGCGGCTATCTCCTCGTTGGTGAGGCCCCGGGCGGCCAGGGCCGTGACCTCGCGCTCGCGGCGGGTGAGGTGTTCCAGGCCGGTGGCCGTGGAGCGGTCGGGGGGCCGGGAGACGAACTCGCCGATGAGGGTGCGGGTGACGGCCGGGGAGAGCAGGGCCTCGCCGCCGGCGACGATCTCGATCGCCTGGAGCAGGTCCGCCGGGTCGGTGTCCTTGAGGAGGAAGCCGCTGGCGCCCGCGCGCAGCGCCTCGAAGACGTACTCGTCCAGGCCGTAGTTGGTGAGGATGACGACGCGGACCGCCGCGAGGGCCGGATCGGCGGCGATGCGGCGGGTCGCCTCGATGCCCGTCATCACCGGCATCTGTACGTCGATCAGCGCGATGTCGGGGAGCTGCGCGCGGACGAGGGCCACGCCCTGTTCACCGTCGGCCGCCTCGCCCACCACCTCGATGCCCTCCTCGGCGTCGAGCAGGGCGCGGAAGCCCGCGCGCATCAGCGCCTGGTCGTCGACGACCGCGACCCGGATCATCCCGCCTCCCCCAGCGGCAGTTCGGCCCGTACCGAGAAGCCGCCCTCCGCGCGCGGGGCGGTGTGCAGGGTGCCGCCCAAGGCGGTGACGCGCTCGCGCATGCCGGTGAGGCCGATGCCCGGCTTCGGCGGACAGTCGGGCTTGGCCGTGCCGTCGTCCTCCACGCGTATCGTCAAGTCCGCCTCGCCGTAGTCGAGTTGGACGCTGACCTTGGCCGGGCCCGCGTGCCGGGCCGCGTTGGTGAGGGCCTCCTGGACGATGCGGTACACCGCGCGGTCGACCGTCGCGGCCAGCGGGCGCTCCTCGCCGGTCACCGCGAGTTCGACGGCGAGGCCGGCCGCGCAGGCCCGCTCGACGAGCAGTTCGGGAGTGCCGGTGGGCTCCTCGGTGGTGCGCAGGATCTCCAGGGTGGCCCGCAGTTCCCGCATCGCCTCGCCGCCCGCCTCCTGGATGGCGAGCAGCGCGGGCGGCACCTCCTCGCCGCGCTTGCGGGCGAGGTGGACGGCGACGCCCGCCTGGAGCTTGACGATCGAGATGCTGTGCGTGAGGGAGTCGTGCAACTCCCTTGCTATGCGCAGCCGTTCCTCGCCCTCCCGTCGCAACGCGACCTCTTCGCGGGTGCGTTCGGCCTCCAGGGCGCGCTGTTCGGTCTGGCGCAGATACGCCTGCCAGTTGCGGTCGGCGAGGCCGGTGACCACCGCGCACAGGAACCAGCCGGCGATGAGCGCGGTCCGCTCGAGCACCTGCTGGGTCGTCGGCCCCGTCGCGAAGTACGCCACCAGGAACAGCGCGCCCGCCACCGCCGCCCAACTCCGGTGTCCCGCACGGGCCGCCGTGTGCATGGCGGCGAGGACGGGCAGACCGGCGACCGGCCCCGGGTGCGCGTGCAGGACGTAGGCCGCCTCCCCCAGCGTGGCCACGACGAGGACCGCACGCGGAGCCGTCTGGTAGAACGCCAGGGCCGCCGAGGCGAGGGCGACGAGCGCGTAGTCGACGGCGGTCGTGTCCGTGTCGAAGGCCGCGACGGTCATGACGAGGGCGCCGATCACGACCGCGAGGGACGCGTCGGCGAGGCGCCTGCGTGGGGTCACATCGACCGGATACCCGCTCATGACCGCACAGTAGACCGCCGCGCCGACACAGGCGTCAGCCCTGTGGACAACTCCTGGACTACTCCCCACGCAGTACTTCCGTGCCCCGTCCCGCCCGGCTGGGGCAGCCTCAACTCCCTTCGGCCGTACGACGACCGGGGGCACCCGAGCAGCGCACGCTGCTGCCATGTCCACACCCTTCCGGCACACTCAGCCGCCGTCGCCGAAGTCGGCCACCGGCCGCACCGCCGAGGTCTTCGAGCAGATCGCCGTCGACTTCGGGATCGAACGGCCCCCGACCTTCGTGGTCCTGTCCTCCGTGCCCGAACTCCTCGCCCCCGCCTGGGCGTTGATGCGCGAGTCGCTGATCGCGGGCGCCGGCAGCCGCACCGGCAAGGAGCTGGCGGCGCTCGGTGTCTCGCTCGCCAACAAGTGCCCGTTCTGCGCGGACGCGCACACCGTCCTGCTGCACGCCACCGGCGACCACGCCCTCGCCGAGCACCTGGCGCGCGGCGGCACACCGGAGAACGAGGAGCACGCGCGCGTACTCGACTGGGGCCGTCGGACGCGTGTCCCCGGCGCGGACCTCACCCCGTACCCGTTCCCGCGCGAGCAGGCGCCCGCCTACCTGGGCACCGCGCTCGCCTTCCACTTCATCAACCGCGTCGTGTCGGCCCTGCTGACCGAACAGCTCCTCCCGGGCAACGCCCAGCGGTTCCGGGCCGTACGCAGCCTCGCCGGTCGCAGCGTCGCCCGCACCGTGCGCCGTACCGCCGTCCCCGGAGCGGCGCTGCCCCTGCTCGACACACCGGGACCCGGCCCGGGCTGGGCGGCCGGAACGCCGGTGGGTTCGGCCTACGACGCGCTGCGCACGGCCGCGCGGGCGGGCGCGGACCTGCTCGACGAGGACGACCAGACCCTCGTACGGGAGACGCTGTGGGCCTGGGACGGTTCGCATCCGCCGGTCGTCCTGCGCGGCTTCCCGAACCGGCGGGAGCGGCCGGCGGCGCGCCTCGCGGTGCTGGCCGCGCTCGCGCCGTACCGGATCACGGAGGAGGACGTGGCCGCCTGGCGGGGACCGTCGGACAGTGACGCGCGTCTCGTGCGGCTCGTCGCGTACGGGGCGTTCGCGGCCGTCGAACGGATCGAGACGACGATGCGCGTGCCCGCCGTCCGGCGCTGAAGCGCACACGGGGGAGAGACATTTGGGGACACACAACGCGTCCACAGTCAGGCACTGTCACCGCACAGGCACGGAGCGAGTTCATACTTCCGCCTCACAGGGAGGCATGTGACACTGGCCGTCCCCGTCCGCAGTGCGGACCCGCTCCGCACCCTTCCCCCACGAGAAGTGCGACTTGCGTTCTCTTCCTCTGCCGCTCGCCCTCACCGCGCGTCTGTCGCCGGTCGTCGTGCTCGCCGCGATGGGCTGGGCCCTGACGTCCGGTCCGTTCGCCGCGACGACGACCGCCGATCACAAGGCGACGCCGGAGTCCGACTCCTCGTCCGGGACCTCGGCCCCGTCGACGGCGCCCGTGGCCAAGACGTACTCCACCTCCCCCGCTCCGTGCGGAAGTGTCTCGGTGGCGACGATCAAGTCACTGGTGCCGGGCGCGAAGACGGCCGGCAAGGAGATCCCGTCGACGGACACGAAGGTGCGCCGCACCTGCTCGTGGAACGCGCTCAAGGGGTACGACTACCGCTGGCTCGACGTGTCGTACGAGATCACGGAATCGGACGAAGCGGCGAAGAAGTCGTACACCGAGACGACTACGGAGAAGAGCGGCGGCGGCGCGGTCCCCGGGCTCGGTGACTCCGCCTACTCCATCGTGAACCTCACCACGGAGGACAAGCAGCAGACGCGCGAGGGCACGGTCGTCGTCCGCGCGGGCAACGCGCTGGTGACCATCACGTACAACGGCAGCGACTTCGAGAACAAGAAGGCGCCGAGCACGGACGTCATCAACAAGGGCGCGATCAAGGCCGCGAAGGAAGCGGTGACCGCGCTGGAGGGCGGCAGGGCCAGCTAGCCCGACCGCCCTCCGGGATCTACGCGTCGACGGGCTCCGTCACCGGCTCCGGTGCCGGCTCCCTTCCGGTGAGCACCGTCAGCAGCACGTAGAGCGCCATCGACGTGCCCAGGCCCACGGCCCAGCCGTAGTCGGCGAGTGAGGACAGCCACGGGATTGGCCGGCCGTCGATCAGCGGATGGAAGTCGGCGCCACCGACGGCGAGTACACCACCCACCAGGAAGGCGACGACGGCCCGCCAGTTCCAGCCGTTGTCGTACCAGTAGCGGCCGCCCGCGCGGTACAGGTCGGCGAGGTCGAGCTTGCCTCGGCGCAGTATCCAGTAGTCGGCGATGAGGATGCCGGCGACCGTGCCGAGCAGACCGCCGACCAGACCGAGCCAGGTGAAGATGTAGCCCTGCGGGTCGGAGTACAGCTTCCACGGGAAGATCAGCACACCGAGCACGCTGGTCACGAGGGCACCGGTACGGAAACTGATCTTCCGGGGCGCGATGTTGGAGAAGTCGAAGGCGGGCGACACCAGGTTGGCCGCGATGTTCACGGACAGGGTCGCGACCAGCACGGTCACCAACGCGTAGAGCAGGCCCACGACGTTGTCGGTCTTGGCCGCCAACTGCACCGGGTCCCAGATCGCCTTGCCGTACACGGCCTGCGAACCGGAGGTGACCAGCACCGACAGGAACGCGAACAGCGTCATGGTCGTGGGCAGGCCGAGCGCCTGGCCCCATGTCTGGGCCTTCTGGCTCTTGCCGTAGCGCGTGAAGTCGGGAATGTTCAGCGACAGCGTGGACCAGAAGCCGATCATGCCCATCAGGGAGGGCCAGAACAGCTTCCAGAAGCTGCCGCCCCAACCCAGCTTCGAGGGCTGGTCGAAGAGCGGACCGAAGCCGCCGGCTTTGTTGCTCATCCACCACAGCATCACGAACGCGCCGACGAGCACGAAGGGCGCGGCCCAGTTCTCGAAGCGGCGGATCGTCTCCATACCCCGGTAGATGATGGCCACTTGGAGCACCCAGAACAGCGCGAACGACAGCCACATCGTCCAGGCGTACCCGCCGATGTGCGAGGCGTTCGCCCAACTGCCCCCGATCAGCTTGCCGGCGAGGAAGAAGATCGCCTCACCGCCGATCCAGGTCTGGATGCCGAACCAGCCGCAGGCCACCAACGCCCTTACTACGGCAGGGAGGTTGGCGCCGCGCACACCGAACGAGGCACGCGCGAAGACCGGGAAGGGGATGCCGTACTTCGGTCCCGCGTGCCCGGTGAGCAGCATGGGCACGAGCACGATCAGGTTGGCCAGGGCGATGGTGAACACCGCCTGCTTCCAGTCCATGCCGACGGCGATGAGCCCGGAAGCCAGGGTCCAGGAGGCCGTGTTGTGGGCCATGCCGACCCACAGCGCGGAGAAGTTGTACGTGGTCCAGGTGCGCTTCTCGACGGGAACCGGAAGCAGGTCGTCGTTGGCGTACGGCCCGGCGGGCAGCGGCGACCCCGGGGCGAGTTCCACCCGCCCGTCGGCGAGGGTGACTTGAGCGGTCGGCTCTATGGCCGTGGGAGCGGTGTCGGTCATGGGCAGGCCAATCAAACGAGGGGCGGATCCGGAAAGGCCGTGCGGGGGCTCCGGCCCCCCTCCCCAGGACGGTGGGGAGGGGGAGAACTGGAGTGGGGGGACGGGGAGTTGAGCGGTGTTGTGCGCGTACGTCAGCCGTTGACGGCCGGGATCACCTTCGACCCGTAGGCGTCGATCGTGGCTTCCTGTGCGTCGTGCATGTCGTAGACGGCGAACTGGTCGACGCCCAACTCGCGCAGGGCGTTGAGCTTCTCGATCTGCTTCTCGGCCGATCCGATGATGCAGAACCGGTCGACGATCTCGTCGGGCACGAAGGCGGTGTCGGGGTTGTCGGCACGGCCGTGGTGCGAATAGTCGTACCCCTCACGGGCCTTGATGTAGTCCGTGAGTTCCTCGGGTACGGCGGCGGAGTGCTCGCCGTACTTGGAGACGAGGTCGGCGACGTGGTTGCCGACCATGCCGCCGAACCAGCGGCACTGGTCGCGGGCGTGGGCGAGTGCCTCGGGCGAGTCGTCCTCGGTGACGTAGGCGGGCGCGGCCACACAGATCTTGACCTCGGACGGGTCACGGCCCGCTGCCACGGCCGCGTCCTTCACCGCCTTGACCATGTACTCGGTGAGGTAGAGGTCCGAGAGCTGGAGGATGAAGCCGTCGGCCTCCTCGCCGGTCATCTTCAGGGCCTTGGGGCCGTACGCGGCCATCCAGACGGGGAGTTGGGCGTCCTCCTTGGCCCAGGGGAACTTGATGACCGTGCCACCGAGGTCCGCCTCCTGACCGGAGCCGAGCGCTCGGATGACCTTCATGGCCTCGCTGATCCGGGCCAGGGTGTTCGGGGCGCGGCCCGCGACGCGCATCGCGGAGTCGCCGCGGCCGATGCCACAGACCGTGCGGTTGCCGAACATGTCGTTCAGGGTGGCGAAGGTGGAGGCGGTGACCTCCCAGGTGCGGGTGCCCGGGTTGGTGACCATCGGGCCGACCGTCAACTTCGTGGTGTTGGCCAGGATCTGACTGTAGATCACGAACGGCTCCTGCCACAGCACGGCGGAGTCGAAGGTCCAGCCGTAGGTGAAGCCGTTGCGCTCGGCGCGCTTCATCAGGCTGATGACCCGCGAGGCGGGCGGGTCGGTCTGCAGGACGAGTCCGAAGTCCATTGACGCCACTCCTAGTTGAGGTACTGACTGGTGGAGCGCGGGGTGTAGACGCCGTGGCCCGCGTGCCCGGTGTACTCCCGCTCGGTGATGACGAGTTCGCCGCGCGAGAGGACGGTCTCGACGCGGCCGGTGAGGCGCTTGCCCTCGTAGGCCGAGTAGTCGACGTTCATGTGGTGGGTCTCGGCGGAGACGGTCTGCTCGGCGTGCGGGTCGTAGATGACGACGTCGGCGTCGGCGCCCGGGGCGATGGTGCCCTTCTTCGGGTAGAGGCCGAACATCCGCGCCGGGGAGGCGCAGGCGATCTCGATCCAGCGGCGGCGGCTGATGTGGCCGTCGACGACGCCCTGGTGAAGCAGGTCCATGCGGTTCTCGACGCCCGGCATGCCGTTGGGGATCTTCGAGAAGTCGCCCCGGCCCAGCTCCTTCTGGCCCACGAAGCAGAAGGGGCAGTGGTCGGTGGAGACCACCTGGAGGTCGTTGGTACGCAGGCCCTGCCAGAGCTTGGCCTGGTGCTCCTTGGGGCGAAGGGGCGTGCTGCACACGTACTTCGCGCCCTCGAAGTCGGGCTCGGCGAGGTTGTCGGTGGAGAGGAACAGGTACTGCGGACAGGTCTCGCCGAAGACGGGGAGGCCTTCGTCGCGCGCCTTGGCCAGCTCGGCGACCGCCTCCATCGCGGAGACGTGCACGACGTAGAGCGGGGCTCCGGCGACCTGCGCGAGCTTGATGGCGCGGTGGGTGGCCTCGGCTTCGAGGAGGGCCTTGCGGACCTCTCCGTGGTAGCGGGGGTCCCTCTCGCCGCGGGCCAGCGCCTGCTCCACGAGGACGTCGATCGCGATGCCGTTCTCGGCGTGCATCATGATCAACCCGCCGTTGTCGGCGGCGCGTTGCATGGCGCGCAGGATCTGGCCGTCGTCGCTGTAGAAGACGCCCGGGTAGGCCATGAACTGCTTGAAGGAGGTGACGCCCTCCTGCACCAGCAGGTCCATCTCCTTGAGGGTGTCCTCGTTGACGTCGGAGACGATCATGTGGAAGCCGTAGTCGATGGCGCAGTTGCCCTCGGCCTTGGCGTGCCAGGCGTCGAGGCCCTCGCGGAGGGCTCCGCCGACGCTCTGGATGGCGAAGTCGACGATGGTCGTCGTACCGCCCCAGGCGGCGGCCCTTGTGCCGGTCTCGAAGGTGTCGGCGGCCTTGGTGCCGCCGAACGGCATCTCCATGTGGGTGTGGGCGTCGACCCCGCCCGGGATGACGTACTTCCCAGTGGCGTCGATGACCCGCTCGGCGGTCCAGGCGTCGGCCGTCGGCGTGCCGGAGGTGGCCAGGGCCGCGATGCGGCCGTCCTCGATCAGTACGTCGGCGTGGAGTTCGTCGGACGCGGTGATGACTAGGCCGCCGCGGATGACGGTACGGGTGCTCATTGTTTTGACTCCGCTGGATTGTGGTCTGGTGCGGGTCTGTGGGGGCTGGGCGCGCCCCGCGGCGAAGCCGCTGATGGACGCTGCCCCGCGCCCCTGAAAGCGGGGCGCGGGAACCAAGGGTGTTTTACGGTGCCGTCAGCGGGCCGTACGCGTCCGGGCGGCGGTCGCGGTAGAACTGCCAGCGGTCGCGGACCTCTCGCAGTTTCGCCAGGTCCAGGTCGCGGACGACCAGTTCGGTCTCCTTGTCGCTGGCGACCTCGCCGACGAACTGGGCCTCCGGGTCGACGAAGTAGGTCGTACCGTAGAAGTCGTTGTCGCCCAGCTCCTCGACACCGACCCGGTTGATGGCGCCGACGAAGTACTCGTTGGCGGCAGCGGCGGCCGGCTGCTCCAGCTGCCAGAGGTAGGCGGACAGTCCGCGTGAGGTGGCCGACGGGTTGAAGACGATCTCGGCGCCCGCGAGGCCCAGGGCACGCCAGCCCTCCGGGAAGTGGCGGTCGTAGCAGATGTAGACACCGATCTTGCCGACCTTGGTGTCGAAGATCGGCCAGCCGCTGTTGCCCGGGCGGAAGTAGAACTTCTCCCAGAATCCGGGGACTTGGGGAATGTGGTGCTTGCGGTACTTGCCGAGGTACGAGCCGTCCGCGTCGATCACGGCGGCCGTGTTGTAGAGGACGCCGGGCTGCTCCTCCTCGTACATCGGCAGGACCAGCACGATGCCGTGCTCCTTGGCGAGCGCCTGGAAGCGCTTGACGATCGGGCCGTCCGGGATCGCCTCGGCGTACTCGTAGAACGCCTTGTCCTGGACCTGGCAGAAGTACGGCCCGTAGAACAGCTCCTGGAAGCACAGGACTTGAGCACCCTGCGCGGCCGCGTCGCGGACCGCCTGCTCGTGTACCTGGATCATGGACTCCTTCTCGCCCGTCCAGGCTGTCTGGAACAGGGCGGCACGAATCACGGTGCTCATCGGGACCTCCGGTCGCTAGGTGTGGGGCGAGCCTAGGAAGTCCTGAAGTCCGGTTTGAGTTGCACGGTGTCACGTCTGCGGACGCTCGGCGTTCCACGGTGTCACCCTGTCGTGGGCGCATGTTTCACCGCCGTTTTCCCAGGTAGTCCCATGTTTCACCCCTGTTGCGCATCGTGCGCGAGGAGCGCGATGTGCACCGAGGCGGCTTGTTCGAAGTCGTCGAGGTCCACCCCGAGCCGGCCCTCTATCGCCTCCAGCCGGCGGTACAGCGCGGGCCGCGAGACATGGTGGAGCTGCGCGGTGCGCGACTTGTTGCGGCCGGTGGCCAGATAGGTGCGCAGTACGGCGAGCAGGTCCTCGTCGGCCGCGCACAGCAGCCCGTCCAACTCCCGTTCGGCGAAGGACTGCACCTGCGGGTCGTCCCGCAACAGCCGGATCAGGCCGCGCAGATGGACGTCCTTGAGGCGTACGACGGTGGGGAGTTCGAGGGCGTCGCTGGAGTCGGCCACGGCGTCGGCGACGTGCTGCGCCTCGCGCAGTCCGGCGGGCACGTCGTCCCAGACGGTGCGCTGTCCGGCGGCTGCGACCACCGCCTTCAACGCCCCCGACTCGGTGCGCAGTCGGCTCGCGAAGTGGGCGGCGAGGGCGTCCGCGTCCTGGTCCCGGGGCAGGCTGAGCAGCACGGCGGTGGCACCGTCGGCCAGTTCGGCGACGAGTCCGGGCAGTCCCAACAGCCGTAGCACGCGGTCGAGTTGGGCCGTGTCGCCGTCGTGTACGACCATCGGCACGAAGGTTCGGCGGTTGACGGGGAGTCCGGCCGCGCGGGCGCGGGGCAGGAGTTGGCGGGCCGGTACGACTCCGCTCGCCAGGTCGGTCAGCAGGCTCTGCGCCGACTGTTCCTCCCAGGTGTGGGCGGAGCCGCCGAGCATGCGGTGCAGGACGAGGGCCTCGGCGGCGCGGTCGGCGAGGAGGCGTCCGGTGGCGGTGTCGCCGCGGTAGCCGCACAGCATGATCTGGCCCCAGCGCTCGCCGCGTCCGCCCAGTTCGGCGCGGATCCAGCCGTCGCCCTCGCTGCCGCCGGCCTGCCGGGAGATGCGCTCCCAGTCGCGCAGCACGTCGTCGACGGCCGACCGCTCCCCCGCCGTGGCGAGGACACGGTGGGCGAGGTTGGTGACGACGACGGGACAGGCGCTGTGCGTGGCGACCTCGTCGAGCAGGCTCTGGAGTGGGGCGCCGCCGGTGATGAGTCCGGTGAGCGCGGTCCGTACGGCCTCGGAGAGGCTGACGGCGGCGAACTTCCGCCGTACCAGCCGGGATTGGACCTCTTCCGTCAACTCCGCGAAGGGGAAGGGGCGGTGGAGCACCACCATGGGCAGGCCGCAGCGTTCGGCCGCGCGGCGCATCACGTCCGGCGGGGCGGGGAACGCGCGGCCGAGGCCCAGTACCACGGCTGATGCCTCCGCGCGGTGCAGGGACTGGATGTACTCGGCCTGGGCGCTCTCGTCACCGGCGAGCAGGACGCCGGTGGTGAGGATCATCTCGCCGCCGCTGAGCATCACGCCGACGTCGGCGGCCTCGGCGACGTGCACCCAGCGCACGGCGCGGTCGAGTTGGCTCGCGCCGGCCACCACCTCGGGTTCCCCGGCGAGGACCCGTTCCAGGCCGAGGACCTGCCGCACCGACAGGGCGGGCTCCAGGGTGTCCAGGGTGGTGGCCATAGCGCTTTTTCCCTTGCTCGTCCTGCTTCTACTGCGTGCTCCGCAGCGCCTGTTCGAGGATGGCGGCGCCCTCTTCGGCCTCCGCGACGGTCAGGGACAGCGGCGGGGCGATGCGCAGGGCGCTGGTGTTGTGCCCGCCGCCCTTGCCGAGCAACAGCCCGCCCTCGCGGGCCGTTTCGAGCACGGCGGAGGCCGCCTGCGGATCGGCTTCGTCGGTGCCCGGTTTCACCAGCTCGACGCCGATCATCAGTCCGCGCCCGCGCACTTCCCGTACGCCGGGATGCTGCGCGGCGACGGCCCGCAGCCGCTCGATGAGGAGGCCACCGACGCGGCGGGCGTTGCCCTGGAGGTCGTGCTCCAGCAGATAGGCGAGGTTGGCGAGGCCGGCCGCCATGGTGATCTGGGTGCCGCCGAAGGTCGAAATGCTGTTGGAGTCGAGGCAGTTCATGATGTCGGCGCGGGCGACGACACCGCCGATGGACATGCCGTTGCCGATGCCCTTGGCGAAGGTGAGGATGTCCGGCGGACCGTTCTGGGCGTGCGCCTGCCAGCCCCAGAAGTGGTCGCCGGTGCGGCCCCAGCCGGTCTGCACCTCGTCGGCGATCCACAACACGCCGTGCTCGTCGAGGACTTCACGGAAGGCCGCGTACAGACCGTCGGGCGGGGAGGTGAACCCGCCGACGCCCTGGACGGGTTCGGCGATCAGCGCGGCGGGCGGCCGCACATGACCGAGCAGGTCCCTCAGATCCTCCACGCAGGCCGCGATGAACTCGGCGTCGTTCAGGTGCGCGTAGGGTCCGCGCGTCCGGACACCCCCGTGGACGTACAGCGTCTGGAGCGGGGACAGCGAGGTCGGGGACCAGCCGCGGTTGCCGGTGATGCCGACCGAACTGAAGGAGCGGCCGTGGTAGCTGTTGCGCATGGCCAGGATCTGGTTGCTGCGCCGGTACGAGGTCGCGAGCATCAGGGCGGTGTCGTTGGCCTCGGTGCCCGAGGTGGTGAAGAAGACGCGGGCGTCGGGGATGCCGGACAACTGGGCGACGCGCTCGGCGAGTTCGACCATCGGGCGGTTGAGGTAGAGCGTGGACGAGTGGATGATCCGCCCGGCCTGCTCGCTGACCGCCTTGGTGACCTCGGGGAGCGCGTGCGCGGTCATGGTGGTGAGGATGCCGCCGAAGAAGTCGAGGTACTTGTTGCCCTCGGCGTCCCAGACGTGCCGGCCCTCGCCGTGCGTGATCTCCAGCGGGTCCTCGTAGTAGAGGGCGAGCCAGTCCGGGAGGACGGCCCTGTGCCGTCCCAGCAGGTCCTTGGTCACGGCTGCACCAGCCCTTCGTAGGCGTCGGGGCGGCGGTCGCGGTAGAACGCCCACTGCTGTCGTACTTCTTCGATGAGGCCGAAGTCGAGGTCGCGGACCACGAGTTCCTCGGCCTTGTCGCTGGCGACGTCGCCGACGAACTGGCCGCGCGGGTTCACGAAGTACGAGGTGCCGTAGAAGTCGTTGTCCCCGTACTCCTCCACTCCCACCCGGTTGATGGCGGCGATGAAGTACTCGTTGGCGACGGCCGCGGCGGGCTGCTCCAGTTGCCAGAGGTAGGCGGAGAGGCCGCGTGAGGTGGCGGACGGGTTGTAGACCAACTGGGCGCCGTTGAGCCCGAGTTGACGCCAGCCCTCGGGGAAGTGCCGGTCGTAGCAGATGTAGACGCCGATCTTGCCGACCGCGGTGTCGAAGACGGGCCAGCCGGCGTTGCCCGGCCTGAAGTAGTACTTCTCCCAGAAGCCCTTGACCTGGGGGATGTGGTGCTTGCGGTACTTGCCGAGGAAGGTGCCGTCGGCGTCGATCACGGCCGCGGTGTTGTAGTAGAAGCCGTCCTGCTCGATCTCGAAGACCGGGACGACGATCACCATGCCGGTCTCGCGCGCGAGCTGTTGCATACGACGCACGGTCGGCCCGTCGGGCACCGGCTCGGCCCAGTCGTAGTGCTCCGGTTCCTGGACCTGACAGAAGTAGGGGGCGTTGAACACTTCCTGGAACCCGATGACCTTGGCGCCCTGGCGGGCCGCCTCGCGGGCGTGTTCCTCGTGTTTCGCCACCATGGAGTCGGTGTCACCGGTCCAGGTGGCCTGGACCAGAGCGGCGCGTACGACGTTGGCCATGAGCTGCTCCTTCGACGGGGACGTCACAGCCTCTACGCCCGTAGACAAAGGCCGTAGAGGGATGAACGTAAGCCTCCGGAGGAGCCTTGCCAAGACCATCGTCGTTAACCCGCGGAGTCGATCCTGTTTCACACTCCGGTGGGCGAGTCGATGGGCCGGTCAGGCAGTGAAGCCCGCGACCCGCAGCGCGTGGACGAGGTCCCAGTGGCGTTCGTCCGAGACGCCCCGGGCCGCCTCCACCAGCAGCGGGACGAGTTGTTGCGGGTCGGCCGCGACGCTGCGGGCGGCCTCCTCGGGGGTGCGGACGCGGACATAGGCGTCGAGCAGGGCCATGATCTCGCGGCGGCGGCCCTCGGCGGCCAGCGCGAGCACGGCCTCGCCTATCTCGGTGGCGGGGCGGGCCACGCCCTGCCGCAGGATCTGCTCGCCGTCCGCCGTACGGCCGGCCGCGACCAGCGCGTCCGCCGCGCCGACCAGCCGGTCCGCGGGCAGCGAGGCGGCCTCCCACAGGAGGGTCGCCCAGTCCGCGCCGAGCCCGGCGCGCTGGAGCTCGGCGGCGAGCAGCGGGAAGCGCGCGGCGGGCCAGTACGCGGCCTCGACGAGCAGCGCGTGCGCCTCGCCGCTACGCCCCTCGCGCCGCAGCCCCACCAGCCGCTGGACGGCCTCCACGGTCCCCTGCCGCGCCTCCGCGTCCAACGGCTCCCGCTGCGGCTGCACCCGCTCGGCAGGCCGGGCGGCCCCGGCGAACCGGGCTCCGCGCGGTGTGCGGCGGGTGGTGGGCGCGGGCGCGGGGAGTTCCGGTACGGCGGCTGCGGGGTCCGGGGTCCGGGCGGAGGCGGTGTCGTCCTCGGCGAGGCCGGCGAAGCGGGCGCTGCCCCGGCGGCGCTTGCGCTGCTTGGGGGCGGGGGCTTCGGTCTGGTCGGGGGGTTCGGTGGCGGGGTCGGCGTCGGTGAAGCCGTTCGCCATGGCGTCCGGGGCCTCGAACTCGGGCGCGAGGTCCGGGTTGCCGTAGTCGGGCGCGGGCTCCGGGTCGCCGTAGCCGGGGTTCGCGCGCTCGAACTCCTCGTAACCGCGGCGGGCGTCCGGGACCCGGCCGTCCCGGCGCGTCCCCACGGGCCCGTCGGCGCTGCCGTAGCCGCCCTGCGGTCCGTTGCCGGGTATCTGCTCGGCGTCGCGCTGGCGGGGCAGTCGGTGCGGGGCCGCGTTCCGGTCGTAGGCGGAGTTGCCCTGGTCGTACGCGGAGTCGTTCTGGCCCTGGGGCATGTCGTCGACGCGGAACACGTTGCCGTGCCGGTCGCGGTGGACGACGCCCCGACCGCCCTGGAAGTGGGCGTAGTTGTCCAACTGCTCGATGCGGGCGCGGAGTTCGGTGCAGCGGGCGGTGGCGCGTTCATGGTCGTCGTGGGCCCAGGCGAGGTCGAGGCGGAGGGCGTCGGCCTCTTCCCGGGTCCGGGCGACATTGAGCAACCGGCCCAGTTCCGCCTGCCGTTCGGCCGCGTACTTCTGCTCGCGGAGCATCACGTCGAGCCGGTCGCCGAGGGCGTCGCGACTGCCGGGACGGGCGTCGAACGCGGCGAGCGCCGCCGCGTGCAGGGCGCGGGCCCGCTCCTTCTCCTGGGTAGCGACACCGTGGCCGTACTCCGCCGCGAGGTCCTGGAGGAGCGCCTCGACCACGTCCCAGGGCGGTATCTCACGCCCGCCGAGACAGGCTTGCATGCCATCGGGATCGCGCTGCCAGAACACCCCGCACCAGCCGCCACCCTGGTCGAGGCGCGCCAGGAGTCCGTCGAGGTAGTTCGCGAACTCCCGCACCTGTCCGGGGAGTTGATCCACAGCCATGCTCCAACTCCCGCCAGACCGGAATGCTCCGATCCGTAGAAAACACCATTTGTGTTACGACGCGGCTACGGAAGCTTTTCGAGCCGGGCGCAGAGGTCTGGGAGCCTACGCCTCCCCACTGTGCGCCCGCCGGGGTTCACGCCGTATCCGCCACATCAGGCGTCTCATTTCAGGCCGCCAACGGCGCACACCTGACCACGAGTTGGTCCATGGACAGCCCGAGCGCGTCCGCGAGGGCGGCGACGGTGAAGAAGGCCGGCGTAGGAGCCCGGCCTGTCTCGATCTTCCGGAGGGTCTCGGCCGAGATGCCGGCGTGCGCCGCCACGTCCGTCATGCTGCGGCCACCACGGGCCTCGCGGAGCAGCCGGCCGAGCCGTTCGCCGCGTTCGCGCTCTTCGGGGGTGAGAGGGGTGCGTACCATGCCGTCATTCTAATACCGGTATAGTAATTGGCATGGTGGAACTCAAGACGAACACGTCTATCGATGCGATGTACGAAGCCGGCCAGGTCGTGGCCCGCGCCCTCACAGCCGTGCGGGAGGCCGCCGACGTGGGCGTATCCCTGCTGGAACTGGACGAGTTGGCGCATGACGTGCTGCGCGCGGCGGGCGCGACCTCACCCTTCCTGGGCTACCGCCCCGCCTTCGCGCCCACCCCGTTCCCCGCGGTGATCTGCGCCTCCGTGAACGACGCCGTCGTGCACGGCATCCCGGACGGCTACCGGCTGCGCGACGCCGACCTGGTCTCGATCGACTTCGGCGCCAAGCTGGGCGGCTGGGCAGGCGACTCGGCCATCAGCTTCATCGTCGGCGAGCCGCGCCCCGCAGACGTCCGCCTGATCGACACCGCCGAACGCGCCCTCGCGGCGGGCATCGAGGCGGCCGTCGTCGGCAACCGCATCGGCGACATCGCCCACGCGATCGGCACGATCTGCCGTACGGCGGGCTACGGCATCATGGAGGACTTCGGCGGCCACGGCATCGGCCGCCAGATGCACGAGGACCCCGGCGTCCCGAACGAGGGCCGCCCCGGCCGAGGCCTCCCCCTCCGCCACGGCATGGTCATCGCGATCGAACCGATGCTCCTCGCGGGCGGCCGGGACGACTACCACGCGGCACAGGACGGCTGGACCTTGCGCACCAACGACGGGTCGCGCGCGGCCCACGTGGAACACACGGTGGCGATCACGGATGGAGGACCCCGGGTCCTTACCGAGCGACGGTAACGGAGACGCCCTTAAGGGGCGCGAGGAACTGCGCGACCAGCCACGACGCACCCGCACCCGAAAATCAACCACAATCCCACCAAATCCGCACATGCCACGCGCAGCGACCCGTGCCATGGTGGATTGATGACCAGCGGCTGCACAGACCCCGAAAACGACCCCTTCGGCGAGTTCCTGGCCCGGTTCTTCGGTGGACCTGCCCGCCCGGGTCCACATCAGATAGACATCGGCCGCCTGCTCAGCCAACCGGCCAGAGACCTCGTCCGAGGCGCCGCCCAGTACGCCGCGGAACACGGCAGCCACGACCTCGACACCCAACACCTCCTCCGCGCCGCCCTCACCGCACAACCCACCCGCGACCTCCTCACCCGCGCCGGCGCGGACCCCGACTCCCTCGCCGCACAGATCGACGAGCACTCGGGCCCGGCCCAACCCCTGGAGGGCACGTCCCTCAACCTCACCCCGGCCGTGAAACGCGCCCTCCTGGACGCCCACGACCTGGCCAGGGCGGGCGGCAGCCGCTACATCGGCCCCGAACACGTACTCGGCGCGCTCGCCGCGAACCCGGACTCCGCCGCCGGTCACATCCTGAACGCGGCCCGCTACGCTCCGGCGGGCCCGCCGCCCGAGGCCATGGACGGCACACAGCCCCGCGCCGACCGGCCCCGCCCCACCGGCACCCCCACCCTCGACAAGTACAGCCGCGATCTCACCGACCTGGCCCGGCACGGCCGTATCGACCCGGTGATCGGCCGCGACGAGGAGATCGAGCAGACCATCGAGGTGCTGTCCCGGCGCGGCAAGAACAACCCGGTGCTGATCGGCGACGCGGGAGTGGGCAAGACCGCGATCGTGGAGGGGCTCGCGCAGCGCATCACGGACGGCGACGTACCGGACGTGCTGACCGGGCGGCGGGTGGTCGCCCTGGACCTGACGGGCGTGGTCGCGGGCACCCGTTTCCGGGGCGACTTCGAGGAGCGGCTGACGAACATCGTCGGCGAGATCCGCGCGCACTCGGACGAACTGATCGTGTTCATCGACGAGTTGCACACCGTGGTCGGCGCGGGCGGCGGCGAGAGCGGTTCGATGGACGCCGGCAACATCCTCAAACCGGCCTTGGCCCGCGGTGAGTTGCACATCGTGGGCGCCACGACGCTGGAGGAGTTCCGCCGGATCGAGAAGGACGCGGCGCTGGCCCGCCGCTTCCAGCCGATCCTGGTGCCGGAGCCGACCGTCGCGGACGCGATCGAGATCCTGCGCGGACTGCGCGACCGCTACGAGGCGCACCACCAAGTCCGGTACACCGACGAGGCGTTGGTGGCCGCCGTGGAACTGTCCGACCGCTATCTCACCGACCGCCGCCTGCCCGACAAGGCGATCGACCTGATCGACCAGGCGGGCGCTCGGGTACGGCTGCGGGCGCGCACGAAGGACACGGACGTACGGGCCCTGGAGCGCGAGATGGAGCAGCTCGCCCGGGACAAGGACCAGGCGGCGGCCGACGAGGACTACGAGAAGGCGACCCAACTCCGGGACCGGATCGCCGAGTTGAAGGTACGGCTGACGGAGGCGGGCGGCGAGGACACGGCCGACGAGGGGCAGCACCTGGAGGTCACCGGTGAGGCGATCGCCGAGGTGGTGTCGCGGCAGACCGGTATCCCGGTGAGCAGTCTCACCGCGGAGGAGAAGGACCGGTTGCTCGGTCTGGAGGAGCATCTGCACCGGCGGGTCGTAGGCCAGGACGAGGCCGTGCGGGTCGTGTCGGACGCGGTGCTGCGCTCGCGGGCCGGGCTGGCGAGCCCGGACCGGCCGATCGGCAGTTTCCTGTTCCTGGGCCCGACGGGCGTCGGCAAGACGGAACTTGCCCGGGCGCTCGCCGAGGCACTGTTCGGCAGCGAGGACCGGATGGTCCGCCTCGACATGAGCGAGTACCAGGAACGGCACACGGTGAGCCGTCTCGTCGGCGCCCCGCCCGGCTACGTCGGCCACGAGGAGGCCGGCCAACTGACCGAGGCCGTACGCCGCCACCCGTACTCGCTGCTGCTGCTCGACGAGGTCGAGAAGGCGCACCCGGACGTCTTCAACATCCTGCTCCAGGTGCTGGACGACGGCCGGTTGACCGACTCCCAGGGCCGCACGGTCGACTTCACCAACACGGTGATCGTGATGACCAGCAACCTCGGCTCCGAGGCGATCACCCGACGCGGGGCGGGTATCGGCTTCAGCCCGGGTGGCGCCGACGCGGACGAGGAGGCCCGGCGGGAGCAGATCCTGCGCCCGCTGCGCGAGCACTTCCGCCCCGAGTTCCTCAACCGCATCGACGAGATCGTGGTCTTCCGCCAGCTCACGGCGGACCAACTCCGGCTGGTCACCGAGCTGTTGCTGGAACACACCCGCCGCCTCCTGCACGCGCAGGGCATCACGGTCGAGTTCACGGCCCCGGCCGTCGACTGGCTCGCCCGCCAGGGCTACCAGCCCGAGTACGGCGCCCGCCCGCTGCGCCGCACGATCCAGCGCGAGGTCGACAACCAGCTGTCCCGGCTGCTTCTCGACGGCACGATCGCGGAGGGCGGTCGGGTGACGGTGGATGTGGAGGGCGACCACTTGGCGTTCAACAGCCGGAACCAATCAAGCACCCCTGCCTGAGGCGCCCCTTCCGGGGCGCGGGGCTGTGTCGATTTGCGGCTCCGCCGCGTGGGCGCGACCAGCCCCCACGCACCCGCAGACCGCAGACCGCAGACCGCAGACTACGGAGCCGGATCCACCACCTGCGCGGACCCACCACCCCGCCGCACCGTCTCCGCCGCCGCCAGCCACTTCCCACCCGGCAGCCGTTGCACACCGGTCGCCGCCCCGATCTCCGGATTCACCGTGAAGGAGTGCCCGATCGCCTGGAGCCGCGTCTTCAAGTCGCTGTTGTAGAGCGCCGGTTCGAGCTCCGTGTTCGCCGCGTTGCGCTGGCTGGCACGCGGCGCCGCGATCGCGTCGACCAGCGGGAGCCCCCGGTCGAGGAACTCCGTGAGGGTCTGGAGCACGGTCGTGATGATGGTCGCGCCACCGGGCGAACCGAGCGCCACGACGGGCTTGTTGTTCTTGTCGAGGACGATCGTCGGCGAGATGGAGGAGCGGGGGCGCTTGCCCGGGCCGGGCAGGTTCGGGTCGTGGACGGCCGGGTTGGCCGGGGTGAAGGAGAAGTCGGTCAGCTCGTTGTTGAGCAGGAAACCCCGGCCGGGCACGGTCATCGCGCTGCCGCCGGTCTGCTCGATGGTGAGCGTGTAGGAGACGACGTTGCCCCACTTGTCGGCGACCGTGAGGTGCGTGGTGTTCTCGCCCTCGTACGTCGTCGGGGCGGCCGTCCCGGCGGCGGTGCAGGCCGTCGGGGAGCGCGGGTCGGCGGGCGCCAGCGGGCTGGTGAGCACCGCGTCGTCCTTGATGAGGCAGGCGCGTGAGTCGGCGAACTTCTGCGAGAGGAGTTCCTTCGTCGGTACGTCCTCGAAGGCGGGGTCGCCGACCCAGCGCCCCCGGTCCGCGAACGCGATCCGGCTGGCCTCGATGTAGTGGTGCAGGTACTGGACCTCGCTCGCCTTCGAAAGGTCCGTCTTCTCAAGGATGTTGAGGGCTTCGCCGACGGTCGTGCCGCCGGAGGAGGAGGGTGCGATGGAGTAGACGCCGAGTCCGCGGTACGAGGTCTTCGTGGGCGCCTGGAGCTTGGCGCGGTAGGCCGCGAGGTCCTTGGCGGACAGCTTGCCGGCGCGGGCGTTCCAGCCCGAACCGGCGTCGACCTTCGGGGTGTTCACCGTGGCGAGGATGTCCCTGCCGAGGGCGCCGCGGTAGATGTCACCGATCCCCTTCTTGCCCAGCTCCTTGTAGGTGGCCGCGAGTTCGGGGTTCTTGAAGGTGGATCCGACGACCGGCAGCGCGCCTCCCGGCAGGAACAGCTTCGCCGTGTCGGGGAAGTAGCGGAAGCGGGTCTCGTTGGCCGCCGTCTGGCTGCGGAAGGTGTCGTCGACCGTGAAGCCGTCGCTCGCGATCCGCTCGGCGGGCTTGAGCACCGTACCGAGCTTCCTGCTGCCCCACTGGTCGAGTGCCGTCTGCCAGGTGGCGGGTGTGCCCGGGGTGCCGACGCCAAGGCCGCTGCTGACGGCGTCGGCGAAGGCTAGGGCCTTGCCGTTCTCCACGAAGAGGTTGGAGTCGGCGGTCAGCGGTGCGGTCTCACGGCCGTCGATGGTGTGCACCGTACGGGACTTGGCGTCGTAGTAGACGAAGTAGCCGCCTCCGCCCATGCTGGCGGAGTAGGGCTCGGTGACGCCGAGCGCGGCGGCGGTGGCGACGGCCGCGTCGACCGCGTTGCCGCCCTTCTTCAGGACCTCGATGCCGGCGGCGGTGGCGTCCACGTCGACGCTCGCGACCGCGCCGCCGTAGCCGACGGCCACCGGAACCTTCGTCGGTGTGCTGCTCGTCGCGGCGGGTGGGGCCGCTGCCCCGACCGACACCACGGCGGCCGATACCGCCAGGACCGACAGTTTCCGTGCCACAGGGCGACGCATCCGTACCTCCAGTCCAGAACCGTCCGCGCAGCGTATCCACCTGGCACGGGGCCCGACAGACCGCTTCCGGCCGCCGCCACACGAACGTCACACGTCGAACACCGGTACGTACCAGCCACATCGGACCGCTAACATGCGCGCCCATGAATGACGACCTGCGCAACATCGTTCTGGGCGTGGCCGCCGCCGGCATCAGCGCCGCGCTCGGCTGGCTCGCCCGCACCTATCTGTGGAGGCGCAAACTCCGGCGCAAGCAGGCGTTCTTCGGGCTGCCCGACAACTCCGAGTCGCTGCTCGTGGTCAACCGCGAGGCGGGCGGCCCCGAACTCACGGTGATGCGGCACGACGTGTTCGCGCTCCTCGAACTCGCCGCCCTGATCAAGGACTGCAACGCGCACGCCCAGGTCGTCGCGCACGACGCGACCCAGCAGGGCTTCGGCGAACGCACCGAGTTCTGTGTGGGCGGCCCGGCCTCCAACCGCCGGATGGCCGCGCACCTGGCGTCCCTGCTGCCCGGCATCCGCGTCAACGTCGACCCCGAGCCGGGGCCCGACCGGGGCGCGTTCCAGATAGGCAGCGAGCGCTACCGACTCGATCCCGGCAAGGGCGAGTACGTGCTCCTCGCCCGCCTCACCGCCGGTCAACTGGGCGGCGCCCGGCCGGTGTTCCTCTTCTGCGGCCAGCGCTCGATCACCAACCAGGCGGCGACCCGCTATCTCGCCCGCAACCAGGAGAAGTTGGCCCGCAAACACGGCGCCACCACCTTCGTCCTGCTGCTGAAGGTGGTCAACTCGCAGGCGTACGGCCCCGATGTGGTGGAGCTGGTCGCGGATGTGACACGGGCGGCGGAGACGCCCCTGCCCGCACCGGCTCCGCGGAGTTCGCACCGCGCCTCCTGAGATCGCACACACGTCAACAATCTTTACTGGCACGTAACTTACTGGCGGGTTACCTAAGGTAGGAGGCTGCGGTTACCGTCGGGTCACTTTGCAGTGACACGTGTGAGGAGTGACCCGTGCGAAACCGTCGCCAGGCCCTGCGTACGACCGCCGTGGGCGCCGTCTCCGCGACCCTCGTCGCCGGAGGCGTCCTCGGGCTCGCCCCCGCCGCCCAGGCCGCCACGAACGGCGTCCGCTTCGTCGACATCGCGGGCGACGGCGGTACGCAGCTCGCGGCGAACGTCGTCACGCCCGCGGGCGCCGACGACTCGCACGACTATCCCCTTCTCGTGCTGCCCACGAGCTGGGGATTCCCGCAGGTCCAGTACCTGGCCCAGGCCCAGAAGCTCGCGAACTCCGGCTATGTCGTGGTCAGTTACAACGTCCGCGGCTTCTGGCAGTCCGGCGGCGGGATAGAGGTCGGCGGCCCGGCCGACGTGGCCGACGCGTCCAAGGTGATCGACTGGGCGCTCGCCAACACCCCGTCCGACGCGGGGCACATCGGGATGGCGGGCGTGTCGTACGGCGCCGGTATCAGTCTGCTCGCGGCGGCACACGACAAGCGGATCAAGGCAGTCGCCTCGCTGAGCGGCTGGGCGGACCTGATCGGCTCGATCTACTCGGGCCGTACCGAACACTCCCAGGCGACCGCGCTGTTGGACGGCGTCGGCCTCGTCACCGGCCGGCCGAGCGCGGAGACCAGCCAGGTCTTCAAGGACTTCTTCGCCGCCGACCTGTCCAAGGAACAGGAGCTGATCGCCTGGGGGAAGGAGCGTTCCCCCGCCACCTACCTCGATCAGATCAACAAGAACGGTGCGGCGATCATGCTCGCCAGCGCCTGGGGCGACACGATCTTCCCGCCCAACCAGATCGCCGACTTCTACGGGAAGTTGAGCGGACCCAAGCGGCTCGAACTCCGGCCCGGCGACCATGCCACCGCCGAACTCACCGGACTGTTCGGGGTGCCCAACGACGTGTGGACGGACACCGAGCGCTGGTTCGACCGCTACCTCAAGGGCGCGGACAACGGGATCGACCGCGAGCAGCCGGTCGAGCTCAAGTCCCGTTCCGCGGGCGGCTACGAGGGCTATCCGGACTGGAAGTCGGTCGGCGCGACACGGAAGAAGATCGGCCTCGCGGGCACCACCACCATCCACACCAACGTCGACTCGGGCGCCGACGGCGGGATCGTCTTCCTGTCCAGCATCCTCGACCAGGTCGCGCAGGTGCCGCCGGTCGCGTGGGTACCGCTGCTGCCGCGCCGCTGGGCCGCCGTATGGCAGTCGGGGACGTACCCGAGTGCCCAACAGGTGCGCGGCACCGTCACGTTGCACACCACGGTCACCGACACCAAGGAGAGCGGCACCCTCGTCGCGTACCTCTACGACGTGGGCCCGCTCGGCCTCGGCAAGCTGGTCAGCAACGCGCCGTACACCTGGCACGGGCAGACGCCCGGCCAGCCGTTCGGTGTGGACCTGGAGTTGTTCTCCACGGCCTACGACGTCCCGGCAGGGCATCATCTCGCCCTGGTCGTCGACACGGTCGACCCGCTCTACATCGAGCACAACCCGACCGGCGCGCAGCTGACCTTCTCCTCGCCGGCGAACGACCCGTCATACGTGTCGATCCCGCTGCGCGAGCAGTGATCTCCGGCTGCTGCCGGGCGGGCAAGTGCCCTCTCCAACTACTGCACCCGCGGCAGCAGCGTCCCTGGTTCGGCCGGGGCCATGTCCACGGCCTCGGTCTTGGGACTGCGCTGCTCCCGGCGGGACACCCAACCGGCGAACCAGGAGAGCAGCATGCACATCCCGATGTAGATCGGCGAGATCACCATCACCACCGGGATGAACGGCAAATCGTAGTCGAGGTTCGACGCGATCAGCTTCCCGGCATGGAGAAACTCCTCATAGGTGATCAGATAGCCCAGCGAGGTGTCCTTCAGGGCGACCACCAACTGGCTGATGATGGCGGGCAGCATGGCCCGTACGGCCTGCGGTACGAGGACGTACGACATGACCTGGGTCTTGCGCATGCCGAGCGCGAACGCGGCCTCCCGCTGGCCGCGTTCGACGCTGCCCACGCCGGAGCGGAAGACCTCGGCGAGCACCGAGCCGTTGTAGAGGGCGAGTCCGGCGACCAGTGCGGGCAGCGGCTGCACCTTGAGCGCCACGAAGATGAAGAAGATCATCACCAGGACGGGCATGGCGCGGAAGAACTCCACGACGAGCGTGGACAGCCAGCGCACCGGGCGGTGGTCCGAGAGGCGCCCCACGGCGAGCAGGGTGCCAAGTGCCAGTGACAGTACGGCCGCAAGACCGAAGGCCTTGAGCGTGTTGCCGAGGCCGCGCAGCAGCAGTTCCTGAATTCCCTTGTACTCGAAGGGCATCCACTTCGTGTACGTGAACTGGTCGGTGTCGAACAGGAGATAGAGGATCCAGCCGAGCAGCGCGAGGATGACGACCGTGGACGCGATGCCGTAAAGCCGGTGCCGTTTGCGGGTCTTGGGGCCGGGGACGTCGTAGAGGGCGTTGGCGGTGGTCATCGGGCGACTCCCCACTTCCTCTCCAGCGTGTTGAACAGCGCGCTGATGGCGAGGGTGATGATCAGGTAGCCGAGGGCGATCCAGACGAAGGTCCAGACGATGTTGTAGCCGAGTTCGCTCAACGTCCGGTAGGTGCCGAGGAGTTCGGTGACGCTGAAGGCGCCCGCGATCGCCGAGTTCTTGGCGAGGGCGATGAGGGTGGAGCCGACCGGCGGGATCACCGAGCGGAACGCCTGCGGCAGCACGACCAGGCCGAGGCTCTGCCCGAAGGACATGCCGAGGCTGCGGGCCGCCTCCCCCTGCCCTCGGGGCACGGTGTTGATGCCGGAGCGCAGCGCCTCGCAGATGAACGCCGAGGTGTAGCAGCCGAGCGCGAGGACCGCGAACACCTTGAAGGGCAGCACGAGTCCGAAGCGCGGCAGGCCGAGCAGCACCGCGAAGAACAGCAGGGTGAGCGGGGTGTTGCGCAGGACGGTCACCCACACCGTGCCGAACACGCGCAGCGAACCGACCGGGGCGACCCGGAAGGAGGCCATGAGGAACCCGAGGACGAGCGCCAACACCGAGGCGTAGAGAGTGAGTTCGACGGTGCCGAGGAAGCCGTCGCCGAAGGTGGAGAAGTTGTCTGTCAGTACGTTCACGTCTGCCTCCCTCAGCTCGCCGGGTAGCGGTCGATCGCGGGCGGGGTGGGCGCGGGCACTCCGGACAGGCCGAGCGTCGCCTCGTACGCCTTCTTCCAGTCGCCGTTCTTCTCACGGGCCTCCAACGCGTCGTCGAGGGCGAACCGCAGGGCGTTGTCGCCGTGCGGGACTCCGATGCCGTACGGCTCCTTCGAGAAGGGCTTGCCGACGACCTTGAGCTGATCGGGGACCTTCGCCGCGTAGCCGATGAGGATCGCGTCGTCGGTGGTGACGGCGTCGACCTGGTAGGTGAGCAGGTTGTCGACGCACACCGAGTAGGTGTCGTAGGCGACGAGTTGGGCCTTGGGATAGTCGTCCTTGATGCGCTGGTACGGCGTCGAGCCGGCCGCCGAGCAGACGCGTTTGCCGGCGAGGTCCTGCGGGCCGTTGATGTCGTGCTCGTCGGTGCGCACGAGGAGCGACTGGCCGGCCAGGTAGTAGGGGCCGGCGAAGCCGACGAGTTTCTTGCGCATGTCGTTGATGGTGTAGGTGCCGACGTAGTAGTCGATCTGGCCGTTCTGCAGGGCGGTTTCGCGGTTGGCGGAGGCGATCGTCCTGAAGTGGATCGTCTTGGGGGCGAGGCCGAGGGAGGCCGACATCATCTTGGCGATCTCGATGTCGAAGCCGGAGTAGGTGCCCGTCGCGGGGTCCTTCTCGCCGAGGTAGGGCTGGTCCTCCTTGGCGCCGACGGTGAAGTGGCCGCGCTTCTTCGCCCGCTTCCAGGTCGGCGAGTCGGGGAGCTGAAAGCCTTGCGCGACTTGGTAGTTGGGGAGTTTCTCGGCGGCCGGGCCCTTGACGGGCGGGCTGCCCTCCTTGCCGCAGGCACTCGCGAGCAGCGCGGCGAGCGTGACGACGGCGAACGACGCACGGGTCGTACGGAACATGGATCGCACTCCCCCGCTCAGTGCTTGAGGATCTTGGACAGGAAGTCCTTGGCCCGGTCGGTGCGCGGGTTGGTGAAGAACTCCTCGGGGGTGCGGTCCTCGATGACGCGGCCGTCGGCCATGAACACGACGCGGTTGGCGGCGGAGCGGGCGAAGCCCATCTCGTGGGTGACGACGACCATGGTCATGCCGTCATGGGCCAACTGCCGCATGACCTCGAGGACTTCGTTGATCATCTCCGGGTCGAGGGCCGAGGTCGGCTCGTCGAAGAGAAGTGCCTTGGGTTCCATGGCGAGGGCGCGGGCGATGGCCACGCGCTGCTGCTGGCCGCCGGAGAGCTGCGCGGGGAACTTGGGCGCCTGGGAGGCGAGGCCCACGCGGTCGAGGAGTTCGAGGGAGCGTCTGTCGGCGTCCTCGCGTTTCCGTTTGCGGACTTTGACCTGGGCCAGCGAGACGTTCTGGAGGACCGTCTTGTGGGCGAACAGGTTGAAGGACTGGAAGACCATGCCGACTTCGGCGCGGAGCTGTGCGAGAGCCTTGCCCTCCTCGGGCAGCGGCTTTCCGTCGAGCTCGATCGTCCCGGACTCGATGGTCTCCAGCCGGTTGATCGCTCGGCACAGCGTCGACTTTCCCGACCCCGAAGGGCCGATGACCACGACCACCTCCCCCTTGCCGACGGTGAGGTTGATGTCCTGAAGGACATGCAGCTCCCCGTAGTACTTGTTGACGTCCCGCAGTTCGATCAACGGATCGACGGCCATGCCCAGCCCTACTCAATCTCAGCTGTGTCGTGGTCGCCGCAAACTATCGACACAAGAGTGGAGTTAACGCACGACACGCACTTTTCGGGCATTAGCCGTATTTACGTCGCTCTTACTCTTCGGCGACCTCGGCGTACAGCTGCGAGAGCTCGGGCACACCGCTGGCGGCCCACTCATGTCCGGAGGCCACGACGTCGAACTCGCGCCCGGAGTCGAGGCGTACGACGGGCTGGCCGTTCGACCAGATCGCCCAGGCGGCGCCCGGGACCGTGCGCACGATCACGGTGCCCAGATAGAGACCGGCGTCGTTGCCGAGCCGGGACAGGGTCTCCTCGTCGTCCCGCCAGCGGGGCACCAGTTGGTCGAGCGCCTCCAACGAGCTTGCGGAGTCGTCGAGTTGGATGCCCTCCCGGGCCGCGTGGGAGCGGAGCAGTTCGCACTCGGACAGCGGTTCGGCGATACCTGCGGGGTCGTGCGCGCCGCGCTTCTCGCCCCGGTTGCCCAGGAAAGGGATGTTCATACGCCCAGCGTGTCATTCGTACCGCCGTACGCACCACAGGGCGTCCCGGGTGGCGTGTCAACGGCGGGCCCGGAGTGGCGAAATCCCTTCCCCGGGGCCCCTGTTGACGAACGCGGGCGGGTCAGACGTCCAGGTCGACGACCACCGGCGCGTGGTCCGAGGCGCCCTTGCCCTTGCGCTCCTCGCGGTCCACGTAGGAGTCGGTGACGGCCTTCGCGAACGGTTCGTTGCCGTACACGAGGTCGATGCGCATGCCTCGGTTCTTCGGGAAGGCGAGCTGGCGGTAGTCCCAATACGTGTACGGGTGGTCGTACTTGAGGGGGCGCGGGACCACGTCCGACAGGCCCGCGTCGCGCAGGGCGGTCAGGGCGGCGCGCTCGGCCGGGGTGACGTGGGTGAGGCCCTCGAAGGCGGCCACGTCGAAGACGTCGTCGTCCGTCGGCGCCACGTTGTAGTCACCCAGCACCGCGAACGGGCGGCTGCCCTGCGCGTCGTCGGTGACGGCCGCCCTGAGGGCCTCGAACCACTGGAGCTTGTACGTGTAGTGGGGGTGGTCCACCTCGCGGCCGTTGGGCACATACACCGAACAGACGCGGACCGGGCCGCAGGTCGCCGTGACGGCGCGGGGCTCCTGGACGCCGTCGTAACCGGGGTCCCCGGGGAGGCCCTTGACCACGTCGTCCAGTCCTACGCGGGAGAGCACCGCCACGCCGTTCCACCGGCCGGTCGCGTTGACCGCCGCCTCGTAGCCCGCCTCGCGCAGCTCGTCGAACGGGAACTGCGCCTCGGCCAGCTTGGCCTCCTGGAGGCACAGCACATCGGTGCCGCTGCTCTCCAGCCAGGCCAGGAGCCTCGGCAGACGGGCGGTGATCGAGTTCACGTTCCAGGTCGCGATGCGCATGCCTCACAACCTACCGGGCGGCTCTGACACTCACAGGTCCGCGGCCTCGCCGGGCGCCAGCCGCAGGTGCTCCGCGCCGCCGAGCGCGCCGATCTGGTGGTCGTAGATCGGGCGGGCGAGGTCGGTGAGCAGGGCGTCGTGGATGTCGTAGGCGCGCTGCGGCTTGACCTCGCGGACGTAGTCGATGACCTCGGAGATCTTGCTCCAGGGGGCCATGACCGGGAGCAGCAGGGTCTCCACGGTGTGGTCGGGGACGGTGAGGGCGTCGCCCGGGTGGAAGAAGCGGCCGCCGTCGATCAGGTAGCCGACGTTGGTGATGCGCGGGATGTCGGGGTGGATCACGGCGTGCAGTTCGCCGTGCACCTGGACGTCGAAGCCAGCCGCCGTGAACGTGTCGCCGTGGCCGACCGTGTGCACCCGGCCCGGGAAGGCGGCGGAGAGCTGGTCGGCGACCGACTTCAGGGTCCAGATCTCGGCGGCCGGGTTGGCCTCCAGGCCGGCCCGCAGCCGGTCCTCGCTGAAGTGGTCGACGTGCTCGTGGGTGACCAGGATCGCGTCCGCGCCGGCGGTGGCGTCCTCCTCGGTGAAGAGGCCCGGGTCGATGACGAGCGTCCGGCCGTCCTTCTCCAGACGGATGCAGGCGTGCGACTTCTTGGTGAGCTTGGTGAGCGTCATGGTTCCATCCTGCCGCTGCCCGGCTGCGGACGGGCAGTTGAGACTGGTGCTCTCGGTACCGGCCTGACGATCACTCCGTGGGGGTCGTCTCCTCGCGGATGACCTGCTGGGCCACCTTGAAGGCGCTGTTCGCGGCCGGTACACCGCAGTACACGGCGGCCTGCATCAGCACTTCCTTGATCTCGGTCGGGGTGAGGCCGTTGCGCAGCGCCGCCCGGGTGTGGAAGGCCAGCTCCTCCAGGTGACCGCCCGCGACCAGCGCGGTGAGGGTGACGCAGCTGCGCGAACGCCGGTCGAGGCCCGGGCGGTCCCAGATCTCGCCCCACGCGTAGCGGGTGATGAACTCCTGGAAGTCCCCGGAGAACTCGTCGGCCTGCGCCAGCGCCCGGTCGACATGCGCGTCGCCGAGCACCTCGCGGCGGACCTTGATCCCGGTGTCGTAGGGGTCCGGGCGGCCCATGACCTGCGGCGCCACGACCGGCGGCGGCGCGATCTCGGCGATCGGCGCGAGCTGCTGCGGCGCGGCGAGGACCGGCCTGACCGGGGCCGTCACGACCGGGATCTGTCCGGTGGAGTGGAGGTCGTAGGGCGGCTGCCAGGCCGTGGAGAAGTGCCGGACGAGGAGGTCGGTGACGGCGGTGGGCTGCTCGACCGGGACCAGGTGCGAGGCGGCGGGTACGACCGCGAGGCGGGCGTCCGGGATGCCGGCGACCAGGGTGCGCGCCTCGGCGGGGCCGGTGACCTGGTCGTCGGAGCCGACGAGGACGAGGGTCGGCACGCCGATGCGGGCGAGTTCGGACCGTACGTCGAACGCGGCCAGCGCCTCGCACGCGGCGATGTAGCAGCCGGGGTCGGTGGTGCGCACCATCTGGACGGCCCACTCGGTGATCGCCGGCTGCGAGGCGGCGAACCCGCTGGTGAACCAGCGGTCGGGCGAGGTGCGGGCGATGGGGTCGAGCCCGTTGGTGCGCACGATCACCCCCCGCTGGCGGAACTCGTCCGCCGTGCCGAAGCGGGGCGAGGCGGCGATCAGCGCCAGCGAGGCCACCCGCTCCGGGTGGCGCAGGACCAGTTCGAGACCGACCGCGCCGCCGAGCGCGCAGCCCGCGTAGCCGAAGCGCTGCACGCCGAGGGCGTCGAGCGTGGCCAGCAGCCGGTCGGCCAGGTCGGCGACCGAGCCGGTCGGGTGCGCGGGCGAGCCGCCGTGCCCCGGGAGGTCGTACCGGAAGACCCGCCACTGTTTCACCAGTTCGGGTACCTGGCGATCGAACATGTGCCACGTCGTCCCGAGCGACGGGCCCAGGATGAGAACGGGCGCGTCTTCGGGGCCGTCGAAGCGGTACTGGAGTGCGGGGGTGTTCATGTCGCTCACCGCTCCAACGTAACCGCCGTTTCTTACGGTCCGGCTGTGGGGCCCCCGGTCTCCCCACTCTGCTCCCACACATCGGTGCACATCAGCGGGGAACCCTCACACCGCCTTCACCGGATTCGGGTGGGACTCCAGGGGGGCGGATCAGAGTTCGCCGGGGGCGCCCAGGCCCGTCAGCGCGCCCACCGGGTCCAGGTCGGGGGTGCCTCTGGGCCACCAGTCCTCGTCGCCCGGTTCCGATTCGTAGGCGTACCACAGGCCGTCGCGGCCCAGGCGGAGTTGGACATGGCCACGGGGGTGGGTGAGGTGGTTGTGCCAGGGGCGGAAGGCCGGGAGGTCGGCGGCGAGGAGGAGGGGGCGGGCCCGGTCGAAGCGGCCTGCCGGTGGGTCCCAGGGCTCTTCGAGTACGGCGAGGCCCTCGATGCCGCCCTGCCGCCAGGCGGCGACCGCACGCGCCAGTTCGGCCGTGCTGCGTCCGGTGGCCTTGGCGAGGGAGGCGTAGAGGGAGCGGGTGGCGGCGGTGAGCCCCGAACCGGGGCGGGCCGCGGCGAGCCGCACCGCGTCCTGCCACAGCGTCAGCTCACCCACCGGGTCCCGGCCGGTGCTGAGCAGCGCGTGCGCGCGGGCGGCGGCGTCGGTCGCCAACTGGTCGAGCGCGAAGGGGTCCGGACCGCCCGGAGCGGCTGGGTACACCGGAGGCTGCTCGGGGTGCGGGGGCATGGGCAACGGGGGTGGCAGTGGCGGGAGTCGGCGCCCCGGCTCGACGAGCACGTCGGTGGCTCTTACGCCGGGGAGGGGGGCGGGTTCCTGCTCCTGGGCGGCGCGGGCCGCACGGGTCGCGTTACGGCGGGACAGGACGTCGAGCAGCGGGCGTTCGCCCCGGCCGCGGAGCAGGAGCAGGACGAAGGGGTCGGCGTCCAGGAGGCGGGCGGTCTGGTAGCAGAGGGCGGCGGCGTGCTTGCAGGGGTGACCGTCGTCCGGGCAACTGCACTGGGGGGAAAGGTCGCCGGGGCCCGGCAGCAGCGGAACCCCGCTCTCCGCAAGGGACTTGGGCATCTCCTTGTCGAGCAGCGCGGCGATGTGCCCCGGCCGGTCGGCGGCGGCGTCCAGGAACCGCTCCCAGTCGGCGTCGTCCAGCGTCCGCAGCCGCACCTGTACGCGGTACGGCCGCGCGCGGCTGCCCTGCACATAGCCGAGCACGAGCCCCGGTGTCACGGTGATCGCGTCGACATGCCCCTTCTCCGCGTAACCCCGGCCCCGCGCAAGGCGCTTGGGGTCCAGCGCGCCTTCTTCCAACGCGGTGACCCATGCGTTGCCCCACCAGGTCTCGGCGAAGGTGTTGTCGCCGTGTCCGTCCGAGGGGCGGGGCGCGAAGGCGGGGAAGGTACGGCGGAGGTCGCTGTCCCGGGAGGGGGATGCCATGGAGGTGGGGGTGAGGGGCGCGGGGGTGAGGGGCGCGGCCTCGGGTCGGGGTGCGGTGTGGTCCGGTGTCCGTGCGGTCCGACTCGTCTGGTCTTCAAGGTCGTTGTCGTTGTCGGCGGACAACTCCGTGGTGGGGTCGTCGTCCTGAGGCATCTGGAAGGCGCCGGCGAGCATGTCCCTTACGGCGCGCGCTCGGTGGGCTTCGACACCGCCGGGTGCTTGGGTGGTGCGTGTCCGTGAGGTGCCGATGGTTGTGTCTGTGCCGGTGCTGGAGGGGGTCGAGGTCCGGCGGGGTGGTCGGGGCGCCCGCTCAACTCCCTTGCGCACCGCGTCGGTCCGGGCCTGCTGACTCTCTCGCCGGGCTGCTCGCAGAGCCTCACGTGCGAGGTCGGCGGGCCGGGTGGACGGCTGGTCCGGGGTGCTGTCGACGAGGGCGGGGGCAGAGGGTGCCGGGCGGTCGCCTGGTGCCGCGAGGTCGGGAGCGGGTTCGGTGTGGGTGTCCTCGGAGTCGGCGGCTACGGCTGCTGCTGCCTCCCGTCGAAGCGGTAGCGCGGCGCGCAACGCCGCGCGGGCGGCGTCACCGGGCCGTGGGGCGGGCGCCGGGGGGTCGGTGACCAGGGGTGCGGTGACCGTCGTCGTCTCGGCGCCGGTCGGCCTGGGTCGGCGCGAGGTCGGCTCCTCAGGTCCGGTCGGCACGGACGCGTGGGGCGCCCAGTCCTTACGACTGGTCGGCGTTGAGGCGCGAACCGCCGAGTCCTCAGGGCCAGTTGGCACACGCGTGCGGGACGCCGACTTCTTGGGGCCGGTTGGCATGGACGCGGGGGGCGACAAGTCCTCACCACCGGTCGGCATGGAGGCGCGCGACGTCAACTCCTCAGGACCGGTCAACTCGCTTCCGCGGTATGCCGAATCCGCAGGACCCGTCGGCACAGACGTGCGGGACGCCGAGTCTTCAGGACCGGTCGGCACGGATGTGCGGGACGCCGCCTCCTCACGACCGGTCGGCACACGCGTGCGGGACACCGACTCCTCAGGACCGGTCAACTCGCCCGCGCGGGACACCGAATCCTCACGACCAGTCGGCACAGGTGCGCGCGACACCGACTCCTCAGGGCCAGTCAACTCGCCCGCGCGGGACACCGAATCCTCACGACCGGTCAACTCCCGCGTGCGGACCGTCGAGTCCTGGGCGTCCGCCACATGCCCCGCAGTGCTCTCCCCCGCCCCCTCCCGGCGCTCGCGCGCGGCCCGCAGGGCTTGCCGTGCCAGGTCGGCGGGGCGTGCGGCTGGTTGCTCGGTCTGTTCACTCGCGCTCGGCGCGGACCGCGTCCGGTCCAACTCGCCTTCGTCTAGAGCGAGTTCTCCGGCGTGCTCCGCCTCGCCCTCACTCTGCGCAACCCCCTCCACCCCCGTCACGACTCCCTCCGCAACGAGACCAGGTCCGAGAGGTCCCGGTCCGACAGTTCGGTCAGTGACGACTCCCCGGAGCCGAGGATCGCGTCCGCCAACGCCCGCTTCGCTCCGAGCATGTCGGCGATGCGGTCCTCGACCGTGCCCTCGGTGATGAGGCGGTGGACCTGGACCGGCTGGGTCTGGCCGATGCGGTACGCGCGGTCCGTGGCCTGTTCCTCGACCGCCGGGTTCCACCAGCGGTCGAAGTGGACGACGTGGCCCGCGCGGGTCAGGTTGAGGCCGGTGCCCGCCGCCTTCAGGGAGAGGACCAGGACCGGGGTCGCGCCCTCCTGGAAACGGTCCACCATGCGCTCCCGCTCCGGTACCGGTGTGCCGCCGTGCAGCAGCTCCACCGGGACCGCTCGGGCCGACAGGTGGGACGTGATCAGGCGGGCCATGCCGACGTACTGCGTGAAGACGATCGCGGAGCCGTCCTCGGACAGCAGCGTGTCCAACAGCTCGTCCAGCAGGGCGAGTTTGCCGGAGCGGGCGGCGAGGCGGTCTCCGGTGGCCCGGGCCGCGGTGTGGTCCTCCTTCAGGTACAGCGCGGGGTGGTCGCAGATCTGTTTGAGGGAGGTGAGGAGCTTGAGGACCAGGCCCCGGCGGGCGATGCCCTCCGTCGTCTCGATCACCAGCATCGACTCCCGCACCACCGCCTCGTAGAGCGAGGCCTGTTCCCGGGTGAGCGGGACCGGGTGGTCCGTCTCCGTCTTGGGCGGCAGTTCGGGGACGATACCGGGGTCGGACTTCTTGCGGCGCAGGAGGAACGGGCGGACCAGGCGGGCCAGGCGGGTCACCGCCTCCTCGTCCTCGCCGTTCTCCACCGCGCGCGCGTGCCGGGCGCGGAAGGACTTCAGGGGGCCGAGGAGTCCGGGGGTCGTCCAGTCCAGCAGGGCCCACAGCTCGGAGAGGTTGTTCTCCACCGGTGTGCCGGTGAGGGCCACGCGCGCGGGGGACGGGATCGTGCGCAGTGCCTTCGCCGTCGCCGAGTACGGGTTCTTGACGTGCTGGGCCTCGTCCGCGACGACCATGCCCCACGGTTGCTGGGCGAGCGTCGCCGCCGCCGAGCGCATCGTGCCGTACGTCGTGAGGACGAAGCCGCCGGTCAGGTCCTCCAGGGTGCGGTCCGCGCCGTGGAAGCGGCGGACGGGGACTCCGGGGGCGAAGCGGGTGATCTCCCGCTGCCAGTTGCCCAGGAGGGAGGCCGGGCAGACCACCAGGGTGGGGTCGCGGTGTGACCGCCGCAGGTGGAGGGCGATGAGGGTGATCGTCTTGCCGAGGCCCATGTCGTCGGCGAGGCAGCCGCCCAGGCCGAGGGAGGTCATGAGGTCGAGCCAGGCCAGGCCCCGGAGTTGGTAGTCCCGGAGAGTGGCGTCGAGGCCGGGAGGTGGCTCGGCGGGCTGGATGCCTGCCGTCAAGCGGTCGCGGAGGGTGGCCAGCGCGCCGACCGGGACGGCCTCCACCCGCTCGCCGTCGACCTCCGCGGTGCCGGTGAGGGCGACGGACAGCGCGTCGACCGGGTCGAGCAGGCCCAGTTCTCGTTTGCGGGCCTTGCGGACGAGGGCCGGGTCGACCAGCACCCACTGGTCCCGCAGCCGTACGACCGGGCGGTGGGCCTCGGCCAGGGTGTCCATCTCGGCCTCGGTGAGCGGGTCGCCGCCGAGCGCCAACTGCCAGCGGAACTGGAGCAGTTCCTCGCTCTCGAAGAAGCCCGTGCCGTCGGTCGCGGAACCCGGCGCCGACCGGACCACGGCGGAGACCGTCAGGTCCTGGGCCAGGTCCCGGGGCCAATGAACGGCGACCCCGGCCGCCGCGAGGCGCGTGGCCGCGATGCCGAGCAGGTCCCCCAACTCCTCCTCGGACAGGGCGAGTACGTCGGGCACGTCCTGCTCGGTGAGACGGTCCAGCGGGGGCCACACGCGCGCGGCCCGGCGTACGGCCAGCGCGGCGTCCACCCGCGCGCGGGGGCCGAAGGCGGTGTCCGCCGTGCCCGCCCACAGGGCCGCCGCGTCGACCACGAGGGTGGGGTCGGCGAGGCTGTGCACCTGGACGATCGCCGCGCCGACGCTGCGCACCCGCCCGCCGTCGTCGTCGAACAGGTCGTAGGCCGAGAGGTCGAGGCGGAGCGAGATCCGCACGCCCGCGTCCATGCCGGCGGCGACCTCGGCGGCCCAGTCCTGGGCGTCGCGCAGGCGCTGCGGTTTGCGGGCCGCGAAGGGCAACCCGGCGGTGTACGGCGCGGCCGGAGTGCGGGGCAGGGTGTCCGCGACCGCGTCCAGGAAGGACCGCATCAGCGCTTCCGGCTCGGGCAGCCGGAGCGGGCCGGGGCCGGGCAGCGGGACCGCGTGGCCCTCGTACGGGAGGGCCGCCGCGACCGCGCGGACGTGCGCGATGTCCTCGGGCTCCAGGGGGCCCGCGCGCCAGGCGTCGTGACCCGTCGCGGTGAGGCCGGGGAGCAGTCGGCCACGGGCGGCGAGCCGCAGTGCGTGCAGGGCGGCGGCGCCCCAGCAGGCCGTGGCGGGATGGGCGGCGGGGTCCCGGCGGGCGCGCACGAGCAGGGGCAGGGCCGCTTCGACGGTCAGGGTCAGCGCGGGGGTGGACCTGCGGCGGACGCCGGCGCCGGACCGTCGTACGACCGTCAACTCGGTCTGTTCCACGCCCTCTTCGGTCTCGGGGAGGGCGCGCTCCCCGTCGGGGTCCCAGAAGGCGATGCGGCCCTCGCGCGGGACGACGGGGGACGGCAGGAAGACCGCGGCCAGCCGTACGGAGATCTGCTCCATGAGTGCCGTGTCCGTCATACGTCCTGTCACCTCCCGCCCGTCAGTCGTGTCAGCTGTCTTCGACTCTACGGGCGGGGTCTGACAATCGGCTCCGGCGACCGGCCGGGGCCGCCCTGCTAGGGAACCGTGCGGGAGACGACGTAGACCATGGGGAGCTTCGGGTCCGACAGGTTCACCACGATGTCCTGGGTGGGGGCCGGGTCCTTCTGCTTGTTGACGACGCCCCACCAGGGGCCGGTGCGGGTGAACGTCCAGCCGGTGATCTTCTGGTCGCGGGCGCTGATGGTGATGTCGTTCTTCTTCAGCGTGTGCCGGTCGACGTCTATGCCGGCGAGGAAGGTGTCCAGGCCCGCGTCGGTGGTCTGGAACTGGACGTAGAGGCGGCTGGTCTTCCAGTTGTTGGTCTCGTAGAACGCGACCTCTTCGGCCGGGTGCGGGACCGGTACCTGGTAGAGGCGGCGCTGGACCTTGGAGGGCCAGCCCACGGTGAGGCCGGTCGCCGAGTACTTGTCCTCCTTGTCCTTGCCGCTGTTGCGGCTCTGGTTCGCGGAGATCGCCAGATAGACGGCCGGTACGCCGATGAGCAGCACGATGATGAGCAGGGTGATCGCTCGGCGGCGGGCCTTGTGGCGGGGGTCCTCGGGTGGTCGGGGCGGTTCGTCCCGGGAGGTGGTTTGGCGCGGCAGCGAGGCGATCATGCCGTGTCCTGGGTGTCGCGCCGGGACTCGGCGAACCGCTCGTAGCGCTCGTACCGCTCGACCCGGCGGCGCTTGGCGCGGCGGAAGCGGCGGGCGACCAGGCGGGCGAGGTCGGCGGCGCCGACCATGCCGGCCTCGGGGCCGAGCTGGGCGCGCACTATGCGGGCCTCGGGGCGGTAGCCGCGACCGGTGAGCTGCCGCTTGAACGCGTCCCGCGCGGGGCCGATCAGCAGGTCGTCGGCGGCGGAGACACCGCCGCCGATCACGAAGCAGGACGGGTCGAGGGCGGCGGCGAGGTTGGCGATGCCGACGCCGAGCCACTGGCCGATGTCCTGGAGCAGCTCGATGCACATCGCGTCGCCCTCGCGGGCCAGCTCGGTGATCATCGGCCCGGTGATGTCGCCGATGTTGCCCTTGACGTGCTCGATGATCCCGTACGCCACCGGGGAGTCGGCCGCGGCCAGCTCGCGCGCTTCCCTGACCAGCGCGTTGCCTGAGCTGTACTGCTCCCAGCAGCCGCGGTTGCCGCACGCGCAGCGGTGGCCGCCGGGCACGACCTGCATATGACCGAACTCGCCTGCGACGCCGTACTTGCCGCGCTTGACCTGGCCGTCCTCCAGGATCGCGCCGCCGATGCCGGTGCCGAGCGTGATCATGACCAGGTGGTCCTCGCCACGGCCGGCGCCGAAGCGCCACTCGGCCCAGGCGGCGGAGTTCGCGTCGTTGTCCACCAGGACGGGGACGGCGAGGCGGCTGGAGATGCGGTCGCGGAGCGGCTCGTTGCGCCAGGACAGGTGCGGGGCGAACAGGATGCGGTTGCGTTCCGCGTCGACCCAGCCGGCCGCGCCGATGCCGACCGCGTGCACGTCGTGGCGGTCGGAGAGGTCCAGGACCAGTTCGACGATGGTGTCCTCGACGACCTTGGGGCTCTTGGACTTGTCCGGGGTCTCCGTGCGGAGCTTCTCCAGGATGTTGCCGTCGGCGTCCACGACGCCCGCCATGACCTTGGTGCCGCCGATGTCGATGCCGACGGTGGGCACGCGGGGGGCGGTCAGGTGTGACCTCCGCTCGCGCGTGCCGACGGTGCGGAGCGCCGGCGCGCGGCGGGAGCCTATGGGGGCGCTGAAATTGCCGTAGGTGCTCATCAAGGCCCGATTCTGCCTCACCGTGACACCAGGTGCTGTGCGGGGGCGTACAGGGGGTGCGGATCGTTGTCTTCCGCGGGTACATCGTGGCTGGTCGCGCCCCGCGGCGGAGCCGCAAACAGACACGGTCTCGCGCGCCTGAAAGGGAACCCACGTGAGCGTCAATTGAATCTCATTGTCCGGACATTATGACGAACATCGCGGGTGAATCGGCGCACTCACGGACGTACCAGGAGCTGGAACTCGAACGAATAGCGGGTCGGGCGATAGGTGTGGCTGCCGAATTCGACCGCTCTGCCCGTGTCGTCGAACGTGGTGCGCTGCATGGTGAGGAGCGGGGCGCCTTCGGTCTCGGCCAGGCGCTCGGCCTCCTCGGCCGTCGCGCCGCGGGCGCCGATGGACTGGCGGGCGCTGTGCAGGGTGATGCCGGCGGTGCGCATCATGCGGTAGAGGCCGGTGGCCTCCAGTTGCGCGGTGTTCAGGTCGAGCAGGCCGAGCGGCAGGTGGTTGCTCAGGTACGCCATCGGCTCGCCGTGCGCGAGGCGCAGCCGGTCGATGCGGTGTACGTCGCTGTCCTCGGCCACGCCGAGTGCCGCCGCCACCTCGGCGGACGCCGGGACGACGATGTTGACGAGGACCTTCGTGGCGGGGCGCTGCCCGGCCGCCTCCAGGTCGTCGAAGAGGCTGCTGAGTTCCAGCGGGCGTTTGACCTGGCTGTGCACGACCTGCGTGCCGACGCCCCGGCGGCGCACCAGGAGTCCCTTGTCGACCAGGGACTGGATGGCCTGGCGGACCGTGGGCCGGGACAGGCCGAGCCGGGCGGCCAGCTCGATCTCGTTGCCCAGCAGGCTGCCCGGCGTGAGCGAGCCGTGTTCGATCGCGGCCTCCAGTTGCTGGGACAGCTGGAAGTACAACGGCACCGGGCTGCTCCGGTCCACGCTGAGTTCGAGCGGCACTGTCGGGTCCACATCTGGTTTCGGCACGGGGCGAGCGTAGCTCTGTGAATGGTTGACGGGAAGTGATGTAGTTCGATTGTCCGGACATACGCATTGACAGCGTGCCTGGTCGGCCCTCAGTTTGTTCCCATGCGCATCGGAGTCATCGGTACGGGCCGCATCGGGACCATCCATGCCAGGACGCTCAGCCGTCATCGTGAGGTCGGTTCGCTGATCCTCACCGACGTGGACCCGGCACGGGCCCAGGAGCTGGCGAACCGGCTGGGGGAAACGGCGGCACCGAGCACGGAGGAGATCTTCAAGTGGGGCGTGGACGCCGTGGTGATCACTACGGCGACATCGGCGCACGCCGAATTAATCGGAAGGGCGGCACGTTCCGGGCTTCCGGTGTTCTGCGAGAAGCCCATAGCCCTTGATCTGCCCGGTTCGCTGGCCGCGATCGCCGAGGTCGAGACGGCGGGAACGATCCTTCAGATGGGGTTTCAGCGCCGGTTCGACGCGGGCTACACGGGCGCCCGGGAGGCGGTGCGTTCGGGGCGGCTGGGACGGCTGCACACCGTGCGGGCGATGACCTCCGACCGGACGCCTCCGCCTGCCGAGTATCTACCGATCTCCGGCGGGCTGTACCGGGACACCCTGATCCACGACTTCGACATGCTGCGCTGGGTGACCGGGCACGAGGTCGTCGACGTGTACGCGACCGGTTCGGACGCCGGGCCCGCGATGTTCCGCGCGGCCGGTGACATCGACACGGCAGCGGCGGTCCTCACGCTGGACGACGGCACGCTGGCCACGACGACGGCCGCCCGGCTGAACGGGGCGGGCTACGACGTCCGCATGGAGTTGGCCGGAGAGCTCGACCAGGTCGTGGTCGGCCTGGACGACCGCACCCCGATCGCGTCCACCGAGCCGACCGGGCCGCCGGCCGCGACCAAGCCGTGGACCGGCTTCCTGGAGCGCTTCGGGCCCGCCTACGAGGCCGAGTTGATCGCCTTCGTCGAGGTCGTCGTCGGCCAGCGCACCAACCCGTGCGACGGCCGTGAAGCCTTGCAGGCGCTGCGCATCGCCGAGGCCTGCGAAGTGTCCAGACGCGAACACAGACCGGTCCGTCTGGCGGAGATCGCGGGCGGGATGCCCTTCAGCTGACCGCCAGCACGGTGCCCTGGGCGACCGCGCACAGGGCCTCCGTGCCGTCGTCGGCGACCGTGCGGACGTCGCAGCGGACGACGGCCTGACGGCGGCCGGCCTGCACGACCTCGGCGTGGGCGCGCAGGGTACGGCCGGTGGCAGGGCGGACGTACTGGATGGTGAGGCCGCCGGTGAGGACCGCCGGGCCGAGGAACGTGCCGCCGGCGAAGGTGAGCGCGTTGTCGGCGGCGTAGGCGAGGACCCCGCCGTGCACGAAGCCGTTCTGCTGGTGGAGGTCCTCCCTGATGTCGATCTCCAGCGTGGCGACGCCGTCCCCGAAGGCACTCAGGCGCGCGCCGATCAGCCTGCTGAAGGGCTGGCTCTCCAGCGCCTTCCGGGCCATGGTCAGGTCGAACTCGACGGGTGCGGTCACGGGGACGGGCCTCCTACGGCTTCCACTACGGCTTTCGTCACGGCCTTCACTGCGGCTTTCGTCATGGCTTTCGTCACGGCTTCCACCGTCGCTACGGCCGCCACGGCCGCTGTCGCTGATACGGCCGTCCGGTGCCGCCGTTCTACCAGCGCACCGGCAACGCCCGCATCCCGCGCATCAGCATGCCCGGGAGCCAGTCGCCGGGCGGGCCGTCCAGGGTGAGGGCGGGGGCGCGCTCCAGCAGGGTGCGTATCGCCGTGCGTGCTTCGAGGCGGGCCAAGGGGGCGCCCAGGCAGTAGTGGATGCCGTGGCCGAAGGCGAGGTGACCGCGGGTGTCGCGGCGGATGTCGAAGCGGTCGGGGGCGGGATAGCGGCCCGCGTCGCGGTCGGCGGCGGTCAGGCCGACCATGACCGCGTCGCCCTTCGCGATGGAGGTGCCGGCGATCTCCAGAGGCTCCGCGGCGAAGCGGAACGTGCCGTTCTCCACCGGGCCCTCGTAGCGCAGCATCTCCTCGATCGCGCCGTCGAGGAGGGTCATGTCGGCGCGCAGGGCGGCGAGTTGGTCGGGGTGGCCGAGCAGGGCGTGGACGCCGTTGGTGAGGAGGTTGACGGTGGTCTCGTGGCCGGCGATGAGCAGGATGAAGGCCATGCCCCGCAGTTCCTGCGGGGAGAGCCGGTCGCCGTCCTCGGCGGTGGTGCGGATCAGGTCGCTGAGGAGGTCTCCGCTCGGGCCGGCGCGGCGCTTGTCCTCGATCAGGTCGTCGAGGTACTCGGCGAGCCGCACGAACGCGTCGTACGAGTTGCCCGGATCGCTGGGTGCGACCACCTCGGTGGACAGCTTGCGGAACTCCGCGCGGTCCATGTCGGGCACGCCGAGGAGTTCGCAGATCACGGTGATGGGCAGCGGGTAGGAGAACGCGTCGACCAGGTCGCCGTGGCCGAACGGCAGCATCGCGTCGAGGAGTTCGTCGGTGATCTGCTGGACGCGTGGGCGCAGTTCCTCGACGCGGCGCATGGTGAACGCGCGCGTGATCAGTCCGCGCAGGCGGGTGTGCCGCGGCGGGTCGGCGGCCAGCAGGTACTTGCCGATCAGCTCCTCGTCGAGGAACGTCATCCCGATCTTGGCGCCGTCCTTGGCCAGCCGCGGGTCGGCCAGGGCCGCGCGCGCCTCCTCGTGCCCCACGATCAGCCAGGTCACGTAGGACTGGTCCGCTCTCGGCAGGCGCACGAGCTGCACCGGGCCCCGCTCCCGCAGCATGGCGTACACCGGATGCGGGTCCCGTCGGAACCCCTCGCCGAACTCTCCTAAATCGATTACCTCGGTCATGTGCTGCCCCTCGCGGACGATCCCCCGAGATCTCCCAGTGCAGAGGGAACGCGCGGCGGCGGCGACTAGTGCCCGCTTCCCCCGTCCTCTTCGAGCAGACCCGCGTCGTACGCCAACAGGGCGATCTGCACACGGTTGTTGAGGTCGAGCTTGGCCAGAATGCGGGAGACGTGGGTCTTGACGGTGGCGACGCTCATGAAGAGGCCGGTGGCGATCTCGGCGTTGGCGAGACCCTGGCCGACGGCGACGGCGACCTCGCGTTCGCGGTCCCCCAGGGCGGAGACGCGCTCACGCGCGCGTGCCCGACGGGTGTCCGTGGCGGTGCCCGCCGCGTGTTCCATCAACTGACGGGTGACCGCGGGCGACAGCACGGGATCGCCGGCCGCGACCCGGCGTACGGCGTCGAGGATCTCGGCGGGCGGGGTGTCCTTGAGGACGAATCCGGCGGCGCCCGCGCGCAGGGCCCGTAGCACCTGTTCGTCGGCGTGGAAGGTGGTGAGGACGACGATCTGGGGCGCGTCGCCGCGGGCGCGCAGTCGCTCCGTGGCGGTCAGTCCGTCCACCGAGGGCATGCGGATGTCCATGAGGACGACGTCCGGGTGGACGCGGTCGACGAGTTCCTCGACCTCACTGCCGTCGGCGGCCTCGCCGACGATCTCGATGTCGGCGGCGCCGCCCAACATGAGGGACAGCCCGGCCCGCACCAGCGGGTCGTCGTCGACGAGGAGCAGTCTGATCGCGGTCATGGGGCTACGTAACCACGGTCGGGCGACGGCCGGTGCCAGGAGGGCGGACCGTCGTCACGGCGCGAGCGGTGACCGACGTCAACACGTATGCGCGACCTCGGAGTTCGCCCGAGTGAGGCTGCCGCAGGGCGCGCGTTCCCCGGATCCACGGCGGGAACCGGGCCCGGCGACGTTCCGGGACCAGCCGCCATCACCCCTGCCCGGAAAGGGAGTTACCCGTGGCGCCGGGCGATGCTCACCCCCAGGGCAGCCACGCCCGCACCCGGAATCCGCCGCCCGCCTGCGGGCCGTGCTCCAGTCGTCCGCCGGCGAGCGTGGCCCTCTCGGTGAGGCCGATCAGGCCCTGGCCGGAGCCGGGGACGTGCGGGACCCGGCCCTCGGGGGGCGGATTGTGCACGGCGATCACGAGGCCGTCGCCCGGGCTGCCGGTGACCGTCACCGTGACCTCCGTGCCGGGCGCGTGTTTGCGGGCGTTGGTGAGGGCCTCCTGGGCGATGCGGTAGGCGGTGCGGCCGACCGAGGCGGGGACCGCGGCGGGGTCGGTGACGCGGTTGGCGAGGGTGACCTTCATGCCGGCCTCGCGGGACTCGGTGACCAGCGCGTCCAGGGCGCCGAGCGTGGGCTGGGGGCGGCCCGTGTCGTCGGGCTCGCCCGCGCGCAGGACGCCGATGATCTCCCGCAGGTCCTGCAACGCCTCGTGGGCGCTCTCCCGGATGACGCCGGCCGCCCGCGCGACCTCCTCCTGGGGCGCGTCCGGCCGGAACTCCAGGGCGCCCGCGTGCACGCTCAGCAGGGTCAGCCGGTGGGCGAGCACGTCGTGCATCTCGCGCGCGATGGCCTCGCGGGCGAGCCGCTGGGCCTGCTCGGCCCGCAGTTCCGCCTCCGTCTCGGCGCGCCGGGCACGGTCGCGCAGGCTCAGCATGAGCTGCCGCTTGGAGCGGACGAACATGCCCCAGCCGATGAGGGTGAGCACGAGCAGCTCGGTGAACACGACCGCGCCGGCGTACGGCAGATCGGGGTCAGGACGCAGCCAGTAGAACAGCGGGGCCAGGACGAGCTGGATGCCGCCGATCCAGGCGACGTAGCGGAAGGGGCGGTGCACGGCGAGGGTGAAGACGGCGACCATGGCGGCGCCGCCGGCCGTGTTCGACACGAAGCCGATGGGGACCATCGCGATCGCGAGGCCGACCGGCCAGCGGCGGCGCAGCCACACCGCGCCGCAGGCGAGGACCCCGAAGAGCTGGTCCACGACGGCGAGGGGGTGCGGGGTCGCGGTGTCGTTCTTGAGGGTCTGCGCGGCGGCCAGTCCGATGAGCACGGCCAGCAGGAAGCAGCAGGTGTCGACGACCCAGTCGCGTGCGGTACGGCGGGGCCGTCCGCGCCGTTCGACGTCGGGGTCGAGTTCGTCCGCCACGGCGGACGGCAGCAGCCATCGGCGCCCCGCGAACGCCTGCGGTACCCGCGCTGTCCTGTCATCGGTCACGGTCGACAAATCTACGCAGGGGTCGGGCCCGGTCACCCAACCGTGGCGGTGATCGGAGACCAAAGTCGCGCGGTCGGCGACTTTCGGCGGACATGCCTCACCCCGCGGCCCATGATCGTGGGGGGAGCCGCGGGGCGAGGGGCGAGCAGTGGTGCAGCTGGTCGTCCGGCTCAGCAGCCGAAGTTGATCAGTTTGAACGTGACGTAGTGGTCAGCGGTGTAGTAGTCCTCTTGGGTCTTCTTGCCGGTGATGATGCGGCGCGCTCCGCGCGTGGACGAACCGGGCGTCTTGACCGTGTACTCGTGGTAGTAGCCCGACGTCTGGCTCGGCAGGACGCCTTCCTGGTTGCGGAAGACGGTGCCGTCCTGCGAGTAGGGGAAGGGGCCGTTCGTCGCGATCAGGTCGAGCGTGTCGTACGCCTGGTCGGGCAGGGCGCTGTAGCAGATACTGCCGACCGCGGCGGCCGCCGGGGTCGCGGTGGCGACGGCGCCGCCGACCAGAACGGTGGACAGAACGGCGGCTGCGGCGCCGATGCGGGTGATTCGTGGGGGGAATCTCATGCCCCCCATGATGACGCGCGTAGATAGTGGCATGTCAATGACAAGCCCGCGGAATTTCCCGCCAAGTCCGATGAGTTTTCCGGGAGTTAACGTGCGGCCCCGCGTCCCCACGCGGTCCCCACAAGCACGAGAACGCCGCCTGCCAGGCCGAACGCGCCGAGCCGCTCCCCGCCGAGCGCGATACCGGCCGCGGCGGCCCACAGGGGCTCGGTGCCGAGCAGGAGGCTGACCCGGGAGGGAGAGGTCCGGCGTACGGCCCACATCTGGACGAAGAAGGCGAACAGGGTGCAGAACGCGGACAGGAAGAGCAGCCCGGCCCACTCGCGTGCCCCGAAATCCGCGGCCACCGCCCACGGTGTGGTGTCGGCGCCGGCCGACAGGACCGCGAACACCCCGACGGCGGCGCCGAGTTGGACGGTCGTCAGGGACAGCGCGTCGGCGCCCTCGACGGACTTGACGCGGGACATGGCCAGGACGTGCAGAGTGCGGGCGAGGGCGGCAAGCAGCATGAGGAGGTCACCGAGGGAGGGGCGGCTGAAACCCGCGCCCTGGGTCAGCAGCAGCACGCCGAGCACCGAGAGGGCCGCCGCTCCGAGGAAGGCGCGGGAGGGCCGGGTGCGCGTCACGGCGGCCTCGGCGAGCGGCGTGAAGATCATGGTGAGGCTGATGATGAGGCCCGCGTTGGTCGCCGAGGTGTGGACGACGCCGTAGGTCTCCAGGAGGAAGATCCCGGCGAGGATCAGCCCGAGGAGCCCCGCGCCGCGCCACTGGGCGGCCGTCAGGGCGCGCAGCGAGCGGTGACCGACGGCCGCGAGGGCGGGCAGCACGAGGGCGAAGCGCAGCACCAGGACGGCCAGGACCGTGCGGGCGGTGGTGATGTCCTTGGCGACGAGATAGCTGGCGCCCCAGACGACGGCGACCAGCAGGACGGGCAGGTCGGTGAGCCAGGCGCGGCGGGGCGCGACGGCACACGGTACGGCGATCGTGGACATGGGGGCGGCTCTCCCGGTCTCCGGCGAGGTGGTGGAGACATCGGCGGCTGCCACACGGAACGATCACCGTACCGGCGCGGGCCCGCGCCGACTAGGAGTTTTCGGCGTCGGCGTCCGCGTACGAGCCGTAGGTCGGGCGGCCCGCCAGGTCGTACGTCTGGATGGAGACGCCGGTGCCGGTGATCGTCCCGCCCGTGCGTTTGAAGGCCTTGGGGGCGGTGCCCTCGGGGAACAGCCGCAGGCCGGTGCCGAGCACGACCGGGAAGGTCACCAGGTGGATCGTGTCGAGGAGGCCGAGTTCGAGGAGGGACCGGACGAGGGCGCCGCTGCCGTGCACCTGGAGCTCGCCGTCGGTGCGCTCCTTGAGGTCGGTGACCTCCTTGGCGAGGTCGCCGCCGATGACCGTGGTACCGGCCCAGGAGGGGTCGGTGAGGGTGGCCGAGGCGACGTACTTCGGCAGGTCGTTCAGCTTGGACGCGATCGGGTCGGCGGGATCCGTCTTCAGCGGCCAGTACGAGGCGAAGATGTCGTACGTACGACGGCCGAGCAGGTAGGCGCCGGAGCGGTCGAAGACCTCGACCACGAACCGGCCGAAGTCGTCGTCGCCGTAGACGAAACTCCAGCCGCCGTGCTCGAAGCCGCCGCGGGTGTCCTCTTCGGGGCCGCCGGGGCCCTGGTAGACGCCGTCGAGGGTGACGAAGATGGTGGAGACGAGCTTGCCCATGTCGGATGCCTGCTTCCTGGTGCGGGGCCGATGGTGTCATCAGCTCAGACCCCGTGGGGCCGCGCAACTCATCGGTCCTCGCCACGGCGACTCGTCGGTCTCCGCTGGGGCGACCCGTCCGTCTCGGCTACGGCGGCTCGTCCGTTTCCGCTACGGCGGCTCAGCCGGCGTGGGTCGAGAACATGCCGCCGGTCGGGCCCTGCTTGTCGCCACCCTGGGCCTTCTTCAGGGCGTTGGCGAGGCTCTCGATGGTGAGGGACTGGAGGATGACGCGGCCGTTGCCCTCCAGGGTGGCCAGGGAGAGTCCCTCGCCGCCGAACACGGCGTTCATCAGGCCCTGGCGATTGAGGCCGCCGATGCGCTGAACGCCGTACTGGATGCCCTCCTCGAAGGCGACGAGGCAGCCGGTGTCGACCTCGATGCGGCCGCCGAAGTCGGCCGGGTTCAGGTCGATGAAGTTGCCCGCGCCGGCGATGATCACCGTGCCGTGCCCGGTGAACTTCTCCAGGACGAAGCCCTCGCCGCCGCTCATGCCGGTGCGGCCGCCCTGGAAGGCGATGCCGAACTGGACGCTGGACTCGGCGGCCACGAAGGCGTCCTTCTCCGCGAACCACGCGCGTGTGCCGTCCAGTTCCAGGGCGCGCATCTCGCCGGGGAGTACGCCCGCGAAGCCGACGGTGCCCTCGCCGCCCTGGGAGGTGAAGTACTGGAACGCCAGCGATTCACCGGCGAGGGCGCGCTGGCCTACCTGCATGGCTGTGCCCATGGCCTGGCGGAGCATGCCGCCCATGCCGCCGGAGCCGGCGCCGCCCTGTTGTTGTGCGGCGCCGGGCGGGCCGCTCAGACGGGTCTCCATGGTCACGTTCGTCGTCTTGAAGAGGAACTTTCCGGCTTCGCAGTACACGGTCTGGCCGGGGTTCAGGCTGACGACCGCCATCTGCATGGCGTTGCCGACGATCTCTTGCTGAAGGGTCACGAGAGGAGAACGTAGCGGGTGGTCGTCCCGGTTCCGGGTGCGGGTGGGTTGTGGCTGGTGTCCTGCTGGGGGCTCCGCCCCCGGACCCCCGTTCGGCCCCGAAGATCCGGCTCAGCCGCCCAGCTCCTGATAACGCGCCGCCAGCCCCGTCACACCCTCCTCGGTCAGCGAACCGAACAACCTCAGCCGCGAGATCCCGCCGTCGGGATAGATGTCCACGCGTGCGTGCGTCGCGATCGCCGGGGCGGGGAGCACGAAACGGTGGTTCGTGTCGGGCTGGAGGCGGGTGCGCGGGAGGAGCTCCGTCCATTCACCGTCGTCTCCGTCCCGTACCGACACCGAGGCCCAGCCCGCGCTGTTGCCCTTCAGGTACGCCGTGTCGATCTCCACGGCGCGGATCCGGGACTGGGCGGCCAGGCGGTAGCGGATCCAGTCGTTGCCCTGGTCGCGGCGGCGGCGGGTCTCCCAGCCGTCGTCCATCTTGCGGGAGCGGCCGGGCTGGATGGTGTTGGTGGCCGGTGAGTAGAAGAGGTTGGAGGCGTCCTCGGCGTTGCCGCCGTTCTCCAGGGCGACCACGTCGAACGTGCCCAGCGCGGCCAGCCAGTTCGGGTCGGGTACTACCTCGCCGTGGACCCGCAGGCGCGCGATGCCGCCGTCGGGGTGCTGGTTGACGCGGAGATGGGTGAAGCGCTGTTCGACCGAGACGGGGAAACCGTTCGCCGCGTGGCCGCCGACCGGCGTGCGCGGGACCAGGGGCGTCCACTTCACGTCGTCGGAGAGCAGTTCCTCGGGGGACGGGGAGCCCGGCAGCGATGCGCCCTCGACCGATACCGCCTGCGGGTAGTTGCCACGGAAGTGCGCCGTGTCGACCACGATGCCCCGGATGACGCCAGGGGCGCCGAGCCGCACCAGTGCCCAGTCGTGGTCCTCGGCCGTCGGCCACGGGTGCTCGGCCGAGCTGCCACGGCGGCGGCGCGTCTCCCAGCCGTCCATGATCTTGCCCTTGTGGCCGAAGTGCTCGGGGTCGAACTCGGCGGGCCCGGGCACGAGGAGGTTCTCCCGCTGGGCGAAGAACTCGTCGTTGGCGGCGATGACACCGGCGCCGAGCTGCCGGTCGGCGAGGTTGGCGTAGCGGGTGAAGGGGAAGTCGGCGGTGCGGTGGTCCGCGTACGGGTCACCGCCTCCGTAGGGGTTCGCGTCGCCGGTGAAGTGAGGAATCGCCGTCACTGAGTCTGCCTTTCGGGAGTCGGCCGCTGCGGGTGCGGAGGGGTGGATCAGGGCGTGCGGGTGAGGAGTTGGCCCTTGGGATCGGTGAACTCGCCGTCCAGCACGATGCGTTCGCCGCGCAGCCACGTCGACTTCACGACACCGCTGAGGGTCTTCCCGGCGTACGCCGTGACGCGGTTGCGGTGGTGGAGGGCAGCCGGGTCCACGGTGAACGTCTCGTCGGGCGCGAGGACCGCGAAGTCCGCGTCACGGCCGGCCTCGATGGCGCCCTTCTGCTCAAGTCCCGCCAGATCGGCCGTCCTTGAGGACATCCAGCGGACCACGTCCGCCAGGTCGTGGCCCCGCTTGCGCGCCTCCGTCCACACCGCCGCGAGGCTCAACTGGAGGCCGGAGATGCCGCCCCACGCGGTGGCGAAGTCGGCGGTCTTCAGGTCGGCGGTCGAGGGTGAGTGGTCCGTCACCACGCAGTCGATCGTGCCGTCGGCCAGTGCCTGCCACAGCAGGTCCTGGTTGGCGGACTCGCGGATGGGCGGGCAGCACTTGAACTCGCTTGCGCCGTCCGGGACTTCCTCCGCCGTGAGGGTCAAGTAGTGGGGGCACGTCTCCACCGTGATACGGACGCCCTCGGCCTTGGCGGCGGCGATCAGCGGCAGCGCGTCGGAGGAGGACAGGTGCAGGACGTGCACGCGCGCGTCGAGGCGCTTGGCGGCAGCGATCAGACCGGCGATGGCCGTGTCCTCCGCGTCGCGCGGCCGACTGGCAAGAAAATCGGCGTACTTGGGGCCGCCCCGCTGCGGGGCCGCTTCGAGGTGGTGCGGGTCCTCCGCGTGCACGATGAGCAGGCCGCCAAAACCGGCGATCTCCGCCAAGGAACGGGCCAGTTGGTCCTGGTCGAGATGCGGGAACTCGTCCACACCGGACGGGGACAGGAACGCCTTGAAGCCGAAGACCCCGGCGTCGTGCAGCGGACGCAGGTCCTTGACGTTGTCGGGCAGGGCGCCGCCCCAGAAGCCGACGTCGATGTGGGCCTTCTCCGCGGCGACCCGCTGCTTCGTACGGAGGTTGTCGACCGTCGTCGTCGGCGGGAGGGAGTTGAGCGGCATGTCGATCAGGGTGGTGATGCCGCCGGCCGCCGCCGCGCGCGTGGCGGTCCAGAAGCCTTCCCAGTGGGTGCGGCCGGGGTCGTTCACATGCACATGGGTGTCGACCAGGCCGGGCAGCAGGACGTCGTCGCCGAAGTCCTCGAACCGTGCTCCGGACGGGACTTGGGCGTCGTACGGGAGAACGGCCGTGATCTTCCCGCCGGTTACGGCGACCGCCGCGGCTCGTGTCCCCTCGGGAGTGATGACTCGCGTGGAGCGCACCACCAGTTCAGCGTCGGACACCCGGACCCCTCTCTACTGCCGCCGTTGTTGCTTCCGGGAAACGGGATTTACGTCCACGTAACGGAATTCAACGTTCTGTTGAAGGAGTCTTCACTCCCGCTCCCGTACCGTCAAGGGCACACCTCTTCACGATGCGCCGCACGCTCGCACTCTGGATGTTTCCACAAAGCGGAAGTAGAATTCCGGCAAGCAGAACGTAGCTACGCACCGGCGGGGAGTCAACCGGCCCCCGGGTAGGCTTCAGCCCTTTCCGCCCGTGCCGAAAGGAACGCGCCGTGCCGCCGTCCAGCGTCAGCAGCACCGACTCCACCAAGTCCGCCACGGGTGGGGTCCAGTCCCTCGAGCGCGCCTTCGACCTGCTGGAGCGGATGGCCGACGCGGGCGGCGAGGTCGGCCTGAGCGAGCTCTCCGCGAGCAGCGGCCTTCCGCTGCCCACCATCCACCGGCTGATGCGCACGCTGGTGGTCTGCGGTTACGTCCGCCAGCAGGCCAACCGCCGGTACGCCCTCGGCCCGCGCCTGATCCGGCTCGGCGAGTCCGCGTCCCGGCTGCTCGGCACCTGGGCCCGCCCCTATCTGGCCCGGCTGGTCGAGGAGACCGGTGAGACGGCGAACATGGCGCTGCTCGACGGCGACGAGATCGTGTACGTCGCGCAGGTGCCGTCCAAGCACTCGATGCGCATGTTCACCGAGGTCGGCCGGCGCGTCCTGCCGCACTCCACGGGCGTCGGCAAGGCCCTGCTCGCCAACACCCCGGACAACGAGGTGCGCGCGCTGCTCTCCCGTACCGGCATGCCCGCCGCGACCGAGAAGACGATCACCACGCCCGACGGTTTCCTCACGGCGCTGGCGGACGTGCGCCGCCTCGGCTACGCGATCGACGACAACGAGCAGGAGATCGGCGTCCGCTGTCTCGCCGTCTCCGTGCCCAACTCGCCGACAGCGGCGGCCATTTCGATCTCCGGTCCGGCGGGCCGGGTCACCGAATCGGCGACCGAGAAGATCGTGCCGGTGCTCCAGCAGGTGGCCGTCGAACTGTCGGAGGCACTGGCCAGCCAGAACCCCGCGTGAGCGCCGGGCAGTTCTGGCCGGGCCGGTACACCGACCGGCACGGCGTCGAGGCGGTCGTCTTCGAGTCGGACGGCCGGGAGTCGATCCGTACGACGATCCGGGGTGTCCGCTTCGAGGGCGACAGCATGGACGACCTCGGCGCGCTGGGCGGCGAGCCGCCGGAGGTCCCGTTCACCTTCTTCGACGGGGCGTTGTGCTCCTGCCTGTTGGAGTGGGAGGTGCCGATGTCCGTCGCGGTCGAGGGGCAGGGCGTGCGTACGGCCGTGCTGGACTGCGCGTTGCGGCTCGGGGCGCCTGCCGGGCCGGGCAGGGGGCTGGACGCGGAGACGCTGACCACCACCCTGCGCCTGGACGGGCACGAGTACCGCGGCGCAGAAGGCCATGACGACTTCGAGGACGCGCTGAACGAGGTCCAGCGCCGCCTGCCGCCGGGCTCGCGGCTCAAGGCGTGCGTCTCGTGCGCCTGGTCGGACTACCACCCCGCCGGCCACGGACTGATGGCCGCGCTCGCGTGCTTCCGTGATGCCAAGGACCTCTACCGTCAGGTCGACGGCAAGCACGGCCCACGGGGCATCTTCACCACCTGGCAGCAACACACCGAGTTCGTCCAGGAGACCTGGCGGTGCGAGGAGTTCGAGGACCGGGCCGGGGACTCGGGCTACCGCGGACCGTTCCCGTCCCGCGTGTGGCCGTGAACTAGCCCTGCCCGCGCCGGGGTTGACCGAACAGGTCCACCGCGTTGCGTACGTCCGTCAGGCCCCTCGCGAGCGCGCTCACCGAGCCGATCGCGCCGGCGATCAGGAGCAACGAGCGGCGCAGGCGCGGGATTTCGGGAACTCCGTCGATGGTCATCGCGGCCAGCGCCGCGAGTTCGTCCTCGGCGATGACGCGGTCGGGGAACTCGGCCGGATGCGCGGCCAGTTCGCGGCGCAACCGGGACACCGCGGTCCGCAGTTCCGCCACCCTCGGATCCTCGTCGCTGCCGGTCACTGACCTCTGCCCCAAGCTCCGCAACACAGCTCTCCCCCCTCGCACGTCTCCGTGCGCAAGAACTTTGTGGTCCCGCCGCGCACCCCGCGACACTGGTCGGGTACCGGGGGACGCGGGCCAGTAAACGCCACCCGGTACGGGGTGCGCCACTCCGCGGACCGAAATTAAGTCGGAGGATTCCGTGCGGTCGCCGCCCGGTCAGGTATGCAGGACGTATGACGCGAAACGAAGACCAGGTCGCCGGGCTGCTGCTCGCGGCGGGCGGCGGCCGACGGCTCGGCGGGCGGCCCAAGGCGCTGCTGGAACACCGGGGGCGGCCCCTTGTGGAGCACGCGGTCGGGGTCCTGCGCGCGGCCGGCCTCACCCGCGTCCATGTGGTCCTCGGGGCGCGTGCCGACGCCGTACGGGAGCGGGCCGAGCTGACCGGGTGCGTGGTCGTGGAGAACCCGGAGTGGGAACGGGGGATGGGGTCCTCGCTGCGAGCGGGGCTCGACTCGGTCTCGAGTGCGGGGGCCCGGGCGGCGCTCGTGTCGCTCGTCGATCAGCCCGGGATCGGTGCGGAGGCGGTGGCGCGGGTGCTCGCGGCCTACGCCTCCGAGGAGTCGCTGGTCTCGGCCGCCTATGACGGGGTACGCGGGCATCCGGTGCTGTTCGGGGCCGCGCACTGGGCCGGCATCGCCGAGAGCGCGACCGGGGACCGGGGGGCGCGGGCGTACCTCAAGGCGCACGCGGACGCGGTCGCGCTCGTCGAGTGCGGGGATGCGGCGCAGCCGTACGACATCGACACTGAGGCGGATCTCGTCCACCTTGAATGAGCCCGTCCACTTTGAGTGAGCGGAGTGGCACCGAGCGCCACTTTGGCTCGATCCGGAGAATCTCGACGTCAACAAACCGTGGAACTTCCATTGAACTTCCACAATGAGGAAACTAGTATCCACTGTTCAGAAGCGCCCGACGGCCCCTCGGGTGCTCCCAGTCCCACCCGGGTCACCTGGCACCCGGTGCCACGCTGAAGGAAGTGACAGTTCATGTCCGCACCAGCGCCGTCCTCGCCGGTCATCGTCGACGCCGAACCTCTGCCCCGGCAGGAGGAGGTCCTCACGGCCGAGGCCCTCGCCTTCGTGGCCGAACTGCACCGCCGGTTCACGCCCCGCCGGGCCGGACTCCTCGCCCGCCGGGCCGAGCGCCGCGCGGAGATCGCCCGCACCTCCACCCTCGACTTCCTCCCGGAGACCGCCGCGATCCGCGCGGACGACTCCTGGCGGGTGGCCCCCTCCCCCGCCGCGCTGAACGACCGGCGGGTCGAGATCACCGGCCCCACCGACCGCAAGATGACGATCAACGCCCTCAACTCCGGTGCGAAGATCTGGCTCGCGGACTTCGAGGACGCCTCGGCGCCGACGTGGGAGAACGTCGTCACGGGCCAGCTCAACCTGATCGACGCCTACACCCGCGCGATCGACTTCACGGACCCCAACTCCGGTAAGTCGTACGCCTTGAAGGCCGAGGACGAGCTGGCGACCGTCGTGATGCGGCCGCGCGGCTGGCATCTGAACGAGCGTCACCTCCTGGTCGACGGCGAGCAAGTCCCCGGCGCCTTCGTGGACTTCGGGCTCTACTTCTTCCACAACGCGCGGCGGCTGCTGGACCTGGGCAAGGGCCCGTACTTCTACCTCCCGAAGACCGAGTCGCATCTCGAAGCCCGCCTGTGGAACGACGTGTTCGTCTTCGCGCAGGACTACGTCGGCATCCCGCAGGGCACCGTCCGCGCGACCGTGCTGATCGAGACGATCACGGCGGCGTACGAGATGGAGGAGATCCTCTACGAACTCCGCGACCACGCCTCCGGGTTGAACGCGGGCCGCTGGGACTACCTGTTCTCCATCGTGAAGAACTTCCGTGACGGCGGGCCCAGGTTCGTCCTCCCGGACCGCAACGCGGTGACGATGACGGCCCCGTTCATGCGGGCCTACACCGAACTCCTCGTCCGTACCTGCCACAAGCGCGGGGCGCACGCGATCGGCGGCATGGCGGCGTTCATCCCGTCCCGTCGTGACGAGGCGGTCAACAAGGTGGCCTTCGAGAAGGTCAAGGCGGACAAGGACCGTGAGGCGGGCGACGGTTTCGACGGATCCTGGGTCGCCCACCCGGACCTGGTACCGATCGCCCTGGCCTCCTTCGACGCGGTGCTCGGCGACCGGCCGAACCAGAAGGACCGGCTGCGCGAGGACGTCGACGTCAAGGCGGCCGACCTGATCGCCGTGGACTCGCTGCACGCGAAGCCGACGTATCCGGGACTCGTCAACGCCGTTCAGGTGGGCATCCGTTACATCGAGGCGTGGCTGCGCGGGCTCGGCGCGGTCGCCATCTTCAACCTGATGGAGGACGCGGCCACCGCCGAGATCTCGCGCTCGCAGATCTGGCAGTGGATCAACGCGGACGTCGAGTTCGAGAACGGCGAGCGGGCAACTCCCGAGCTGGCGCGCAAAATCGCCGCCGAGGAGCTGGAGAACATCCGTGCCGAGATCGGCGCGGACGCCTTCGCCGCGGGGCACTGGCAGCAGGCCCACGACCTCCTCCTGGAGGTCGCCCTCGACGCCGACTACGCGGACTTCCTGACGCTGCCCGCGTACGAGCAGCTCAAGGGCTGACCCCTCAACCGCCGCGCGGCGCGGCTCACTTGTCCGAGTGGCCCAGGGACTTTCCCGGGGCCACTCGGTCGCGTACGAGCTTCTTCACGGCCGTGGGTTCCGGGAACCCCTGCTCACGGCGGTCCCACACCACTTCGTCGTTGACGCGGACGACAAAGACACCGCCGGTGCCGGGCTTCAGGGACAGTTCCGTCAACTCGGTCTCGAAGGTGGTCAACAGCTCCTGCGCCAGCCAGGCCGCGCGGGGCAGCCAACGGCACTGGGTGCAGTACTCGATCTCGACTCGCTGGGTCATGCCCGTCGCCTTCCCCGCCGTCCCGGTCGTCCCGGTCGTCCCGGTCGTCCCGGTCGTCCGCCTGTCATCCCGGTCGTCTTCCCCGTTCATCCCAGGTGTACCGACCAATCCTGTTCGGCCGCCGGTTTGCCGTGCAGGTCGGGGACCCGCTTGAGCCAACTCGGGCGGCCCTGCTGTGTCCTGGCCGCGCGGAGGGCCTCCTCGGCGGCGCGTTCCTCCCCGCTGGGGAAGTCGGTGGGGAGCCAGGCCGCGGAGGCCGCCACGCGCGCGTGGAGGTAGGCGACGTACGCCTCCCGTACGGCGTCGGGTGTCGCGAAGCCCGGCTCGCCGGCCAGCCAGGCGTCCGGCACCTCGGCCGCGATGCGGCGCAGCAGTTCCTCGGTCACCTTGGGGGCCAACTCGGCGTCGGCGGCACGGGTGTCGGGGGCGTAGCGGCCCAGCGCGTGATGGCGGAAGTCGTAGGACTTCGTGGGGTCGGCGCCGTCCCAGCGGTGGTGGAAGACAAGGGCGGCGCCGTGGTCGATGAGCCACAGCCGCGGGGGCGCGACGCCGAGCGTGGGCCAGATCATCAGGTTCGAACTGTGCACCGTGCGGTCGACGTTGACGGTCAGCGCGTCCAGCCAGACGATCTTCCCGGCCTCCAGCGGATCGACCGTGCAGCGCGCGGCGATCTCCGGGGTGAAGTCCTGGGCGCCCGGCAGAAAGTCCATACCGAGGTTCAGACCGGCACTCGCGCTGTGCAGGTCCCGCACCTCCTGGTGGGGCTCCCCGTCGGCGATCGCCGGATCGAAGTGGACCAGCACCAGCTCGGGGAAGCGCAGTCCCAGCGCGCGGGACAGCTCCCCGACGACCACTTCGGCGACCAGCGCTTTGCGGCCCTGCGCGGAGCCGGTGAACTTGACGACGTAGGTGCCGAGGTCGTCGGCCTCGACGACGCCGGGGACGGAACCGCCGGAGCGCAGGGGTTCGATGTAGCGGGTTGCCGTGATCTCCCTCAGCATGTCCTCGGGTCACCTCCCTGCTTCGGCCTCAAATGGGCATAGTAACCGAGGGTGATCACCTGCTGGGCGACAGGTCAGCGCCAGGAGGGGTGCCCCTCAGGCGTACTACCGGTGGTGAGCCTGCGTTCGCCCGTACCGTCCGCCCGGACGGCCCAGATCGCCGGCCGGTCGAAGGGACCCCGGACGAACGCGACCCACTTGCCGTCCGGCGACCAGACCGGGTCCATCTCCTGGGCATCGGTCCGCACCAGCACCCGGTCGCCGGTACCGTCCGCCTTGACGATGTGGATGTCTCCCCCCGTCCCCACGTCGGGTGCCCCGGCGGTGTAGGCGAAGTACCGGCTGTCCGGGGACCAGACGGGATCGAGCGCGCGCCGGGACTGGTGGGTGACCTGCCGAGGTGCGGCGCCCGGCTGCGACGGGTCGACGACGTGGATCTGCCAGCCCGACGCCTTCTGCAGGCACACGGCGATGTGCTTGCCGTCGGGGGACCAGGCCGGGTCGTCCACCTTCCCGGTCCCGATGGTCAGTTGGCGCGCGGAGCCGTCCGCGACGGTCACGACGAACAGTTGCTGCACACCGTCCTGTCTGCGCAGAACCGCCAGCCGCTTGCCGTCCGGGGACCAGGACACCCGGCCGCCCGAGATCGCGGCGACCCGCCGGACGTCGCTGCCGTCCGCGTTCGCCGTCCATACGGCGGACTCCTGCCCGGTCTTGCGCGTGAACGCGAACGACTTGCGGTCGGGGGCCCACTGCGGCAGCGCGTCGCACGTCCCGTCGATCAGCTGCTTCGGGTCGTCCTTCGTGGAGTCACGGCGGCCGATCACGCTGTGGCACGTGGCCGATCCGGGGTCCGTGTCCAACCGGACCAGCAGCGGAGCGTTCGGAAACGCGGCGGGCGTCGACCGCGAGGCCGACCGTGAGGCCGACGGCGAGGTCCCCCCGGCACCGCCCTCGTCCTGCCCGGAACCGGACCAGGGATGCCACACGAACAGCCCCGCGGTGACCGCCGCGACCAACAGCACCGCCACCGCGACCGGCCTACGGCGACTCCGCCGCTCCCCGGTACCGCCCACAGGACCGGAACCGCCGGGCGGCGCCACGGGGGCGGGCGCGAAGTCCGGCGCGGGTCCGAACTCGGGTGCGGGCCCGAAACCGGGACCCGGCGACGACCGGACAGTCAGGGGATGGGGGGTGACGGCCCGAGTCCGCCCGTCGGCCGCCTGCGCCCCGGACGCCATAGGCTGCGCCCCGGACGCCATAGATTGCGCCCCGGACGCCATAGATTGCGCCCCGGACGGCATAGGTTGCGTGCCGGACGCCGTGGGCCACGGGTCGGACGCCACGGGTCGCGGGTCGGACGCCGCAACAGGCCGCTCACCGACCACCGGCTCACCGCGCCACGGTTCGGCAGCCACGGCCGACCGCTCCCCGACGACCGGCTCGTCGGACACCATCGGTCCCGGTCCCGGATCCGGATCCGCACCCACGACCGGCCGCCGCTCCCCCGCCCCCGGCGGGCCGGAGAGCGCAGCCCGCGGATCGGCCACCCCGCCCGCCACCGACGGCCGATCCTGCGGCGCGAAAAACGCCCCTGGATCCTGCTCCCGTATCACCGCCGTCGCCTCCGCCGGCAGCCACACGTCCGACGCGTACTGGACCGTGAGTCCGTCGAGGAACTCCATCGGACCGGGCCGGTCCCGCGGATCCTTCGCCAGGCAGGCCGCGACCAGCGAGCGCAACGGCCCGGGAACGTCAGTGAGTTCGGGCTGTTCGTGGACGACGCGGTAGGCCCAGGCGGCAGCCGCCCCGTCGCCGAAGGGAGCGCGGCCCGCCGCCTGCCCGAGCACGACGCCCAGGGCGAACATGTCGACCGCGGGAGTGAGCGTCCCCCCGGTGAGCTGTTCCGGCGCGAGAAACCCGAGGGTGCCGATCTGGAACCCGGTCTGGGTGAGGGCCGTACCGTCGAGGGCCCGTGCGATGCCGAAGTCGATGACCCGGGGGCCGTCCTCCGCGATGATGATGTTGGCGGGCTTCAGGTCGCGGTGGATGACCCCGGCCTGGTGGATCGCGGCCAGCGCCTCGGCGAGGCCGGCGGCCAGCACGGTGAGCGTGTCCGCGGGCAGGGGGCCCACCCGGTCGAGCAGGACCTGCAACGTGGGTCCGGGTACGTACGCCGTCACCAGCCAGGCCGGGTCGCCCTGCGGGTCCGCGTCCACGACCGGCGCGGTGTGGAAGCCACCGACGCGACGGGCCGAGGCCACTTCGTCGGCGAACCTACGCCGGAAGCCTGGTTCCGTGCTCAGTTCGGGCCGTACGACCTTGACGGCCACCGCCCGGCCCGACCGCGACCGGCCGAAGTAGACGACGCCCATCCCGCCCTGGCCGAGCCGTCCGACCAACCGGTACCGGCCGTCCCCGACCGAGGCGGGATCACCCCCTTGGAGCGGTTTCATGACTCCCCCATCCCGCCCCTCGTCTCGCGCCTCCGCAAGGGCTGTTGGAACTCATCGCCCCGACCCCCGTCCCCGTCGAGCGGCTGAAATAAGCCGCGAGGCGCCCCAATCCCGGCCATCAGTGTAGATGTTCCGCTCATGACGCCAGAGGGTTCGGAACGGTTCCCCTACGGCCCCCTCCGCCCCTCCCCTTCACCCCGCCAACGGGTTCGGCAGGGGCAGATAGCGGGCGTCCGCCCCGTCCGCCCCGGTCCAGCGCAGCAGCAGGTTCGTCTTGCCCGGCAGGGTGGGCGAGGAGAGGAGTTCGGCGACCTCGGGAAGGTCGGACCGCCGGGCCAGCTCGGCGCGAACTGCGGGCCAGGGGTCCAGCGAAGGGTGACGCTCGACGAGCACCCCCGCGACCTCGACAAGATGATTGACGACCAGGCAGTACACCAACCGCTCCCACCCGGCGACCCGCTCCACGTCCGTCAGCAGCTTCACGCCCTCCGCGTCCCGGTACAGCGCCTGCGCGGGAGTCCCGTCCGCGTCGATGGCGACCAGCGCGTTCTGCAGATGCGCTTCGAGTACGACGCCGTGGTCCGCGAACGCGGCGAGCGCGGGCGGTACGACCGCGCGCAGATACGCCTCCCACCAGGCCCCCGGATCGGCCGTGGCGGAGAGCGGGTCGCCCTCGAAGCCCTCCACCAGCCCCGCCGCGAGCAGCGGGGTCGTGCCGGGGACGAGGTGGTCGTGCAGGCCGTCGCGGACCATGACGGCGAGTTCCTCGAAGGCGAAGTCCGCGGTGCGGTAGCCACGGTCGCTCAGCCAGGCCGCCGGGCCGCCCATCGCGGCGAAGGCGTCCCGGACGGCCGTGTCGGTGCGCTGGAGTTTCAGGAGGTCGTGGCGCCACAGTCGACGTATGTCGTTGGTGATCCGCACGTCCAGGCTGAACTTGAGGAACAGATCGCCCCCGCGCGCGCCGGACCCGTCGTCCCCGGGGAGGTACACGGTCCGGATAGCGGCCGTCGGCCACACCGGAGACCCGGTCGTACCGAGCCGGATCAGCCGCCCGTCCGCGAAGGCCTCCGCGAGCCCGTTACCGACGAGGTCCAGCTGCCACGGGTGGGCGGGCAGCAACCGGTAACCGGGCGGGGCCTCGCCGAGCGCGTCCAGCGCCGAGACGTCGCCCTCCTCCACGACCGCGTCCTCGCGCAGCCCGAGCAGCACCAGCGGGAAACGGGCGTACGCCTCCGGGGCGTAGGGCAGCCAGCCGGCGACGGGGCCGCCGCCGCGGGCCTTGGGCGCGGGATGGTAGGGATGGCCGGTGATCAAGGACTGTTCGGAGCGGAGATACGGGTCGTCCGGCGCCGTCGCCCGGTCGCGCGCGGTGAGCAGCGCGGCGATCGCGTCGCGGCTGTCGGTCATCTCGGCGGGCAGCTCGTGGTTGGACACCCCGGTGTGCCGGGTCAGTTCCTCGGCGACGAGCTTCACGAGTTCGGCGTGGCCGACGGCCCGCCACTCGCCGTCCGCGCACACCTCGGGTTCGGCGGGCCGCCGCTCACCGCGCACCCGCAGCAGCCGGCCGCTCCCCGGCAGCCGGTACACGTGCCGCTCCCCCGGGTCCGGGAGCGGCCGGGCCACCTCCCGCAGCAGACAGTTGAGCAGCGGCGCGGCCGCGTACGCGTCGGCGCGGTCCGCCACGTCGTCGCCCGGAGGTGTGAAGTCGACGCGATCCATTCGTTCCCTAAGTCCGTGTCCGGCGATCGCGATCAGTATGTCTCTCGGCATGTCTCCCGGCGTCGCCACGCATCGCGCCGTCTCTCATCCGTCTCCATCGCACAGTCCCGTCAGCACCGACCATGACGCCCCGTCCGCACCCGAGGAGTCGACCGTGGACCGTCCCCCGCTTCCCGAGGCCGAGGTAGCCGAGGAACTCGCCGCCGTACGCCCCGACCTCCTGCAACGGTACGCGGGCGAACTGCCCGGCGCCCGTGCGGCGGTGCTCACCCGGCTGTGGCGGGCGCTCGCCCATGAGCCGCTGCCGTGGATCGCCGGCCGGACCCCGGGCCTGTTCCTACGGCTCTCCGACGGCCGGACGCTGCACGGCCCGCCCGCCGATCCGTACGCGACGGACGCCTACGTCACCGTCGTCCACCTCGACGGCCTCGCCCACGACGATCCGGCGCGCCTGATGACCGACCTGGCCGTGCCGCACGGGACCGCCTTCGCGGCCGAACTCGGGCACAGTGTCGCCTCGTTGGCGCTGTCGCGGGCCAACCGGCCCGCCCGCTCGGAGGATCGGCCGGCGCACGACTGGGAGTGGGAGCAGCGGATCGTCGACGGGCATCCCTTCCACCCCAACTGCCGCTCCCGGCCCGGGTTCTCGGTGGCCGAGCAGCTCGCGTACGGGCCCGAGCACCGGCCCGTGGTGGCCCTGGGGTCGGTGCCGGTCGGTGCGGACGAGTGTCTGCTGACCGGTGAGTGGCCGGACGAACTGCGGGACGCGGGGCGGCTGTTGATCCCGGTGCACCCGTGGCAGGCGGCGCATGTGCTGAAGCGGACCGGGGAGAGCCCGGTCGACGCGCATCCGCTGATGTCCCTGCGGACCCTCGCCCTGGCGGACGGACCGCACGTCAAGACGGCTCTGAGCGCCCGGCTGACGTCCTCGGTGCGGGACATCTCGGTCTACTCGATCGGCCTGTCGGCGACGCTGTCGGCGTTCGGGGAGACCCTGGCGGCCCGCTCGGACGGCCTGTTGCACGTCACCCGCACGCTGGGCGCGGCCACGGCCGACTCCCCCGATCTCGCCGCCGTGCTGCGCGAGTCGCCGCAGACGTACGCGGACACGGACGCGGGCGAGCGGGTCCTGCCGGTGGCCGCCCTCGCGGTCACCGGCCTGCCCCGATCGCCGGGCTGGCTGGCCGAGTTCACACGTCTCGCCCTCGTCGTCGGTCTGCGGCTGCTGGAGTCCGGTGTGGCCCTTGAGGCGCACGGTCAGAATCTGCTGGTGGTGCTCGACCGGACGGGTGCCCCGGTACGTCTGGTCTACCGCGATCTCGCCGACATCCGCGTCAGCCCCAAGCGCCTTGCCGAGCAGGGGATTCCGGTACCGGAACTGACCGGACGCATCGTCACCGACGACGAAGTCACCCTGCGCCGCAAGCTGTTCGGGTCGCTCGTCGCTGGAGCGCTCGCGGGTACGGCGGGTTCCGGTACGGCGCTCGGGGCGGCGCTCGCGGCCGTCGTAGCGGATCTGCCGCGGACGCCCGATCTGCGCACGCTGCTCGAACAGCCGTTGCCCACCAAGGCGTTGACGTTGATGCGGCTGTCGCCGGAGCTGCCCGGGGACCAGTGGACCGCGCTGCCGAACCCGCTCGTTTTGGAGCCCGGTCCATCTGATCAATAGGATCCGGCGATGATCACAAGACAACGGCTGGCGGCGGGGATCTGTGCCCTGCTCGCCACCCTCACGGCCGGGGTCGCCTTCCCGGCCGGAGCGGTCGCCGACGAGACGGACTCCGCGGCCTCCCCCAAGGTCGAACTCGTGCTGGACGTCAGCGGTTCCATGAGCGCCAAGGACATGGACGGCGGCTCGCGGATGGCGGCGGCGAAGCAGGCGTTCAACGAGGTGCTCGACGCGACACCCGAGGAAGTGCAGCTCGGCATCCGCACGTTGGGCGCCAACTACCACGGCAACGACCGCAAGACGGGCTGCAAGGACACCGCGCAGCTCTACCCGGTGGGCACCCTGAACCGCACCGAGGCCAAGACCGCGGTGGCGACGCTCCAGCCCACCGGTTGGACGCCGATCGGGCCCGCGCTGCTGAAGGCGGCGGACGACCTGGACGGCGGTGACGGCACCCGCCGTATCGTCCTGATCAGCGACGGCGAGGACACCTGCCAGCCGCTGGACCCGTGCGAGGTGGCCCGCGAGATCGCGGCCAAGGGCATCGGCCTGACCATCGACACGCTGGGTCTGGTGCCGGACGCCAAGACCCGCGACCAGCTCAGCTGCATCGCGGACGCGACCGGCGGCACGTACACCTCCGTGCAGCACAAGGAGGAACTCTCCGACCGCGTGGGCCAGTTGGTGGACCGGGCGGCCGACCCGGTGGTGACCCCGGTCGCCACCGAGGGCGCCACCCGGTGCTCCAGCGCCCCGACCCTCAAGTCCGGTCTCTACACGGACCGCGAGGAGTTCGGCAAGCAGCGCTTCTACCGCGTGGACGTCGACCCCGGCCAGGAGCTGCGCGCTTCGGTGAGCGTCGGCGCCGACCGTGAAGTGAACCCGGACTACGGGGTGTTGCTGCGGGCGGTCACCGTGCACGGCCGCGAGATCGTGCGCGGCGAGGGCACGGGCGACGGCCGTACGGACGTCATCTCCACCGGGCTGCGCTACCCGAAGGCGGAGAGCGACGACGACGACGCCCCGGCGGAGACCGTGTGTCTCCAGGTCACCAACTCCTTCTCGGCGGCCTCCGGGGTGAAGACCACCCCCGGTCTGCCCCTGGAACTGACCGTGGACGTCGTGGACGGACCCAGCAAGGCGAGCGACGTGGCCTCCTTCGGCCTCGGCCGCGGCTGGTGGCTGCTCGGCGCCCTCGTGCTGACCGGCTTCCTCGCGGGTCTGCTCTGGGGCTGGGTCTCACGCTGGCGGCTCGCGGTCTGGAGGACCAACTGATGCGGATCACACATGTGTTGAGCACGGCCCTGCTGCTCGCGGGGCTGGCGGCGACGCCCGCGACGGCGGACTCCTCGCCGTCCGCGAGCGCCTCCGCCTCCGACGACAGCTCGGCGCCGACCCAGGCCGGCACCTCCTTCCGTACGGCCACGGAACTCGACCAGGGGCAGACGGGCACCGCGAGCGGCTCCACGGGTGACTATCTGTACTGGTCGTTCGCCGCGGACGCCGGTCAACGCCCCACCGTCAAGGCGACGGTGAAGCTCCCGGACACGCACGCCGGACAGACCTGGCAGCTCGACGTGTACGACGGGCTGCGGCGCCGTCAGGCCTGCCAGTACGGGGCCGCGACGCGCACCGCCGCGCAGGGGACCGCCTCCGTGGACCTGGCGTGCACGCTGCGTACGGTCCGCGCCTGGTCGGAGCAGTGGGCCAACGACCCGTTGCCCGGCACGTATTACGTCCGGCTGACGGTCGTGGACCTCCGGTCCTCGGACCTGGGCCAGCCGGTGAGCACCGAACTGCGGGTGGACTCCAAGGACATCGGCGGTTCGGCGGCGGTGGACGGCTCGCTGGCGCAGCCGCTGACGCCGGGCATCGCGGCCAAGTCGGCCACGGACGAGGACAGTTCGTCGTCAACCTCGGCCGCGCTGTCCAGCATCGAGCCCGACGGCGGCTGGTCCTCCGGCTGGTGGTCCGACCGCTGGGTGTGGACCGGCGTGGGCGGCGTGCTGGCCGCGCTCGCGGGGATCGGCGGCTACGCGCTGACGCGGGGGTCGGGACGGCCGCGCCGGGTGCCACCGGCAATGTGACGACTCATCAGAAGGCCCGCTCCTGGCGGGCCTTCTGCCATTCCGGACCGATTCCCGGACCTCGTTCCAGGCCTCGTCTCACGCCTCCCGCAGCGCCTTCGCGAGCGTGCCCTCGCCGCTCACCTCGACGCGCCCGGCGCGCACCGCGTCGGGAAGGCTCAACTCCCCCTGTGCGACGGCTGTACACGTCTCGACGCCGAGCACCAGCCGGGCATCGGGCTCGACCGGCGCGGGCCCCTCCCCGTAGACCGCCCCCTCCCCGGCCTCTCCCACGCGCAGGTGGAACTCCCCCTCGTCCAGCCGGACTTCGACGAGTCCCGCGCTTCCCTCCCCCTCCAGCGCCCGCAGCAGCGGCAGCGCGAACCAGTGCGCGCGCACCGCGTCCGTGGGCCGCCGCTCGCCCAGGTCGGGCGCGCCCCAGGCGCCGAGGGCTTGCAGGACGGGCAGCAACTCCCGCCCCCGCCCGGTGAGTTCGTACACGTAGGCGGCACCGGGTGGCGGCAGTCGCCGCCGCGTCGCCAGCCCGTCCCGCTCCATGTCCTTCAGCCGTGAGGCGAGTACGTCCGTGCTGACACCCGGCAGATCGGCGTGCAGGTCCGTGTAGCGGCGCGGGCCGGCGAGGAGTTCGCGGACGATCAGCAGGGTCCAGCGGTCGCCGACGAGGTCGAGCGCCCGGGCCGCGGAACAGTACTGGTCGTAGCTTCGGCGAGGTGACATGCGACGCAGTCTAGACATGTTGTTGGACTTTCCAAGCTCACACTTGGTAAAACCAAGCAACACACGAAGCCGATGGGGCGAGGGCGCAATGGAGTTCCGGCAGTCGAGCAAGCTCAGCGAGGTCTGTTACGAGATCCGCGGTCCGGTGATCGAGCACGCCAACGCACTGGAGGAGGCGGGCCACAGCGTCCTGCGCCTCAACACCGGCAACCCCGCGCTCTTCGGCTTCGAGGCGCCCGAGGAGATCATCCAGGACATGATCCGGATGCTCCCCCAGGCGCACGGCTACACGGACTCGCGCGGCATCCTCTCCGCCCGCCGCGCGGTCGCCCAGCGCTACCAGACCCTGGGTCTCGAAGTCGACGTGGACGACGTGTTCCTGGGCAACGGCGTCTCCGAGCTGGTCTCCATGGCCGTACAGGCGCTGCTGGAGGACGGCGACGAAATCCTCATCCCCGCCCCGGACTTCCCGCTCTGGACGGCGGTGACGACCCTCTCCGGTGGCAAGGCGGTCCACTACCTCTGCGACGAACAGGCCGACTGGTACCCGGACCTGGACGACATGGCGGCGAAGATCACCGACCGCACCAGGGCCGTCGTCATCATCAACCCGAACAACCCCACCGGCGCGGTCTACCCCAAGGAGATCGTCGAGGGCATCCTCGACCTCGCCCGCCGGCACGGCCTGATGGTCTTCGCCGACGAGATCTACGACCAGATCCTCTACGACGACGCCGTGCACCACTCGGCCGCCGCGCTCGCCCCCGACCTGGTCGTCCTCACCTTCTGCGGGCTGTCGAAGACGTACCGGGTGGCCGGCTTCCGCTCGGGCTGGCTGGTGGTCACCGGCCCGAAGCAGCACGCGAAGAACTACCTGGAGGGCCTGACGATGCTGGCCTCCATGCGGCTGTGCCCCAACGCGCCCGCGCAGTACGCCATCCAGGCCGCGCTCGGCGGCCGTCAGTCCATCCGCGACCTGACCGTCCCGGGCGGGCGACTGTACGAACAGCGCAACGTGGTGTGGGAGAAACTGAACGAGATCCCGGGGGTCTCGTGCGTGAAGCCGAAGGGCGCGCTGTACGCGTTCCCGCGCCTCGACCCCAAGGTGCACAAGATCCACGACGACGAGCAGTTCGTCCTCGACCTGCTGCTCCGCGAGAAGATCCAGGTGGTCCAGGGCACCGGCTTCAACTGGCCGACCCCTGACCACTTCCGCATCCTCACGCTGCCGTACGCGGACGACCTGGAGGCGGCGATCGGCCGGATCGGGCGGTTCCTCGGCGGCTATCGCCAGTAACCTCGCCCCGCCCTGGGTAGCTCCTCCGCATGACGGACCGCCCCCTGCTCCTCCTCGACGTCGACGGCCCCCTCAACCCGTACGGCGCCCGGTTCCTGCGCCACCGCGGCTATGTCACCCACCGGCTGTGGCCGGCGAACTGGTCGGCCCGGCAGCGCCCTGGCTCCCGGCGGCTGCGGCGCGGGCTGCGGGTGCGCCTGCACCCCGGGCACGGCGAGCGAATACGGGCGCTGCCGTACGAGCCGGCCTGGGCCACCACCTGGATGCACCAGGCGAACGAGATGATCGGGCCGGTGATCGGGCTCCCCGGCGACCTGCCGGTGATCGAGTTCACCGGCCTGTTCGCGAAGGACCCGGACGGCCTCTACTGGAAGACCCGCCAGATCGTTGCCTGGGCGGCCGGGCGCCCCTTCGTCTGGGTCGACGACCTGGTCACCGACCTGGACGTACGGCATGTCGAGGCACACCATGACGGGCCGGCTCTCCTCCTCAAGGTGGACCCGCGCAGGGGTCTACGGGAGACCGATTTCGCGACGCTGGAGCAGTGGGCCCATAGCCTGTGAGGTATGGGTGATCTTTTCCTCGTACGCCATGGAGAGACCGAATGGTCCCGGTCGGGGCGGCACACCGGCTGGACCGACGTCCCGCTGACCGAGAAGGGGCGGGAAGAGGCGCGCGGACTGGTGCCGCTGATCCGCTCGCACCGGGTCGGCGCCGCCTTCGTCAGCCCCTTGCAGCGGGCCCGGGAGACCGCCGAGCTGATCGGCCTGAGGGACGTACGCGTCGACGTCGATCTGCGGGAGTGGGACTACGGCGGCTACGAGGGCATCACGACCGTCGAGATCCAGCGCACCCGGCCGGACTGGTTCCTGTTCACCGACGGGGTCGCGCCCGGGCCGCCGGACCATCCCGGGGAGAGCCCCGAGCAGGTGGGCGAGCGTGCCGACCGCGTGCTGGCCAAGGTCGACGCGGCCCTCGCGAACACCGAGGGCGTGGTCGTCCTGGTGGCACACGGCCATCTCCTACGGGTCCTCACCGCGCGGCGGCTCGGGCTGCCGCCGTCCGACGGGGCACTGTTCCAGCTCGCGACCGGGACCCTGTGCCGACTGGGCACGGAGCACGGCCGACCGGTGATCGCCGCGTGGAATGTCAGACCTCCGTCGTAGCCTTCGAATGGGCCGCGGACACCCATTTCCGCGAGGGGAAGGGAGCACGCCGTGACACGACCGCCGACCGCCGCGCAACGGCGTGTCATCGACGCCGCCGACCCCGTCACCGGGCGGCTGCGGGGCACGGAGGCGCAGCTCGCCGCGCTCGTGGGGCGAGGGCTCGCGTTCCGGCACCCGCGTCCGCCGCACGACCACTTCCTGACCCCGGCGGGACATCGCCTACGGGAGTCTCCGCCGGACGTTCCCGAGCCCGTCGTGGCAGTCCCCACGACCGCCGGGGTGTTCGCCGCGCGCATCGGCGGCGAGGAGACGGCGGTCACCGCCGGTCCGGCCCGCACCCGTGAAGTGCACAGCGCCTGGCAGGGGTTGCTGGAGCTGCGCCGGATGACGAACCCGGACGGTTCCGTGGAGCGACCCTGCGGCTGGGAGCGCACGCATCTGGTGCGGGCCGCCGCGCTCGCCCTGGAGGCCGCCGGACACCGGCCCGCCGGACCGGACGCCGAAGGCTACCGGGTGCGGACGACCCCGCAGCCTGAGGCGGTCGCCGTGCGCGACCCGGACCCGGCGGCGTTGCGCGCCTGCGCGGGGACGCTGGAGCGGGCGGGCTGGCAGGTGAGCGAGCACAAGGAGCCGCGGACGGGGGCGAGTTACCTGCTGGCCTCACCGCGACGGACCTGAGGGGCATGCCAAGATCGGTGGGGCAGACCGTCCGCCAGTCGTCCATCAGATGTCCAACAGCGCGAGAAGGGAACGCAGTTGAGCGAGCCGTTTTCCGTACCGGTGACCGTCCGCGGATACGAGACCGACAGCCTGGGGCACCTCAATCAGAGCGTCTACCTCCAGTACTCGGAGCATGCCCGCTGGGAGCTGCTCCAGGCGGCGGGATTGGGCCAGCCCGAATTGCTCGCCCAGCGGGTCGGACCGGTCGTCCTGGAGACGACCATCCGCTATCTGCGGGAGCTGCGCGCGGGCGAGGAGGTCGCGGTGAGCTGCGCCTTCGAGTGGGGCGAGGGCAAGACCTTCCGGGTGCTCCAGACGATCACCAAGGCGGACGGCACAGTGTCCGCAGAGGTCGTGTCGGTGGGCGGGCTGCTGGACCTCGAGAAGCGCAGACTCGTCGACCAACCCCGGGAGTTCTTCGAGCAGTTGACGACAAACCGGGACCTGTTCGGGCTCTGAACCGGGGCCGCTACGGCACGTGAGCTGGGCTACTCCGGCCCGCGCTCGGTGTCGTAGGCCGCGCGGGACTCCGCGATGTAGACGCGGTTGCGCTCCGCCCAGTCCGTCAGCCGTAGCAAGGTCTCGTGCAACTCCCGGGCCACCGGAGTGAGTTCGTACTCGACCTTCGGTGGCACCGTGGGGTGCACGGTGCGGGTGACGAGTCCGTCGCGCTCCAGGTTGCGCAGGGTGAGGGTCAGCATGCGGCGGCTGATGCCTTCAATGCTGCGCTCCAACTCGGTGAAGCGGATGGGGCCGTGGGCCGCCGCGACCAGGATCTGCACGCTCCATTTGCCGGAGACCCTGTCAAGAACTTCGCGGACCGGGCAGGCGTGCGCGTTCACGACCTGGGCGGTAACACCGGTGTTCCCTTGGGACATCCAAGTGCCTCCTTACGACGACCTCCATGGTTCCTCACGATGTTCCCCGTTACAAGTCGTGCCCTTATAGGCACTACGGAGAACTATGGAGGCCACGAGCCATGTCGACCCTGTCCGAGTCACCGACCGGTTCAACCCCGCGCGGGCTGGAACGAACGTACTCCCGCTGGGCGTCGCTCGTCGTCCTGTGTGCGGGGACGCTGATGACGATCCTGGACGGCAACATCGTCACGGTCGCCATGCCGGCGATCCAGAGCGATCTCGGTTTCTCGGGTCCGGGGCTGGCCTGGGTCGTCAACGCCTATCTGATCCCGTTCGGCGGACTGCTGCTGCTCGTCGGGCGGTTGGGCGATCTGGTGGGCCGCAAGCGGATGTTCACGGCGGGGCTCGCCGTGTTCACCGCGGCCTCCGTGCTGTGCGGGATCGCCACCAGCCAGGGAATGCTGATCGCGGCCCGGGCGGTGCAGGGCGTCGGCGGGGCGATGGCCTCTGCGGTGGTCCTCGGGATGCTGGTCGCGCTCTTCCCGGAACCGCGTGAACTGGCCCGCGCCATAGCCGTGTTCAGCGCCGTCGGCGCCGGCGGCGGGGCGCTCGGCACGTTCCTCGGCGGTGCGCTGACCCAGGCCCTGAACTGGCACTGGATCTTCCTGATCAACCTGCCGATCGGGATCGTGGCCTGGCTCGCGGCCGTGCGCGTCCTCGCCCCGGAACAGGGCTCCGGGCTCGGCAGCGGCGCCGACTATCCGGGAGCCGCGCTGATCACCGGCGCCCTGATGCTCACGGTGTACGTCATCGTCGGCACCGGCGGTCGCGACCTCGCCGTCACCCTCCTCCTGGCGGCCCTCGCGCCGGCCCTGTTCACGGCGTTCACCGTCCGGCAGGCACGGGCCGCCCGCCCGCTGCTCCGCCTCCGGCTGTTCCGCTCGCGGGTGCTGGCCGGCGCGAACGCCGTGCAGATCCTGATGATCGGCACGATGTTCGGCTTCCAGTTCATCGGCGCGCTGTACGTCCAACGCGTGCTGGGCTTCAGTGAGTTGCTCACCGGAACGGCGTTCCTGCCGGCGCCGGTCGCGATCGGCGTCCTGATGCTGGGCCTGTCGGCGCGGACCATCGGCCGCTTCGGCGCCTACCGGGTGCTGCTGGCCGGACTGGTCCTCATCATCGGCGGAATGGCCCTGCTGGGCCGCGCCCCGGCCGACGGCTCCTACGTCACGGACGTACTCCCGGCGCTGCTCCTGCTGGCCACCGGGTTCGCCGCCGCGATGCCCGCGCTGACCGGGCTCGCCATGTCGGGGGCGCGGGAGGAGGACGCGGGACTGGCCTCCGGGCTCTTCAACACCACGCAGGTGGTGGGTGGTTCGCTGGGGCTCGCGGTGCTGTCGACGCTGGCGGCGGGGCGGACCGACGGACTGCTCACCAGGGGTGCGGAGTTGATCCCGGCGACTGCGGAGGGGTACCAACTGGCCTTCCGGACGGGTGCGTTGATCGCGGTGGCCGCCCTGGTACTGGCGGCGGCGGTGCTGCGGACCGGGCGGGAACAGGGGCGGGACTGACGCCCCCGCCCCTCCTCCGCAACCGGATCACCCCTCCTCGAACGCCCCCCGATGGTCCTGGGCCCACTCCCGGTAACTCCGCGCCGGGCGGCCCAGGACCTCGTGTACGTCCTCGGTGACGACCTCGTTGCCGCCGCCCCGGACGAACGCCAGGCCGGTCACCGCACCGTCCGCCCCGGCCTCGTCCATGCCCCAGGCCGTACGGAGGAAGGCCCGGGTCCCGTCCGGGGACAGGTTCCGGACCGGGACCGGGCGGCCGAGGACCTCCGCGAGCACGGCGGCCTGGCCGGGAACGGTGATCGCCTCGGGACCGGTGAGGGTGTACGTCCGCCCCTCGTGCCCGGCGTCGAGCAGCGCCCGGACCGCCACCGCGGCGATGTCCCGCGGGTCGATCACGCCCGACGCGCCGTCCCCGGTCATGTTGGGCACCGGCTCGCCCGCCCGGAGGGCCGGGAGCCAGGTCAGTGTGTTGGAGGCGAACGACGACGGCCGCAGCACCGTCCAGTCGAGCCCGCTGTCCCGCACGGCCCGCTCGCCCTCCACGTGCCACTGTCCTGAGGGCCCGGACGCGGGATCGCCGGTGGCGATGGCGGAGAGCTTCACCAGCCGGTCCACACCCGCGGCCCGCGCCGCGGCGACCAGCGCCGCGGCCTGTCCCTCGTCCGGGCCGGGCGGACGGAGCAGGAACACGGCCGTCGCACCGGCCGCAGCGGCGTCCAGGGACGCCGGGTCGCCGTAGTCCCCGCGCACCACCTCCACCCCGGCGGGCAGCCGCGCCCTCGCCGGGTCACGGGTCAGCGCGCGCACCTTCGCGCCGTGCTCGGCCAGTTGTCGTACGACGTCACGTCCGATGGTGCCCGTGGCACCCGTCACCAGAATCATGTGGTCCACGGTGGGCCCGCCGGGGTGCCCGGCTCTTGGAAATTCCGGCACGGCCGACCCGCTCGGACGGCGTCCCCGGTCCCTTACGGTGGAAGGGTGCCGATGACCATCGCCGACCCGCTCCCGACCACGCCCGAGGCGCTGCGCCCGTGGATCGCCGAGGTGCGGGCCATGTCCTTCGACGAGCCGCCCGAGGGGACGTTCGTCCAACTGCCGGACGCGGTGGTCAAGGTGGTCCTGCGGGTGACGGGGGACGGTCGGCGTGACGTCCTCGCCGTCGGGCCACGCGTGCGGGCGGCCTACCACGAGGGGAAGGCCCATATCGAGTGCCTGGAGCTGCGCCTCGCACCGGGTACGGCCCGGCCCCTGCTGGGTGTCGCGGCCGCCGGACTGGTCGGCCGGGTGGTGCCGCTGGACGACCTGGCGGGCGGCGCGGCCCGCCGGTTCGCACGTGAGGTGCGGTGGCTTGACCCGCGGGAGGCGCTGCCACGTGTCGCCGAGGTGCTGCCGGGGCTGCTGGCACAGCCGGCGGATCCGGCCCGGACGGCACTGCTGCGGGCGGCCGTAGAGGCGTTGTCCGTGCGGATGGACCGGGCGCCCGCACAGGTACGGGACGTGGCCCGGGAACTGGCCGTCAGTGAACGCCAGTTGCGGAACCTGTTCACCGACGGTGTCGGTGTCTCCCCGAAGCACTACGCCCGTATCGACCGGGTCCGCGCCCTCGCCGCCCGGGCGGGCAGCGCCGGCTGGTCCGAACTGGCCGCCGCTGCGGGCTACTTCGACCAGTCGCACATGACGACCGACTTCCGCACCCTGATGGGTGTCCCGCCCCGCTCGTTCCTGACCGGCCGGCTTCCCGCGGTCAGCCCCTGCCAGGCGGTCCGGGGCGGCTGAATCCGGCCGCACGGCAACGGCCGTGGCTGTCATGCTGCGGGCCCACGGCGACTTCGCGCACCCGGTCGCCGAACCCGCTGGTACCTGATCCGCCCTCCACGACGCGATCGAGCGGGCCGGGCTGTTCGCCAACCTCACGGCGTGGCCCGGGAATTCACAGTGACCTGCTGACAACACCCCACGGATCTCCCAAGTTCACGCGCGAGTCTCAGCTGCCTTTCACCGTTTCCGTGTACCGCGCCCGCCTTGGAGAGACCGCGTGCCGATCTTCCGAAGAAAAGCCACCCGCCGCACCCTGCTCGCAGCCCTCGGTACGGCGGCGATCGCGAGTCAGTGGCCGTCGGCCGACGCCTCGCCGGCGGGTGCGACGGGGCTCGACGCCCCGGCGAAGAAGGATCTCGCGATGCGGCTGGTGTCGAGCGCGGAGAACTCCTCCCTGGACTGGGAGGCGCAGTACAAGTACATCGAGGACATCGGCGACGGCCGTGGCTACACCGGCGGGATCATCGGCTTCTGCTCCGGTACGAGCGACATGCTGGCCCTCGTCGAGCTGTACACGAAGCGGGCCCCGGGCAATGGCCTGGCCGGCTATCTGCCCGCGCTGCGCGCCGTGGACGGCACCGCCTCGCACAAGGGGCTGACCCCGGGCTTCCCCGCGGCATGGCGCAAGGCCGCGCTGACGTCCGCCGCGTTCCGCAAGGCGCAGCGCGACGAACGCGATCGCGGCTATTTCGATCCTGCCGTCGCGCGTGCCAAGAAGGACGGGGTGGGCACGCTCGGGCAGTTCGTCTACTACGACGCGATGGTCATGCACGGCCCGGGCACCGACCCCGTCGCCTTCGGCGGCATCCGCGCCCGGGCCCGCGAGCACGCGGCCACGCCCGCCGACGGCGGCGACGAGACGACGTATCTCGACGCCTTCCTCGACGCCCGTGTCTGGGCGATGAAGCAGGAGGCGGCGCACAGCGACGTGACCCGGGTCGAGACGGCCCAGCGGGTGTTCCTGAAGAAGGGCAACCTCGACCTGGACACACCGCTCAGGTGGAAGGTGTACGGGGACAGTTACGCGATCGGCTGACGGGCGAGGGGTACGGCCTCGGTCGTACCCCTGACCTGTCCGGCCCGTTCGCGGGCCCGGCCGAGGTGGTTGAAGACCAGGTTCAGCGCGACCGCGGCGACGCATCCCGTGGAGATCCCGGAGTCGAGGACGATCTTCGCGGTCTGCGGGAACGCGTGGTAGAAGTCCGGCGCCGCGATCGGGATGATGCCGACTGCCAGGGACACCGCCACGATCATGCTGTTGGTGTCCTTCTCCAGGCCGGCCCTGACGAGGGTCTGGATGCCGCTCGCGGCGACCGAGCCGAACAGGACGACGCCCGCGCCGCCCAGCACCGGGCGCGGTACGACGGCGATGAGCGAGGCGGCCATCGGGCACAGGCCCATCAGGACCAGGAAGCCGCCGCCGGTGGCGACGACGTACCGGCTGCGGATGCGGGTCATGGCGACGAGGCCGATGTTCTGCGCGAAGGCGCTGCACATGAAGCCGTTGAAGAGGGGGCTGAGGGCCGAGCCGAGGGTGTCGGCGCGCAGGCCCGCGGTGATGGTCGCCTCGTCGGCGGGACGTTCGACGATCTCGCCCAACGCCAGCATGTCCGCGGTGGATTCGGTCATCGAGACCACCATCACGACGATCATCGACACGATCGCGGCGAGCTGGAACCGCGGTGCGCCGAAGTGGAACGGGGTCGGGAAGCCGATCACGTCGGCGTTCGCCACCGGGCCGAAGTCCGTTGCCCCGAAGGGGATCGCGAGGACGGTGCCGATCAACAGGCCGAGCAGGACGGCTATTTGCCTGACGAAGCCGTGGGTGAAGCGGCGGACCAGCAGCACGACGACGAGCGTCGCCGCCGCCAGGCCCAGGTTGGTCGTCGAGCCGTAGTCGTGCGCCGCCGGGTCCGGTCCCTGCGCCCAGCCGAAGGCGACGGGCAGCAGGGACAGGCCTATGAGGGTGATCACGGTGCCGGTGACGACCGGCGGGAAGAAGCGGACCGCCCTGCTGAAGAAGGGGGCGGCGAGGAAGCCGAGGAGGCCGGCGACGATCACCGCGCCGAAGATGATCGGCAGCGCGTCCGACTTGTCCTTGGTCGAGGCCACGACCGCCGTCATCGGGGCGACTCCGGCGAAGGTGACGCCGTTGACGAAGGGCAGCCGGGCGCCGATCTTCCAGATCCCGAGGGTCTGGAGGAAGGTGGCGAGGCCCGCGGTGAAGAGGCAGGCGCCGGTGAGGAAGGTCAGTTCGCTGCCGGAGAGGCCGACGGCCGCCCCGACGATGAGCGGCGGGGCGACGACGCCCGCGTACATGGCGGCCACGTGTTGCAGGCCCGTGGTGGCCATCTTGAGTGCGGGAAGTTTCTCGTCGACGGGATGGACGACGGGTCGGGCGTCGGTGTGGGTGGTCACGGCGGCTCCTCCGGGCGGGTGACACGTCGACTCCGACGTGGGTTTCAGGAGGTGGTGCGCGGTCGTGCGGGACCGGGGAACGGAGCCCAACCGGGAGAATGGGCAGGGCCGTTCCGGGGCGCGCACCTGTGTGCACGCCCCGGCCACGGCCACCGGATGAGGGCCGTCCCCCTCAACCGGAGCTCTTCAACTGGTCGCCTCTGTCGGGCGATTGGGGTGGGGCCGGGTCAGCCCTGCGCGGCGATCCGCGCCAGCCGCCGGGCCTCCTCGCGCGTGGAGCGGGCGATCGCGTCCTCGTCGACGTGCAACAGGCGGTTGTTCTCGACGATCTGACGGCCGTTCACGAAGGAGGCGGTGACCGGGGCCGCGGCGCCGAAGACCAGCGCGGTCACCGGGTCGGCGATCGAGGCGTGCGCGAGGGTGTCCAGGTTCCACAGCACCAGGTCGGCCAGCTTGCCCGGCTCCAGGGAGCCGATCTCGCTTGCGCGGCCCAGGACTTGGGCGCCGCCGTAGGTCCCGAGGCGCAGGGCCTGGCGGGCGTTGAGGGCCGCTTCGCGGTGGGCGCCGAGGCGGTTGACGAGGAGGGCGTTGCGCAGTTCGGTGTGGAGTTCGCCGGACTCGTTGGACGCGGTGCCGTCGACGCCGAGGCCGACCGGGACGCCGGCGGCGAGCATGTCGGGGACGCGGGCGATACCGGCCGCGAGCCGCGCGTTGGACGAGGGGCAGTGGGCGACACCGGTCTTCGTGCGGGCGAAGGCGGCGATGTCGGAGTCGTTCATGTGGACGCAGTGCGCCATCCACACGTCCTCACCGAGCCAGCCGGTGGACTCGAAGTAGTCGGTCGGGCCCATGCCGAACAGCTCCTTGCAGAACTGCTCCTCCTCCACCGTCTCCGAGCCGTGCGTGTGCAGCCGTACCCCGAGCCGACGGGCCAACTCGGCTCCCTGGCGCAGGAGTTCGGTCGAGACGGAGAACGGTGAGCAGGGGGCCACGGCCACCTGGGTCATCGCGTCGAAGGAGGCGTCGTGGTGCTCCCGTACCGTCGCCTCGGTCGCGGCGAGGGCACCCTCCAGGGTCTCGACGGCGAAGTCGGGCGGCAGGCCGCCGTCCTTCTCGCTGCGGTCCATGGAGCCGCGGGCCAGGGTGAAGCGGACGCCCATCTCGCGGGCGGCGCCGATGATGGCGCCGGAGAGGTCGCCGGAGCCCTTGGGGAAGACGTAGTGGTGGTCCATCGCGGTGGTCACCCCGCCGCGGGCCATCATCGCGAGGGAGCCCTGCGCGGCGGCGCGGACCATCGGCTCGTCGATGCGCGCCCAGGTCGGGTACAGCGCGACGAGCCAGTCGAAGAGGTTGTGGTCGGTGGCCAGACCCCGGGTGATCCACTGGTAGAAGTGGTGGTGGGTGTTGACCAGACCGGGGGTCACCAGGTGACCGCTCGCGTCGATGCGCCGAACCACGTCGGCGAGCCCCTCGGGTGCCTTGCCCGCGCCGAGCGACTCGATGCGGTTCCCGGCGATGACGACATACCCGGTGGCGTACTCGGTGTCGGCGGCGTCCACCGTCGCGATCGCGCAGTTCTCGATGACGACGCGCTGAATCATCGTTACCATCGTTCGTCCCAACTTCCTTGCTTCTGGGCCAAGTTCGCGTCGTTCGCGTCAGAGGTTGGTGAGGTCCGCCGGGATCCGCGGTTCGCTGCCGTCCCGCAGGACGGTGGCCTCGATCAGGCCGTAGGGCCGGTCGGCGGCGAGGTACACCTCGTTGTCGTTCTTGAGCCCGAACGGCGCCAGGTCCACAAGGAAATGGTGCTTGTTGGGGAGCGAGAAGCGGACCTCGTCTATCTCGTCGCGGTTCTCGATGATCCGCGAACCCATCTGGTACAGGGTCTGCTGGAGCGAGAGGGAGTACGTCTCGGCGAAGGCCCGGAACAGGTGCTGCTTCGTCTGCTCGTAGGACTCCTCCCAGTCCGGCATCTCCTGTGCGTCGTCGGACCAGTTGAAGCGCCAGCGCCCGGACACCTCGGTCGCCAGGATGCGGTCGTACGCCTCGGGCAGCGTCGTGTACTTGTCCTTGACGTAGCCCCAGAACTCGGAGTCCGTCGAGTTCAGGACCGTCAAGTCCTTGAGCCCGGAGACGACTTCCCAGTTCCGGCCGTCGTACGTCACCTGGGTGAGCCGGGTCTCCTGGCCCTTGCGGACGAAGGAGTGGCCCCCGGTCGTCCGCTCCCAGGCGTACTCCTCTATGCGGATCCGCGCGGTCCTGATCGGCTCCTGGCTGGTCACGAAGTGCCGGGCGAGGTGGATGCCGAACTGCTCGGCGGACTCGATGCCGTGCTCCTTGGCGAACGCGTACACCGTGTTCTTGGTGGTGTCGGTCGGCAGCACGTTGGCGTTCGAGCCGGAGTAGTGGACCTCGTCCATGTCGCCGCTCAGCGACACGGACACGTTGAGGTCCTTGATGTGGTGGGTGGCGCCGTCCCGCGTGATCCTGACGACCCGGTTCTCGGCCTTGCCGTACTGGTTCTGTCCAAGAATCGTGCGCATGTCTGCTAGCTCCCTCGGTATACGGAGTAGCCGAACGGGTTGAGCAGCAGCGGTACATGGAAGTGCTCGCCGGGCCGTACGGCGAAGGTGATCGCCACCTCCGGGAAGAACACTCCGGTCGTGCCGCTGTCCCGATTCGCGGGGGCGTCCTGCTGCGTATCGGCTTGCTTGGTGTCCTGTTGCGAGAAGTACGGCTCCACGGCGAAGTCGAGCCGTACGTGGGTGGTCCCCGCCGGCAGCGCCGGGAGGTCCTTGCACCGTCCGTCCGCGTCGGTCGCGGAGCCGCCGAGCGGCTGCCAGTCGGCCAACGGGCCGCCGCGGGCGGCGAGTCGGACGGCGACGCCGACGGCGGGGCGGCCGACGCTGGTGTCCAGGATGTGCGTGGACACCGAGGCGGTGCTGGTGCTGCTCATGCCTCTTCTTCCTCTGCTTCTTCCGCTACGAGCTTGGTCAACCGGATGCGGTTGATCTTGCCCAACTCGGTGCGGGCGATCTCGCGTTCCCGCTCCGGCGCGTTGCCGATCCGCTCCTTGACCGCGTCGCGCATCTGCTCGCCGGTGCGACCGGTGGCGCAGATCAGGAAGACATGGCCGAACCTCTCCTGGTACGCCAGGTTGAGGTCGAGCAGCTCCGCCCTGAGGTCCTCGGAGGCGCCCGCCAAGCCGCGCTGTTCACGGGCGGAGGTGGGGTCGCCGGGCTTGGGGCGACCGATCGGCGGGTGGCCGGCCATCGCCTCGGCCAGGTCGTCGGCGGTCAGCTCCGCCATCGCGGAGTCGCTCGCGGAGTACAGGTCCTCGGAGCCGGCGTACGGACGGGCGGCCAGCAGCCGCCGCGCCCACGCCGTGGAGGCACACACCTCGAGGAGAGCGGCGAACGCCGCGGGCTCCTCCAGGGTGTTGAACCGGGCGAGCCCCGGCGGCGTGGAAGTCGACGTCACGGGAGCCTCCGTGGCCTTGTGCTGAACGGGCTGGCTGTAGCTAACGCGCTCGACAACACCACGTCAACAGTTTGTTGAAAATTCCGGGTAACAAACCCGCCCCGACGCCTCGCCCGCACCACCCGGGGGCCTCACTCAGGCGTCCTTCTCGCGGTTCAGGTAGTTGTACACGGTGAACCGGCTGACCCCGAGGGCGCTCGCCACGGTCTCCACCCCGTGCCGCACGGAGAAGGCGCCGCGCGCCTCCAGCATCCGTACGACCTCCTGCTTGGCCTTGCGGTCCAGGTCCGCGAGGGGCTTGCCCTTCTTGCGCTCCAGGGCGGCCAGGATGTGGTCCAGCGAGTCCGCGAGCTGCGGCAGGCGCACGGCGACCACGTCGGTGCCCTCCCAGGCGAGCACGACATCGTCGGGGCCGGCCTCGTCGGGCGGGAGCATCTCGCCGCCCATGGCGTCGACCAGCGGCTTCACGGCCGTGATGAACGGCTCGTCCCCGATACCGGTCACCGGTCACCCTCGCCGATCACGTTGAGCTGGAGCGAGACCCGGGTGGCGCCGGCCTCCAGGGTCCTGCGCAGCAGCGCGTCAACGGCGGTGAGCACCGCGTCGGCACCCCCCTCGACCGTGTTGCCGAACGGCCCGACGTCCACGGCGTCCAGCTCCGCCACCTCGATGACCTCCCTGGCGACCAGCGCATGCGCGGGGGCCTCGTCGAGATCGAAGGGCTCTGTCGTGAACTCCACTCGCAATCGCACGCGCACAACCTAACGCGCGGTGCCGTTTTCCGCCGAGCCCTCTTGACAAGCCCCGACACACGGCGGCAATCTTCCAATAAGCAGAAACAAACTTCCACCATACGAAATTACGACACCGTCCCTCGACACGGAAGGGAGCGCGGCCCCCATGGGATTCGAAGACCAGCGCTTCAACGTCAACCTGTCGATCCTCTTCACCGAACTCCCGCTCCTGGAGCGCCCCGCGGCCGCGGCCGCCGCGGGCTTCGGCGCGGTCGAGCTGTGGTGGCCCTGGGTCGACTCCCCCACCCCCGCACCGTCCGAACTCGACGCTCTCAAGCGGGCGTTGGAGGACGCGGGCGTCCAGCTCACCGGCCTGAACTTCTACGCCGGACAGCTACCGGGACCGGACCGCGGCGCGCTGTCGCTGCCCGGCGAGGAGTCGGAGAGGTTCCGCGCGAACATCGACGTGGCCGCCGGCTTCGCCCACTCGCTCGGCGCCACCGCGCTCAACGCGCTCTACGGCAACCGCGTGCCCGGCGTCGACCCGGCCGAGCAGGACGCGCTCGCACTGGAGAACCTGGCCCTCGCGGCCCACGCCGCCGACCGGATCGGCGCGGTCCTGCTGATCGAGGCTCTCAACAAGCCCGAGTCGCCGCTGTACCCGCTCGTCAGCGCCCCCGCCGCCGTAGAGGTCGTCGACAAGGTCAACGACGCGACCGGCCTCGGCAACGCGCGCTTCCTCATGGACCTCTACCACCTGTCCATGAACGGCGAGGAACTCCCGTCCGTGATCGAGCGGTTCGCGGCGAAGACCGGCCATGTGCAGATCGCGGACAACCCCGGCCGCGGCGCACCGGGCACGGGATCACTGCCGCTGGAGGACCTCCTCGGCCGACTGCGGAAGGCCGGCTACGACGGCTGGGTGGGCCTGGAGTACAAGCCCGGCGACCGCCCGAGCGCCGAGGCCTTCGACTGGCTGCCCAACTGACTTTCACCGAAAGGCACTTCCGATGAGCAAGCTCCCCAGGATCGCCTGGATAGGCCTCGGCATCATGGGCTCCCCCATGTCCGAGAACCTGATCAAGGCGGGTTACGACGTCACCGGATTCACCCTGGAACAGGACAAGTTGGACCGTCTGACCGCCGCCGGCGGCACCGCGGCCGGTTCCCTCGCGGAGGCCGTGCGGGACGCCGACGTGGTGGTCACGATGGTGCCCGCGTCCCCGCAGGTCGAGGCCATCGCCTACGGCCCGGACGGCATCCTGGAGAACGCGCGGGCCGGTGCCCTGCTGATCGACATGTCGTCGATCACCCCGCAGACCTCGGTCGATCTCGCAAAGGCCGCCGCGGGCAAGGGAATTCGCGTCCTGGACGCGCCCGTCTCCGGCGGTGAGGCCGGCGCGATCGAGGCCGTGCTGTCCATCATGGTCGGCGGCGGACAGTCCGACTTCGAGGAGGCCGAGCCGCTCTTCGACGCGCTCGGCAGGACGATCGTGCTGTGCGGTCCGCACGGTTCGGGCCAGACCGTGAAGGCCGCGAACCAGCTGATCGTGGCCGTGAACATCCAGGCGTGCGCCGAGGCCGTGGTCTTCCTGGAGAAGTCCGGCGTGGACCTGGCGGCGGCGCTCGACGTCCTGAACGGCGGGCTCGCGGGCTCCACGGTGCTGACGCGGAAGAAGGACAACTTCCTCAACCGCGACTTCAAGCCGGGCTTCCGGATCGACCTGCACCACAAGGACATGGGCATCGTCACGGACGCGGCCCGCAATGTCGGCGCGGCCCTGCCGGTCGGCGCGGTGGTGGCCCAACTGGTCGCGAGTCTGCGTGCGCAGGGCGACGGCGGGCTCGACCACTCGGCACTGCTGCGAGCCGTCGAGCGCCTCTCCGGCGCCCGGCTCTGAGACTTCCGGGCGGCGCCGGCGCTGACAACTGTCCTGTCGCGCCCAGGCGTCGGCGCCGCCCGGAATCACCAACGGCCCGTGTGTGCCGGACGACCCGGATGAGGGGTGGTCGTCGGTACCGCGCGGGCGCGGCCAGGACCGCGGCGGTGGGCGAGCCAGTGCGGTGGTGAAGGTTCCGGGGCCTCTTCTCGACCTGAGAGAAGGGGTGTCCTGTTCCGTCGCCTCCGCCGCGGTCCCGGCCGATGACTCCGTCCGGCGGCGCGAATGTCCTGTCGCGCCCAGCCTCGCGCCGTCGGACGGCCAGCCGACCCAACACTCCCTACAGCGGACTCTCCCCGGCGAGGGAGCGTTCGGCGTTGTCCAGGAGTTCCTTGTATGTCAGCACCTCGACCCTGGCGATGTGTGAATTGAACGTCCGCAGCGCCTCGTTGATCTCTTCCTCGGGTACGTCCGGATGCAGCGCGGGGTGGCCGACGAGGACGAGGGCGCTGGCTCGACGGGTCTCGATGCCGAACTCCGCACGGATGTGCTCTCGGTTCTCGTCCAGCCCGGTCAGGTAGTTGATGGCCTGGGCGAAGGCGTCGTTCACAGCTCCGCCTGGCACCCAGGCATGGCGATGCCGCTTGACGAGTGGCGTCCTGAAACTCATGGCGCGCTTGAGTTCGACGATGTGGAGGGCGCCGTCGCCGCGTATCAGCGGGATGTCCACCTCGTCCCCCGGTACGAGCCGCCGCTGTGCCGCCTCGCCCACGAACCGTCCGCCGAAGATCCAGTACTGCCCCTCCAGCGCCCGCTGCAGATCCGCCTCCGCAGCCCGGGGATCCTCGACAACAGTACGCAACTCCTTCAGCCGGGCGGCACGTCGACGCAGTTCCGCGGCCTGGAGCAGGAGCCGCCCCTGGTCGTCGGCGGCCAACAGAGCCAGGGCCTCGGGAGAGGCCGAGATCCGCCGAGCCTCCGCGGCAGGGTCCTCGATGTCTATCCGACCGCTGCGGATGATCCGCTCCAGCCACAGCGTGGTCTCGGCCTGCCCCCGCGGAATCACGTAGCGCCCTGGGCGGTCTTCGGGCACCTGGAGGAACTGCGCGTCCTCGCCCCGCGCCCGAAAATGCTCCAGGAACTCCTCGATCCCGGCCTCGGGACGGTCGGCCAGGAACTCTCGTCCGCTGTCGACCAGCCATTGGTGCATCACCTTCATCGTGCCGCCGATGAAGCCCGCGTGCGATTCCCTCCGCTGTCCGTCGCGGAACAGCCGGTACCGGTCCTCGAAGTCGTATCGCAGGATGCGCCCCTCGGCGTACTCGATCGCGTCCTGCACGAGTCGTACGACCTGCCATTCCGCGACTCCCGCCGCGGCGCCGCGCGCCTCCTCCAGAAGCCGTACCAGCTCTCTGCCGCCTCGTCGCTTGCTGGTCCGCCCCCCGTGCATGTGCTTGAAGACCGCGTCCACAGCGGCCGTCACGGTCTCGTCAACCGCTTCCTTGGCCACCACGTCACGAAGCTGCCATTCAAGCGTCATGTCGCTTCTCACTGTCATACGACACAGTGTGTCCGCCGGGTCCGACAATGCCGCCGACGTGCGCGGCCACCCGTTCCGCAGGAGTCTTGAGGCATGACAGGCATGACACCTTCACCGCCGGAGTTCCCGCACATCGTGGTCCACCCTCCGGCGCTCGACGGCTCACGTCGGGTCACCACCGGCGACCAGACCCTCGGCATCGCGTCCCACCTCGACGACGTCGTCGAGATCCTGCGCCTGGCCGACCTGGACCGGATCGAGGTCGAGGAGAGCGACCTCATCGAGTGGCAGGGCGGTGGGCCCGAGGACTGGCCGGGGCTGTCGGAACACCACGATCAGTGAACCTCAAATAGACCTCTGAACCTTTCCCGCGAGACTTCAACTACCCCTGAGCGCGGGCACATTCGACATACGAGGCCTGCCGGCACGGGGCGGCGGGCTCCGTACGGGGAATCTCGTGCGCACCTGTAAAAGGTAAGGGCGGTCCACCCTCTCCGGATGGACCGCCCCGCTGCCTCTACCCCCGCGCCTCAGACCTTCAACGTCCTGATCGACGTCGGTGCGTGGTCGGGCTCTGTCGCCAGTTCCTCGAACTCCACCACCTCGCTGATGTCGTTCGTCTTGCTCATCGCGATGTTGGTGACGCGTTCGAGGATCGCTTCGACGACGACCGGGACGCGGAACTCCGCGGCGAGTTTCTTGGCCTGCTCGAAGGCGGTGCCGAGTTCGGTGGGGTCGGTGACGCGGATGGCCTTGCAGCCGAGGCCCTCGACGACCTTGATGTGGTCGACGCCGTAGACGCCCAGTTCCGGGGAGTTTATGTTCTCAAATTCCAGGTTGACCTGGAAGTTGATGTCGAGGCCGAGCTGGGCCTGGCGGATGAGGCCCAAGTAGGCGTTGTTCACGAGGACATGGACGTACGGGATCCGGTGCTGTGCCCCGACCGCCAGTTCCTCGATCATGAACTGGAAGTCGTAGTCGCCGGAGAGGGCGACGACCGACGCCTCGGGGTCGGCCTTGGCGACGCCCAGCGCGGCCGGGATGGTCCAGCCGAGGGGGCCCGCCTGGCCGCAGTTGATCCAGTGGCGTGGGCGGTAGACGTGCAGCATCTGGGCGCCGGCGATCTGCGAGAGGCCGATGGTGGAGACGTACCGGGTCTCCGGACCGAAGGCCTTGTTCATCTCCTCGTAGACGCGCTGCGGTTTGATCGGGATGTCGTCGAAGTGCGTACGGCGCTGGAGAGTTGCCTTCTTGTCCTGGGCCGAGGCGGACCAGGCCGAGCGGTCGGGGAGAGCGCCCGCCGCCTTCAACTCCCTTGCCACCTCCACGAAAAGCTCCAGCGCCGCCTTCGCGTCGGAGGCGATGCCGTAGTCGGGGGCGAAGATCCTGCCGATCTGGGTGGGCTCGATGTCGACGTGGACGAAGGTGCGTCCGGCCGTGTAGACGTCGAGTTTGCCGGTGTGGCGGTTGGCCCAGCGGTTGCCGATGCCGAGGACGAAGTCGGACTCCAGGAAGGTCGCGTTGCCGTAGCGGTGCGAGGTCTGGAGGCCGACCATGCCGGCGTTCAGTGCGTGGTCGTCGGGGAGGACGCCCCAGCCCATCAGGGTCGGGACCACCGGGGTTCCCGTCAACTCGGCGAACTCGACGAGGAGTTCGGCGGCGTCGGCGTTGATGACACCGCCGCCCGCGACGATCAGCGGGCGCTCGGAGGCGTTGAGGAGTCCGATCGCCTTCTCGATCTGGGCGCGGGTCGCGGCCGGCTTGTAGACCGACAGCGGCTCGTACGTCTCCGCGTCGAACTCGATCTCGGTGAGCTGCACGTCGATCGGCAGGTCGATGAGGACCGGGCCGGGGCGGCCCGAGCGCATCAGGTGGAAGGCCTGCTGGAAGACGCCGGGGACCTGCGCCGCCTCCAGGACGGTGACCGCCATCTTCGTCACCGGACCCGCGATCGAGGCGATGTCGACGGCCTGGAAGTCCTCTTTGTGGATCACGGCGGTCGGGGCTTGGCCCGTGATGCAGAGGATCGGGATCGAGTCGCCGGTCGCCGAGTACAGCCCGGTGATCATGTCGGTGCCGGCCGGGCCCGAGGTGCCGACGCAGACGCCGATGTTGCCCGGGCGGGTACGGGTGTAGCCCTCGGCCATGTGCGAGGCGCCCTCGACATGGCGCGCGAGGGTGTGTTGGATGCCGCCGGAGGCCTTGAGCGCGGCGTAGAAGGGGTTGATCGCCGCACCCGGGACGCCGAACGCGTCGCTGACGCCCTCGCGCTTGAGGATCTCGACTGCCGCGCGGGCAGCGGTCATACGAGCCATGGAGTACTCCTGCTTCGGCTGTCGGATTCGCGTCACCGTCGCGCCCCGCGGTGAAAAGTCCCCGACGAGTTTCGAGTTCTTCCGTATCGTGGAACTTAACTTCTACTATCTGGAATTCAATGTAAGTGGGGTGACCAAGGCCGTCAAGAGACGGACAAGCAGGGGTTTTCAGGAGGACTATGGGGCTCATGTCCGAGAGCGTGTCGGTGCGCTGTCCGACCTGCCGACGTGAGCACGTCTACGCCGCGCCGTCGTATCCCTGTGTGTGCGGGGCCCCTGTCGCCCCGCCGCTGGACCAGCGCGGCGTGGCGACGGTCGTGACCCACCGGGTGTGGGACGAGGACTGGATCGCCGTGCGCTGCGCGGCCTGCGGCCGGCTGGACGAGTGGCCGTACCCGGAGCTGGGCTGCCCGTGCGGGACGCTGCTGCGGATACCCGTCGCGGGGGAGGAGCCGACGGCGGAACCGGCCGCGCGGACCGCCAAGGTCGGCGCCGAGGTCGAGGGGCGCCCCGCGTTCCAGCCCGTCACGATCCGTACCGCGCGGGACGCGGTCACCGCCGCCGCGCTGTATCTGCGCTGGCTCGGCTACCGGGACATCCGCCGCGCCGACCAGCGGCCACCGTCCGGCATCGGCCTCGCCGCCCGCGGCATCCTGGCGCAGGTGGACCCGACCGTCCGGCCGGCCTCGCTGCGCGACGTCGAGTGCCTGTGGCTGACGGCCATGACGGAGACCGCCGAGTGCGTCTACTTCTCCCTCGCCGGATACGCCGACGACGCCCGCGCCCGCGCGGACGCGCTCGGCGTCCCGCTGTTCGTCCTGGACCTCACGGGCACACCCCAGCCGGTGAACGACCTGGCGGATCAACTCGACGCGGCGGGAAGCTAGTTGGAGGGCGCCGCGATCTCCTGCGGTCCGTGACGGCAGCCAGTGGGTGGCAGACGAACACCGGTCCGCGGGGTGGTGCGGGGTCCGGGCGCGTGTCGGTGGGTTCGGCCTCGCAGCCGCACGTCGGCCGTCAGCAGCGCGGCTGTCACCGAAGGCACAACGCCCCTGGCCGACTCACGCGCCTCCCGCCCTGTTGACGAGGACCAGACGGATCCGAGGATCTCGCAGTCGTCGCCGGTGCCACAGAGTCGAGGCCGCGCCGCAGGAGAGGCGCCACGAGGACGCGCCGCAGGCCGTCCGACTGCCCTTCACCTCACCCCCGCACCCCCTCACCCCTCCCCACCCCGAACCGCCCGCTCCCGCAGCTCGACCTTCCGCACCTTCCCCGACACCGTCATCGGAAAGGCGTCCATGATCCGGAGCAGGCTCGGGATCTTGTAGTGCGCCAACCTGCCCTCGCAGAAGCCGCGCAGCTCGTCCAGCGTCAGCGGGTCCGCCGGGTCGCGCGGGATGACGCAGGCGAGGACCTCCTCGCCGTAGCGCTCGTTCGGGATGCCGACGACCTGGATGTCCGCGATCTTCGGGTGGGTGTAGAGGAACTCCTCGATCTCGCGCGGGTAGATGTTCTCGCCGCCCCGGATGATCATGTCCTTGATGCGGCCGACGATCTCGACGTAGCCGTCCTCGCGCATCATCGCGAGGTCACCCGTGTGCATCCAGCGGCCCGCGTCGATCGCCTCGGCGGTCTTCCCGGGCTCGTTCCAGTAGCCGAGCATCACGCTGTAGCCACGGGTGCACAACTCCCCTGCCGTGCCCCGGGGTTGGGTGACTCCGGTCGCCGGGTCGACGACCTTGACCTCCAGGTGCGGGAGGACGCGGCCGACCGTGCCGGTGCGGTGTTCCAGGTCGTCGTCCCGCCGCGTCTGGAGCGAGACCGGGGACGTCTCCGTCATGCCGTAGCAGATGGAGACCTCCGCCATGTGCATCTCGGCGACCACCTGTTTCATCACCTCGACCGGGCAGGGCGAGCCCGCCATGATGCCGGTGCGGAGCGAGGAGAGGTCGTAGGACGCGAAGTCGGGGAGGTTCAACTCCGCGATGAACATGGTGGGGACGCCGTAGAGGGATGTGCAGCGCTCCTGCTGGACCGCCTTCAGGGTCGCCGCCGGGTCGAAGGACGCGGCCGGGATGACGATGCACGCGCCGTGCGAGGTGGCCGCCAGGTTGCCCATCACCATGCCGAAGCAGTGGTAGAAGGGCACCGGGATGCACACCCGGTCCTGCTCGGAGTAGGCGATCAACTCACCCACGAAGTAACCATTGTTGAGGATGTTGTGGTGGGAGAGCGTGGCGCCCTTGGGGAAGCCCGTCGTGCCCGAGGTGTACTGGATGTTGATGGCGTCGTCGCAGGACAGTTCGGCGTACGGCGCCTCGCCCGTACCGCGGCTCGGCAACGCCTCCCAGCTCGGATCTCCGATGTACACGACCTCGCGCAACTCCGGGCATTTCGGCCGCACTTGGTCGACCATCGCCCGGTAGTCACTGCTCTTGTGGCCGACGGAGGCGAATAGGACCGAGATCCCCGCCTGGTTGAGGACGAACTCCACCTCGTGGGTGCGGTACGCCGGGTTGATGTTCACCATGACCGCGCCGATGCGGGCGGTGGCGTACTGGACGAGCACCCACTCCGGGCAGTTGATCGCCCAGATGCCGACCCGGTCGCCCTTCGCCACCCCGCTCGCGAGCAGCGCCTGCGCCAACTGGTCGATGTCGGCCGCGAATTGGGCGTACGTCCAGCGCCGCCCGGACGGTACGTCGACCAGCGCCTCGCGGTCGGGCCAGGCGGCCACCGCCCGGTCGAGGTTGGCGCCGATGGTGTCGCCGAGGAGTGAAGTCCCGCCGGTCCCATGGCTGTACGAGTCCATCGGCGAGTTTGTCGGCGAGATCGTCGGCGAGTTCATCGGAAGTCCTCCTCGCGGTACTCGGCATCCGACCCCGCGGCCGTCGCCTCCCGCAGTGCGATCCGGCGGATCTTGCCGGAGACGGTCTTGGGCAGGTCCGCGAACTCCAGGCGGCGGACGCGCTTGTAGGGGGCGAGGACGTCGCGCGAGTGCTCGAACAGCACCTTCGCGGTGTCGGGTCCCGGCTCCCAGCCCGCCGCGAGCACGATGTACGCCTTCGGTACGGCGAGCCGCAGTTCGTCCGGCGCGGGCACCACGGCGGCCTCGGCCACCGCCTCGTGCTCCAGCAGGGCGCTCTCCAGCTCGAACGGGGAGATCTTGTAGTCGGAGGCCTTGAAGACGTCGTCGGACCGGCCGACGTAGGTGATGTAGCCGTCCGCGTCCCGGGCGCCGATGTCGCCGGTGCGGTAGTAGCCGCCGGCCATCGCCTCCGCCGTACGGTCCGGGTCTCCGTGGTAGCCGGTCATCAGGCCGACCGGCGGGGCGGACAGGTCGAGCGCGATCTCGCCCTCGTCGACGCCCGGGGCACCCGACACCGGGTCGAGTAGTTCGACGCGGTAGCCGGGGCTCGGCCGGCCCATGGAGCCGGACTTCAGCGGCTGGCCGGGGCTGTTGGAGACCTGGACGGCGGTCTCCGTCTGCCCGAAGCCGTCCCGGACGGTGACGCCCCAGGCCCGCCGGACCTGTTCGATGACCTCGGGGTTCAGGGGCTCCCCCGCGGCCAGGGCCTCGCGGGGCGGGGTGCGGAGCTGGGTCAGGTCGGCCTGGATGAGCATCCGCCACACGGTCGGCGGGGCACAGAACGTGGTGACGCCCGCCCGGTCCATCTCGGCCATCAGCCGGTTCGCGTCGAAGCGGGTGTAGTTGTGGATGAAGACGGTCGCCTCGGCGTTCCAGGGCGCGAAGAGGTTCGACCAGGCGTGCTTGGCCCAGCCGGGCGAGGAGATGTTGAGGTGCACGTCACCGGGCCGCAGGCCGATCCAGTACATGGTGGCCAGATGGCCGATCGGGTACGAGGTGTGGGTGTGCTCGACCAGCTTGGGGTGGGCGGTGGTGCCCGAGGTGAAGTAGAGCATCAACGGGTCGTCGGCCAGGGTCGGTTCGTCCGGCGTGAACCCGCTGGGGGCGTCGTACGCGTCCTCGTACGTCCGCCAGCCCTCGACCGCGCCGCCGACCGTGATCCGCGTGTAGGTCCCGGGCACCTCGTCGAACTTCGCGGCGTCCCCGGAGCGCACGATCACCTGCCGGACCCGGCCGCGTTCGACGCGGTCGCGCAGGTCGGCGGGGCCGAGCAGCGGGGTGGCGGGGATGACGACGGCCCGCAGTTTCATCGCGGCCAGGGCCGTCTCCCACAGCTCGGTCTGGTTGCCGAGCATGACGAGGATCCGGTCCTCGGCGCGGACGCCCTGGGCGCGCAGCCAGTTGGCGACCCGGTCGGAGCGCTCGGACAGCTCGGCGAAGGAGAACGCGGCCTCGGAGCCGTCCTCCTCCACGATGCGCAGGGCCGTGCGGTCGTTGCCTGCCGCGATGACGTCGAACCAGTCGAGCGCCCAGTTGAAGTGCTCGGGCCGGGGCCAGGAGAAACCGTCGTAGGCCGTGTCATAGTCCTCGCGATGCGCCAACAGGAAATCCCGCGCACTGCGGAACGACTCACTCGCCGTCGTCATCTGTCCTCCTAAGTACCGGACCATTCCGGGCGACTCTCTGACATCGTGTAATCCGTGATGTGGGTCTCACTACCCCCGTACGGGGGTGTGTGCAGCACGACGGCCGCAACGAAGGGGCACGAGGGTGGCGACGGACGCGGCGGGGACGGTGGAGATTCAGGCGGCGCTGGTCCGGCTCCGGCGCGGTACGGGGCTGCCCGTCGCCTTCGGCGGCCTGGTCGAGACCGGCCGCCGGCAGATGCGGATCAGTGAGCTCAGCGGTACGGCGACCCCCGCCCTGCGCGCCCTCGCGGTGACCTCGGGCAGCGGCCTCGGCGGCAAGGCGGTCGCCCTCGCCCGCCCGTGCGCCGTAACGGACTACTCCTCGTCCCACCAGATCAGCCACGAGTACGACACCGCGGTCGCCACCGAGGGCCTGCACGCGATACTCGCGGTCCCCGTCGTCGTACGCCGCCGGGTGCGCGGTGTCCTCTACGGCGCGCTGCGCACGGCCCAGCCGTTGGGCGACCGGATGCTGAGCGCGGCGATGGCGGCCGCGCGGGACGTGGAACAGGCGCTGGTGGTCCGGGAGGAGGTACGGGAGCTGCTGAGCGCGGCGCGCCAGGCACCGGCCCCCGACCCGGCGGCGAGCGCGGTGTGGGAGCAGGTGCGGGAGGCGCACGCGGCGCTGCGGGCGCTGGCCCCGCGTATCCCGGACCCGGCGCTGCGGGCCGAACTCCTCGACGCCTGCGGCCTGTTGACCGCCGAGGCGGCCACCGGGGAGGTGGAGCTGGCGCCCCGGGAGCTGGACGTACTGGCGTGTGTGGCGGCGGGGGCGACGAACGCGGTGGCGGCGGAGCGGCTCGGGCTGCGGCCGGAGACGGTCAAGGGGTATCTGCGCTCGGCGATGCGCAGGCTCGGCGCGCACACCCGCGGGGAGGCCGTGGTGGCGGCACGGCGGGCGGGGGTTTTGCCGTGAGGCCCCGCGCCGCCGGAGCGGCCCGGGCACTGCCCACCGGTACCGGACGGACCCCGGCGCCACCCACTCGTATCGGACAGGCGTGGACCCTGCCCTCTGGTACCGGACGGGCCCGGGTGGGATCCTCTGGGACCGGCCTTCGCGACGACCTTCTATTCATTCATCGGAGCTTTGAATTTCCTGATGCCGCCCCGTTGTTATTTCCCTCACGACCCCGTCCATCCGAATTTCAAGGACTGATTGCCTAATATTGGTCCGGACACGACACACGAGGGGAGCGGTGACCGTGCGACGGGACTTCAAGGAGCCTGCCAGATGCCGCCCCGACCTGGTCATCGGCCGGGAGGGGATGTTCTCCGCCGCCCGTGACCAGCTCGCCGAGGGTGGCAGTGTGCTGCTCCACGGCCCCGCCGGAATAGGAAAGTCGACCGTCCTGCAGGCGTTGGCCGCGGAATACGGCGACACGGCGCGGACCGTGTTGCGCTGCTCGGCCACGGAGTCCGAATCCCATCTCCCCTTCCTCGCCCTCGCCGACCTCCTCGGCCTGGTCCTCGACGAGGTGTCCGAGCGCCTGCCCGTCGCCCAGCGCACGGCACTGGAATCAGCCCTCACCGGACGCGGCGAGTCCACCCTCCAGCGCGACGGACTCGCCCTGCGCCTCGCCGTCCTGTCCGCGCTGCGCGCCCTCGCCGCCGACGGCCCCGTCCTCGTCGTGGCGGACGACCTCCAGTGGCTGGACCCGGCCAGCGCGGAACTCCTCGGCTTCGCCGCCCGCCGGCTCGGCGACACCCAGGTGCAGATGGTCTTCGCGGTGCGCACCGAGGGCCAGGAGTACGACCGGTATCTGAGCGCCTCGCCGCCGGACACCCTCGCGTTCCGGCTCAGCCCGCTCTCCCGGGCCCAGGTCTCCGCGCTGCTCGACCACCGCGGCTACACCGGTCTGCCCCGCTCCACGGTCCGCGAGATACACCGCACGAGCGGTGGAAACCCGCTGTTCGCGCTGGAGTTGGGCCGCGCCCTCGCCGAGAACCCGACCCCGCCGAGACCCGGCGAGCCGCTCCCCGTGCCCACGTCACTACGCGCGTTGGTGCTGAGCCGGCTCGACATGCTGCCCGCCGAGGCCCGCCGCACCCTGCTGGTCGCGAGCGCCGGCGCCCGGCCGACCGTGGCCCTGCTCCAGACGGCCGGCCGGGAGAACGCCGAGGCCGAGACCGCCCAGGCGGCCGAACTCGGCCTGCTGGCAACGGAACCCGAGGGTCCCGCCGTACGGTTCGCGCATCCGCTGATCTCCGCCGCGCTGTACGCGGAGGCGCCCGCGCAGGAGCGGCGGGCCGCGCACGCCGCGCTGTCGACGGCCGCCTCCGACCCCATCGAGCGCGCCCGGCACCTGGCCCTCGCGACGACCGGCACCGACCCGGAGGTCGCCGCCCGGCTCGCCGAGGCCGCCACCCTGGCCCGCGACCGGGGGGCGCCCTCGGTCGCCGCCTCGCTCGGACTGCTCGCCGCCCGGCACACCCCCGGCGACAGTGTGCCGGGGCCCGACGAGCGGCGGTTGCAGGCCTCCGAGGACGCGATAACGGCGGGCGAACTCGACCTGGCCCGGGACATCGCGCGCGAGGTGCTGACCCGGACCTCGGTGCCCGCCGAGCGGGTGCGGGCCTGGATCATCGTGATCGACACGGCGGGGCATTCGATGGCGGACGTCGACGCCGTCTTCCCGCAGGCCCTCGCCGACGCGGGCGACGACCCCCGGCTGCTCGCCCTGGTCCGCTACCAACTGGCCTGGCGCGCCCTGCTGGTGGAGGGCGACTTCGCCGAGGCCCGGGCGGAGACCGCGCGTTCGGCCGAGCTGGCGGCGCGCGCCGGTGACCGGCGCACCGAACTCCTCGCGCTCTCCTTCCAGGCGCAGGCCGAGACCCTGATGGGTCATCCGGACGCCCCGCACACCATCAAGCGCGCGCTGAAGGAGCCCCAGGACCCGCGGGTGGCGTGCCATCACAACGGCGCGGGCTCGGCCCGGTTCCGCTGGCTGGTGATGAGCGATCAGCTGCCGGAGGCCCGCGCGACCATCACCGCGCTGCTGCGCGAGGTGCGGCGGCGCGGGTCGGTGGAGAGCGAGGTGCACTTCCTGCGCGGCTTCGCGGAGACCGAACTGCGCTCCGGGCACTGCGGCCGTGCCCTCGACCTGGCTCGCGAGGGCCTGCGGCTGGCCCGCGACTCCGGCATCGGCCAGACCGCGTCCGCGATGCTCACCGCGCTCGCCGAGGCCTCCGGCGGTGACGTCGAGGAGGCCCTCGCGCTGGCCCGGGAGGCGGTCGAGCACGCCGAGGAGGACGGCGACCAGATGTACCTGTCCCGTGCTCTCGGGGCCCTGGGATACGCCCAGTTGGTCGCCGGGGACGCGCACGGAACCGTCCGCTCGCTGCGCCGGGTACGCGAACTGGAGCAGGCCCTCAAGGTGACCGACCCGGCGCGCGGACGCTGGCACGGCGACCTCGCCGAGGCCCTCGTCCGTATCGGCGAGACCGCCGAGGCCCAGGACGTCATCGACGTGACCCGCGAACGCGCGCTGCGCCTCGGGCGCGAGAGCGTCCTCGCCGTACTCGACCGCGCCGAGGCACTCGTACGCGCGGCACGCGGCGAACACGACGCGGCCGTGGCCCAACTGACGTCCGTTCAGGACCGGCTCGCCAAGCTCGGCTACGGCCTGGAGGAGGCGCGCGCCGCGTTCGCGCTGGCGTCGCTGCGCACCGGACAGCCCGGACCGACGTCGTACGACGAGGCGACCCGGCTGTTCCGGCGCTGCCGGGCGCTGCCCTGGCTGCGGCAGGTGGACGAGGCGGCCGTCACCCGGCCGCCGGAGCCGACGCCCCTGCCCACGTCGACGCCCTCGCTGGACGGGCTCGACGGGCTGGCCTCGATGGAGCGTCAGGTCGCCGCGCTCGTCATGGAGGGCGCCACCAACCGGGAGATCGCCGCCCGGCTGTTCATCAGCGTCAAGACGGTCGAGGCGACCCTGACCCGGGTCTACCGCAAGCTGGGGATCCGCTCCCGGGTGGATATCGTCCGACTGGCGGCGGGGCGCCGTCCGAACTGAGGACCCTACGGGTTTACTGTGCGGCGACCGAGGGTTTTCCCTGCCCAACTCCCCTAGGGGGTTCCCTCATTGGGAGCAGGGTGCGCCGGGTTCTAGCTTATGGGTGTGCCGCTCGCCCGGGCATACGGGGGTCGGTCCCGCGACCCCCGTTGCACACCCCCACACCCCCACACCCGCGCGACCCCCCACCGGCAACCCAATGAGGAGACTCATGTTCGGGCTCGACCGCGCCAAGAGAACCACCGCAGTCGTCGTGGCAGCAGCCGCTGCCGCAGCGACCGCACTGCTCAGCGCCCCCACCGCTGTGGCAGCCCCCCAGCCCATCGTCGGCGGTTCCACGACCACGACGACGTCGTACCCGTTCGTCATGCAGATCACGGACGCCTCGCAGAACCAGTTCTGCGGCGGCACGCTCGTCTCCGCGACCAAGGTGGTCACCGCCGCCCACTGTATGGTCGGCGAGACCACCAGCAGCGTCCGCGTGGTCGGCGGCCGCACGTACCTCAACGGTACGAACGGCACCGTCAGCAAGGTCAGCAAGATCTGGATCAACCCCAGCTACACGGACGCCACCAACGGTGACGACGTGGCCGTGCTGACCCTGTCGACGTCGATGCCGTACACCACGGCGTCGTACGTCTCCTCCTCCCAGACCAGCGTGTACGCGGCCGGCACCACCGCCCGCATCCTCGGCTGGGGCACCACCTCGGAGAACGGCAGCTCCTCCAACCAGCTGCGGACCGCGACCGTCCCGATCGTGTCCGACTCCAGCTGCAAGAGCTCCTACGGTTCGGACTTCATCGCGTCCGACATGGTTTGCGCCGGATACACATCCGGCGGCGTAGACACCTGCCAGGGCGACAGCGGCGGTCCCCTGCTCATCGGGGGCGTCCTGGCAGGGATCACTTCTTGGGGCGAGGGCTGTGCCGAGGCGGGTTACCCGGGTGTGTACTCCCGGCTGACCACGTTCTCCAGCCTGGTGACCACACAGGTCAACTCGTAACCCGGAAGAACTCCTGAGCACTCCTCAGGGAAGAACCAGGGTGCGTTGCGGGCTTCCACGAGCAGCCCGCAACGCACCCTATCCATGTGCGTCCGACGGCCCCGGCCCTAGAGGGAACTCCCCGACGCCTGTTTCAATGAGCGCCGGACGGGAGTTGATGACCATGTTGTCCACGGACCGCTTTCTCGCCTTCGCCGCGATGTCGTTGCTGGTGATCGTGATCCCGGGACCCAGCGTCCTGTTCGTCATCGGCCGCGCGCTCGCCCACGGTCGCCGTACGGCGGTGGCGACGGCGCTCGGCAACGTCTTCGGCTCGTACCTCCTCGTGACGGCGGTGGCCTTCGGCATCGGCTCCCTGGTCGAACGGTCGGTCACGATCTACCTGACGGTGAAACTGGCGGGCGCGGCCTATCTGGTCTACCTGGGCGTCCAGGCGTTCCGCCACCGCAAGGACCTGAAGGCCTCGGCGATGACGACGGGCCCCGCGACGGAACCCCAAGGCGACCTCCGCACGGTCCTCGACGGCGCCCTCGTCGGTGTCACCAACCCCAAGGGCGCGGTGTTCTTCGCCGCCGTACTCCCCCAGTTCGTCGACCACTCGGCGGGCCACGTCCCGCTCCAGATGCTCCTGCTCGGCCTGATCCCCATCTCCATCGGCCTGGTCACGGACACCCTGTGGGGCCTGACCGCCTCGGCGGCCCGCACCTGGTTCGCCGGCTCCGACCGCCGCCTGTCCCTGATCGGCGGCGCGGGCGGCTGCACGATGATCGGCCTGGGCGTGACGGTAGCGGTGACGGGCCGGGCGGACTGACGCCTCTACGGTTCTACGGGCCGGCTGCGACCTTCTGCGCCTCTGCAGTTCTGCGCCTCTACGGTTCTGCGCTTCTACAGTTCTGCGGTTGCGCGCTTCTACGGCCGTACGACGGTCCCGAACCGGATGTCGTACGACGTCCCCCTGTGCAGGGTGTCGAGCATCCGCGCGCCCTCGGCGCTCACCTCGTCCCGCTGGGCCTTGGTCAGCCTGCCGAAGGGCTCGATGACGAGGTGGCCCTCGCCGTCGTCGAGCTTCCAGATCCCGGCGAGGAACCCGTCGACGAGGAACGTGCGGTGGGCGACGTTGCCCTGCCAGGCGCGGCCCCAGTACTCGGGCGGTACGACCCGGGTGCGGTCGGCGTGGGAGAGGAGCAGGTTGTCGAACTCGGGCAGGAAGCGCGGCGGGGCCGGGGTGTCTCCGGCGGGGCGGGGCGCGTCCGGGAGGTCGAAGAGCTCGACGCCGTTCGGGTCGGAGAAGGTGACGAGTCGCGGGCGCAGCCGCTCGAAGGCCTCACGCAGCCGGGTCAGGCCCGCCCAGGTCTGCATGTCCTTGACGGAGGCGGGCCCGAAGGCGGCGAGATAGCGCAGGACGGTCGCGTCCGGGGCGGGCGCGGGTTCGGTGGGCCGGCCCAGCCAGTGTTCGGCGGTGGTGAGCGCGACCTGACCGCTGCGCTCCCACAGCCCGCGCGGGGTGACCTGGACGAGCGGGAGCTTGCAGCGGGCGGCTATCGCGAGGGCCTGCGGGTCGGCGTCGGGCCACTCGACGAGCAGGGCCTCGCGCAACTCCTTCATGGTGCGCGGCTCGGCCTCGACGAGTTCACGGGCGACGACGGCGAGCCGGTCCAGGTCCACGCCGACGAGCCCCGTGCGGAAATTGCCGAGTTCACGATCGCGGGCGGCCTGCACCAACGGGCGCAGCGTGAGGCAGTCGGCCGCGGTGTGGGTGTGGATGGTGGACCGCATGGTGACGATCCGGACGACCTCGCGCTCGGCCATCAGCCCGGACAGTTCCCCGGGCGTGAAGCCGTCGAGGCGGGCGGCGAGGGCGTAGTACGGCGGCTTGACGTTCTGGGCCTGGAGGCCGAGGAGATGCTCGACGGCGGCGTGGGCGGAGAGCGGGGAGCGGCGCAGGAGGAGTTGCCGGTCGAGGGTGGCGCGGTTGAGGGCGCGGGTGTCGAGTACCGGAGGGTGAGAGGCAGCCGCCTTGGTCGTCATGCTCCGCAAGCTAGTCGCTGTCGCGGACACCCTCTGTCCGCAACTCTCACCGAATCCGGGACTTGGTTCACACGCCCGGCCTCTTTGCCCCGTATATCCTGCTCATGCCCTGTGATCACGTACCCGTAGGCCCGATCGAGAGGCACCGCGATGCCCCAGCGACGCGCCCGCCCCACCTCGAAGAACGGCGGAACCGGCAGAAGCGCCGGGAACGGCAGGTTGTCCGGCTGGCGCCGCACACCCGCCCCACCCCTCGCACCCGAGCCGACACCCCCGGTGTCCACCGCCGACGCGTCTCCCGCGGAGCCCCCCGACCCGGGCAGTGTCGTCCAGGCCGCCCTGTACCGGGACGGCGTGCGCGTCTCGGCGCCGGACACCCTCGCCGACACCTTCCGCGAACTGCGCGAACAGCCGTCCGGCATGGCCTGGATCGGCCTCGCCCGCCCCACCGAACGTGAACTCCTGTCCCTGGCCGAGGAGTTCGACCTTCACCCACTTGCCGTCGAGGACGCGATGGAGGCCCACCAGCGCCCGAAACTGGAGCGCTACGGCGAGACGCTGTTCGTGGTCCTCAGCGCCGCACGGTACTTGGACACCACGGAGGAGGTCGACTTCGGCGAACTGCATGTCTTCGTCGGCCCGGACTTCGTGATCACGGTCCGGCACGGCGCGGCCCCCGACCTCTCCGCCGTCCGCCAACGCATGGAGGAATCACCGGAGTTGCTGAAGCTCGGCCCCGAGGCGGTGCTGTACGCCATCCTCGACGCGGTCGTCGACGGCTACGCGCCCGTGGTCACCGGCGTCCAGACCGACATCGACGAGATCGAGACGGAGGTCTTCCGGGGCGACCCGGCGGTCTCCCGCCGTATCTACGAACTCTCCCGCGAAATGGTCGAGTTCCAGCGCGCCACCCGCCCCCTGGTCGGCATGCTGCACAGCCTGATGGCGGGCTTCGCGAAGTACGGCACGGACGAGGAACTCCAGCGCTACCTCCGCGACGTCGCCGACCACGTCACCCACACCAGCGAACAGGTCGACGGCTTCCGCCAGGCCCTCACGGACATCCTCACGGTGAACGCGACGCTGGTCACACAGCAACAGAACGCGGAGATGCGGGCGTTGGCGGAGGCGGGGTTCGAGCAGAACGAGGAGATCAAGAAGATCTCGTCGTGGGCCGCGATCCTGTTCGCCCCCACACTCGTCGGCACGATCTACGGCATGAACTTCACGCACATGCCCGAGTTGCGCTGGGGGTTCGGGTATCCGTTCGCGATCGGATTGATGGCGATCGTCTGCGTGAGCCTGTACTTGATCTTCAAGCGGCGGGACTGGCTCTGACCGATCGCCCCGGGAGGCGCTCCCGTGACCGGGCGGGACTGGATGGGCATGGGGCCGGCGGAACCGCTCGGACAAGCCGGTTGCCCGTGGTGGCGGGAGATCGCGGTGCGCGGCGGCGATCTGGCCGACCAGGACGGCGAACGGCATGTCGAGTGCGGCGTAGACCGGGCCCACCTCGGGGAGGGCGTAGTCGGCCAGGGCCTCGACGATGAGGGTGGCGTAGTCGCTGACGACGACGCCCGCCTGTTGCGCCCGCCCGCCCGCGAAGTCGCCCCACCGGCCACGCCGTACGGTCAACTGCCCGGTGCGGACCAGCAGGGCGTCCCCCGGGCGTACGGCGGAACCCTGTGCCGAGAGGGCCTGTTCGAGGTCGTCGACGGCGATCGGGTAACCCGGGTCCAGACTGCCGACGCCGAGGTGGGCGGGCAGGTCCACCAGGACGCCGCGCAGGACCAGACGGTCGCTCCAGTGCTGGATGCCGTTGCGTGCCGCGCCGCGCGAGGTGTGCTCGGCCGTGCTGTAGCCGTTCCACATCCGGCCCTTGTAGAAGATGTGCGAGAGCGCGTCCCACTGTGTGCCGCACTGGGTGCCCATGACGACCAGGTCGTCGGAGAAGCCGAATCCGCCGGCGGGGCCGAGGGCGGACAGCACCTCGTCCTGGGTTCCGGCGAGGTGGTCGGTGCCGGTCGCGGTGGTGATCAGCCGGGGGTTCGATCGCAGTCCGCCGGGCTGCGGCCCGTTCTGGTCGTAGGGCAGCGTCGGCGAGATGACCTTGCCGTCGCGGACCAACTCGGCGGCGGCGCGCACCTGTTCGGCGCCGACGAGGTTCAGCGCGCCCGACTGGTCGTCCTCGCCCCAGCGGCCCCAGCGGCCCCAGCGGCTCAGCCGGGCGATGTGCTCCTCGAGGACGTCCGTCGAGCCCACCGAGCTCACCGGTCCTTCTCCGTGATGGCGGTCAGAGTGGTGTCCAGCCGGCCGATGATCGTCGGGAACACTTCGGGCAGCTTGCTGATCGCGCAGTGCCCGGTGTCGGGGACGAGGTTCACGACGGTGTCGCGGCGGCCCTGGAAGACGAGGGTGTCGTGCTGGGGCACATGGACGTCGTCGGCGCCGTTGACCACCAGCATGGGGCTGTTGCGGTCCTGGTCGAGCAGCGGGCGCAGGGAGAACTCCGCCCTGCCCGCGACCAGTTGCTCGGGAGTGGGCGGCGCGTCGAATCCCATCGCGTTGCCTACGATCCCGTCCATCCCGAAGGCGTCCTTGCGCGCGTCGGTGAACGCCGCCTCCACCGGCCCGCCCAGCACCACCGCCGCGTCGACCTCACCGCCGAGACCCGATCGGGCCGAGAAATACCCGCCCATCGAGATGCCCACGTGCGCCACCACGCCGTTGCCCAGCGACCGGGCGTGTCCGATCAGGCCACTCACCATCTCCGCGCCGCCGGCACCGGTCATCGGCACCGTCGACTCGCCGGTGCCCGCGATGTCGAACACCAGCACCCGGGCCCGCAGATGGGTGGCGAGAAGCACCATCAGCCCGTGCACATCCATCTTCCAGCTGTCCACGCCTCCGCTGGCGAGCACCACCGGCCGGTCGGCGGGAAGGTCGAAGGGCGCGAGCAGATGGACCGGGACGCCGGTCGTGCTTCCTCGGTACGGCAGTTCCAGCACGTCCCGCTCGAACCGCACCCCGAAACCGGGAGCGGCGAGCCGGTACTGCTCAAGCTGCCTGGCGAGCGCGACGCGCCTGCTCTCGTCGGCCAGGGTGGGGAACTTCGCCCATCCGTAGGCCAGCGCCGCCTGCTCATGGGCTCCCGCGTCGGCGTAGGCCGCGGCCAGTTTCGACCATTCGTGGACCCAGCCGCCCGGAGCGTCCGCCCACATCTCGGTGACCGCGGCCCGCACGGTGTCGACGTCGGCCACCGGCAGCCCGGTGTTGGCGCAGCCGACGCTCGCGGATCTCCCGTACTAGCGGGTGGTAGCGGTAGACGAAGGGCACGGCCAGGACGAGACCGGTCTCCTCGGCGAGCGCGCTGAGCCGTTCGGCGTCCGCGACCGACGTGGCCAGCGGTTTCTCGCAGATCACGTGTTTGCCGGCCCGCAACGCGGCCTCCGCCTGCGGGACATGGAGCGCGTTCGGCGTGCACACGTGCACCACCTGAACGCTGTCGTCGGCGAGCATCGCGGCGAAGTCGGGGTACCGGCCGGGCACGCCCCATTCCTCGGCGGCCTACGCGCTGCGATCGGGCGTCGAGGCCAGGACACCGGCCAGTTCACCTCCGGCGGCGCGGATCGCCGTGGCGTGCACGGCCCCGATCATCCCGGTACCGACCACCACCGCGCGTAGCGCGTCCTTCACCGTGCACCTACGCCGTCGCGCCCGTAGCGCGAGCCTGCGCCCGAGGAACGCGCAGGCCAAGCCGGGGGCACCGGACCGCGGAACACCGCCTCGCCCGGCGTATGCGCCGGGCTCATGGGCGCGGCCCTCGGCCGTGGCTGCCGCGGTCGGTGGCCGCCCTGACGTGCTCCTCGCTGCTTCTCCTCGTCATCGGGATCCTCACGTCCACCCCGGCCGTCCTGTGGTGCCTCGTCGCGCTCCGGCCCGTCACCCTCCTGCCGGCGTTCCGGCTCCCGCGCCGGCGCTACGTGTCCTGCGACCGGCGAAGACGCTGGAGTCCAGGTGTCCCAGGGGGTCGGCGGGACCCCGGTACACCGCCTGGGCGCCGGGTTCACCGTCGGCGACGTCGGCCGCCCCGGGCACCCCGAGCACCCCGAGCACCCCGAGCACCCAGGCTCCCCGCACGTACCGCACGCGTGCTCACTCCCCCGGCTTGTCCCGGCGCTGTTTCCCGCCGGGGAGCATGTCCTGGACCTTCGCCTTCAGGCCCTGGCGGATCATGCCGGCCCGGTCGCTGTCGCCCTTGAGGACGGCCGAGGCGGCGGCCTCGATCTGGTCGAGCGTGGCGTGCGGCGGGATCGGCGGTACGGCGGGGTCGGTCCGGAAGTCGATGACGAACGGCCGGTCGGCGGCGAGGGCCCGCCGCCAGGCGTCCTCGACGTCTCCGGGCTTCTCCACCCGCACCCCGTCGAGGCCGATCGAGCGGGCGAAGTCGGCGTACGGCACGTCCGGGAGTGCCTGGGAGGGCAGGAACCGCGGGGCGCCGGACATGGCCCGCATCTCCCATGTCACCTGGTTCAGGTCCTGGTTGTTGAGGACCGCGACGATCAGCCGCGGGTCCTCCCACTCGGGCCAGTACTTGGCCGCGGTGATGAGTTCGGCCATGCCGTTCATCTGCATCGCCCCGTCCCCGACGAGCGCCAGCGCCGGCCGGTCCGGATGGGCGAACTTGGCGCCGATGACGTACGGCACACCGGGCCCCATGGTGGCGAGGGTGCCGGACAGGGAGCCGCGCATGTTCCCGCGCATCCGCAGGTGCCGTGCGTACCAGTTGGCGGCCGAGCCGGAGTCGGCGGCCAGGATGATGTCGTCCGGCAGGAGCGCGTCGAGCGTGTGGACGACGTACTCGGGGTTGATCGGGTCCGCGTCCAAGGCGGCCCGGCGCTGCATGACGTCCCACCAACGGGCCGTCGCCATCTCGGTCTTCTTGCGCCACGAGCCGTGCTTCTTCGGCTTCAACTGCGGCAGCAGCGCGCGGAGCGTCTCCTTCGCGTCCCCGACAAGGTTGACCTCGAAGGGGTAGCGCAGCCCGATCATGAACGGGTCGATGTCGATCTGCACGGCCCGGGTCTGCCCGAACTCCGGCAGGAACTGGGTGTACGGGAAGCTGGAGCCGATCACGAGCAGCGTGTCGCAGTCCCGCATCATCTCGTAGGAGGCGCGGGTGCCGAGCAGGCCGATCGAGCCGGTGACGTACGGGAGATCGTCCGGCAGGGCGTCCTTGCCGAGCAGCGCCTTGGCCACTCCGGCGCTGAGCACCTCGGCGATCTCCTCCACCTCGGCCCGGGCGCCGCGCGCGCCCTGTCCGATCAGGATCGCGACCTTCTCGCCCTCGTCCAACACCTCGACGGCGCGCGCGAGTTCAGCCGTCGGCGGCACCGGCGCGGAGTGCGTCAGACCAAGGCTGGACGGCACCATCTTGAAGGCGTGGGTGGGCTCCGAGTAGGTCAACTCCTGTACGTCCGCGGGGATGATGACCGCGGTCACGGTCCGCTTCGCGTACGCGGTGCGGATGGCCCGGTCGATGACGTTGGGCAGTTGCTCGGGGACGGTCACCATCTCGCAGTACTCGGAGGCGACGTCCTTGTAGAGGCTCAGCAGATCGACCTCCTGCTGGTAACTGCCGCCCATGGCACTGCGGTTGGTCTGTCCGACGATCGCCACGACCGGGACGTGGTCGAGTTTCGCGTCGTAGAGACCGTTGAGGAGATGGATTGCCCCGGGGCCCGAAGTCGCCGCGCAGACACCGACCTTGCCGGAGAACTTGGCGTAGCCGACGGCCTCGAACGCGGACATCTCCTCGTGCCGCGACTGCACGAACTTCGGCTTGTTGCCGGAGCGGCCCCACGCGGCGAGAAGGCCGTTGATGCCGTCGCCCGCGTAGGCGAAGACATGGTCGACGTCCCATTCGCGGAGCCGCTCGAGAACGTAGTCGGACACCTTGACGGACACGGGAGTTCCTCTCATCGCGCTGGCCCCGCCGCGGGGCCGCTCGGATGCCGTGGGTCGGGTGCCCGGCGATCGGGGCGGCTAACGTCCGGTGCGGGTGGTGTGGCCGCCGCGGGCCCGAGGACCGGACGTCGGCAGGGAGGTTTGTCCCGGAACGAAGGGGGTACGGCGCGCAGGTCAGTGCTTCGGACAGGAGGCACGTCCGTGGGAGCGACGAGTCGTCGCACCGGGTGTGCCTGTCCGTACGGCGAGTGCGCTCCCCATGGTGATCGTCCACCCCGGTCCAGGGGAAGCGGTGAGGCACCATGCCAGTCCGAGTGAGTACGAAGCGCCATCCGCACGACGACGCCCCCGACACCGCGGAGTCCTTCCGCCTGCTCGTCCTGCTCGCCCCCGGTCCGCAGCACGACACCGTGCGCGACGAGATCGTGGTGGCGTGGCTGCCCATGGCCGACCGGCTCGCCGGGCGGTTCCGGAACCGGGGCGAGAGCTCCGAGGATCTCCGCCAGGTCGCGGCTCTGGGCCTGGTCAAAGCCGTCGACCGGTACGACCCCGCGCGCGGCAACGCCTTCGAGAGCTATGCCGTGCCGACCATCACCGGCGAGATCAAGCGGCACTTCCGTGACTACATGTGGACCGTGCATGTGCCACGCCGGGTGCAGGAACTGCGCAACCGGGTGCGGTTCGCCCTGCAGGATCTCTCCCAGACCGTCTCGGGCCGCCGGCCGACCACCGCCGAGATAGCCGCCCGGGCCGGCCTCAGCGAGGAGGACGTCCTGGTCGGGCTGGAGGCTCTGGAGAGCTTCGCCGCCCTCTCGCTGGACGCGGAGCTGCTCGGCGGCGAGGACGGCTACTCCCTCAGCGACACCCTCGGGGCGCCCGACCCGGCCCTCGACACCGTCGTCGACCGCGAGGCCGTCAAAGCGGGTATCCACGCGCTTCCGGAGCGCGACCAGGTCATCCTCTATCTGCGCTTCTTCGGCGGCATGACGCAGGCCGCCATCGCCGAGCGGCTCGGCATCTCGCAGATGCACGTCTCCCGCCTGATCAGCCTCTGCTGCGAGCGACTGCGGGACCAGGCGATGCACGACGTGACCTGAGGCCCCACCCCTCGCGACCGGTTTCCTTCCGCCTTCTCAGGGCACTTCGCTTGCCGGGTCGCAACGCGAACAACCAATCGGACAGGGCGAGTTGGTCTCGTCGGCGGAGGTGCCAGGTGAACGGGCGGGCGACACTGCTCGGCATGGGCGAGATCCTGGCCTGGTGGGCCGTGCTCGCACCGCTGTGGCTGGTCCTCATCAGCGCGGTCGGCACACGGGAACTCGTGGTGGGCGGGTCCGCCGCGCTGATCGGCGCGCTCGCCGCGTGGGGTACGCGCCGCGCGGTGAGCGGGTGGTGAACGGCTGGACCGTCGCACGGACTCCGCGCCTCGAACGCCATGGTCCGCTCGGCCGTTGAGGCCGAGGCATGGTCGGGCCGAGCCGGGATACCCCAGTGGTATGCCACGGACACCGGGACCAGCGGAGCAGGTCGAGCGTCGTATGCCGGACAGGCCCGGCAAACTGCCGAAGCGGTCCTGGTGGGCGGTGCTCAGGGGCACGGTCAGGGAGTTCCAGACCGACGAACTCGCCGACCGGGCCGCCGCGTTGACGTACTACGCGGTCCTGTCCCTCTTCCCCGCACTGCTGGTCCTGGTCTCCCTGCTCGGCATCGCCGGCAGGTCCGCGACCCAGCAGGTTCTCGACAACATCGAGAAACTGGCGCCGAGTTCGGCCCGGACCATCATCAGCGACGCCGTACGACAGCTTCAGGCACCCGGCGGCCTCGGCTCGCTCGTGGCCGTAATCGGCATCGTGGTCGCCGTCTGGTCGGCCTCCGGCTACATCGCGGCGTTCATCCGCAGCGCCAACGTCGTCTACGACATGCCCGAAGGACGCCCCGTGTGGAAGGTGCTGCCGATCCGGGTCGGCGTCACGGTGGTGCTGCTCGTCCTGACGGTGCTCAGCGCGCTGATCGTGGTGTTCACCGGCAGCCTCGCCCGCGCGGCCGGCTCGGCGCTGGGCATCGGGGACGCCACCCTGCGGGTGTGGTCGATCGCGAAGTGGCCGGGACTGGTCATCCTGGTCATGGCCATGATCGCGATCCTGTACTGGGCGGCCCCCAACGTGAAGGGCCGCGGCTTCCGCTGGATCACCCCCGGCAGCGTGCTGGCCCTGCTGGTCTGGATGATCGCCTCGGCGGGCTTCGCGTTCTACGTCGCCCACTTCGCGTCCTACAACAAGACGTACGGCACACTCGCCGGCGTGATCGTCTACCTGATCTGGCTGTGGATCAGCAACATCGCGGTCCTGCTCGGCCTGGAATTCGACGCGGAACTGGCCCGCCAGCGTGCCGAGGTCGGCGGACACCCGAAGGGCGCGGAGCCCTACCTCCCGCCCCGTGACACGCGCGCGTGGAGCGAGGAGGACCGCCGCCGCACAGAGTGAGTGCCGCAGGAGGCGCCGGACGGACACACGGTGCCTGCCCCGCACCACGAGACGCCTCCTCCGCACCACGGAGCGACCCCTTGGTCACGCCGAACCCGAGCCCCACCGCCGCCGCTTCTGGTCCTCGCTGCGCCTGCTGCCCGACGTCCCGCCCCCGGACAACTGGTGCGGGGTGAGCCGCTCGCTGTCGTCCTTCGCGCGCGGCACCTCCTCGGGCTCGCGTATCTCCTGAATCTCATGGGTCGGCCCGGACTCCGGCAGCCGGGGCTGCTCCTCGGGGCGCGGCGGCGCCGACTCCCGACGACGGGCCTTCATCCCGAACCGTACGGCCCAGATCAGCCCGACAACGAGGATCAGGCCGGCGACCACCGGAAAGACTCCGAGGGCCGCTCCACTCGACGCGGCTATGTCCATGCTCGATATGTTCATCGCTGCCGGGTACCCCGGGGCGACCGGGACAACCTCGTGCACCTCCGCGGGCCCGGCACCTCCGCGGGCCCGGCACCTCATCGGCGGCACCTCCTGGGCCGGTGTAATTTACGCGGTATGAGGTGACTGCGAGGAAGCGCGCCCCGCCCACCCCGGCGGCGCCCTCGGCTGGAGAGCATGTGGCGATGGACTGGCAGGACTTTGCGCAACGGATGGCGTCGATGGCCGCCGACCTGCTGCGGCAGGAATCCAGCGACGCGATGCTGTACCGGATCGTGTCGTCGGCCGTGGATATCGTCGAGGGCTGCGACTCGGCGGGCATCCTGCTCCGGGACAACGACAGGATCGAGACTCTGGCCTGCACGGACGCGCTCGCGAAGGAGTCCGACCGGCTTCAGGAACGGCTCGGCGAGGGCCCCTGCTTCGACATCGCCGTCGCTCGCGAGAAGGGCGGTGCCCCCGTGTCCCGCACCGAGGACCTCACCGAACTCCGGCAACGGTGGCCGCACTACGCGCCCGCGGCACGGGAACTGGGCATCGGCAGCATGATGACCTTCCTCCTGTTCGCCGACGCCGAGGAGTTCGGCACACTGACCATGTACGCGCACCGGCCGGGAGCCTTCACCGGGGTGAGCGAGACCGCCGGGATACTGCTCGCCTCCCACGCCGCCGTCGCACTCTCCGGCGCACGCACCCACACCCAGTTGCACAGCGCACTCACCACCCGCCACGTCATCGGCGAGGCCATGGGCATCCTCATGGAGCGCTGTCACCTCGACGAGGACGCCGCGTTCGCCCTGCTCCGGGAGCTTTCCCAGCAACGCAATTTGAAGCTCTGGTCGATCGCTCAGCGGGTGTGCGAGAGCGGCGGCATCGAGAACTGACGCCGTGATCGCCGGGGACGGCCCTTCCGGCACACGGTCCGAACCGGAAGAGCCTGACCATCACATTCCCCCGGGGGACACGGCGACGGCTCCTGCCCGAGTGCCCACATCTCCGCCGCCTACCAGTCGCCACGGCCGCCGCACTCGGCCCGGTGCGTCATCGCCCACCTGAACCTGACCGACGGCGGCGCCCTGTTCACGTAGGCGGCCTGTCTCGTTCGCCGGGCACGCGAGAGCCCCGGGACTCCGTGCGGAGTCCCGGGGCCGTGTTGCTCGGAGTGGACCTCGGGTCAGGCGCGCGGGCCGCCGAACGGGGCGCCCCCGCTGCCGTAGTAGGTGCCCAGCTCGTCGTGGTAGCCCTGGTCACCCAGGTGCTTCTCGCGGTCGAACTCCGGGGCGTCCTTGATCTGCTGCTTGGCAAGGCCGATGAAGACCTTCTTCTCGTTCGGGTCGATGCTCACGACCGTACTCGCCGGAAGCATGACCTCCTTGCCGAAGATCCACACACCGGTGTCGACCACCAGGTAGGCGTCACCGACCTCGTCGGAGTGCTTGTCGACCTTGCCGATACCGCCGTCCGTGGCCTCGACCTTGTATCCAGTGAGGTCGGCGTCCGCAAGACGGCCCGCGGTCGACTTGTAACTCCACACATTCTCAGTCACGCGAAAACAACTCCTCCGGTAAACGGGGGACGGCGGAGACTCCCGCCGATCCTCCTTTTTCCGTACGTCGTACTCGGCGGCCTTTGCGGTTTCTTCGACCGCCAGGGTTGCGAGTGCCCGTCATCCAGGAACGCATGCCTCGCGTTCAAGCCAGAATCCGGAATTCCGCCGGTCGACTACCAGCGATACCAGCGGCCACTCCCGCCCTTCGGACGAGCCACGAACCCGACGAGCCACAGGACCAGCACGATGATCGCAACCCACCAGAGAATTTTCAGTGCGAATCCCGCACCGAAAAGAATCAGGGCCAGCAGAAGAACAAGAAGCAGGGGAACCATAATTGTCAACCTCCGAACGGCCGTCTGCCCGCCTGTTCTCCGTTCACGCCTGCGGATTTGATATCCGTCTACGACACCCCCGCCCCGGGTTACGGCACCCCCGCCTCGAACAGCACATACCCGCCGTACGACCCCGACGCGACCGCCGCGATCCCCAGCAGCAGGCACAGCGTGGGCAGGCCGAGGGTGCGGAGTCTGACGGCCAGGGGGATGAAGAGGGGGAAGCACGGAAGCAGATAGCGGGAGACGTTGCCGAAGATCTGCTGACTGCCCAGCACCAGGGCGATGGTGAGCACCGTGTGGACGACCAGCACGACGGGTGGGCGCAACCGGATAAGCAGGGGGATCAGGAGTGCGGCCAGCAGGACGGTGGCCACGGCGATGACGTCTTCCAGGGGGAACGCGAAGAGGTAGTCGAAGCGGCCGACCGCCATGGTGCCGAAGACGTCGACGGTCTGCTTGCCGTAGTCGAAGGTGTGGGCCCAGGCGCCCTTCTGGAGCTTGAAGTAGCCGCCCAGGTCGCCCATTTCATTGCCGACCCAGAGGAGGTAACCGACCAGGCCGAGCGGTGCGATCGCCATCGCGATCCAGGGGCCCGCGAGGTTCTCCCGGCGTCGGTGGAGCGTCTGGAGCGCGGCGACGGTGAGGGCGGCGATGAGTGCCACGGCGGTGGGGCGGCCCAGGCCGGCGGTGAAGGTGAGGACGCCCGCGGTGAGCCAGCGGTCGGTCATCACGGCGTGGCAGGCCCAGACGGCGAGGGCGATGTAGAGGGACTCCGAGTAGGCCGACCACTCCATGCCGGAGCCGGGCCAGACGGCCCACAGCCCGGCCGCCGCGAGTCCGGCGCGCCTGCCCCCGAACCGGGCGGTGACCGCGTGGATGCCGAGCGCGGCGGCGAACGACGCGACGACCGAGACCAGCATCCCGGAGCCGTACAGACCCAGGCCCGTGCCGTCGGAGACGAGCCGCATCGTGGCCGGGTAGAGCGGGAAGAAGGCCGCCGAGTTGCCTTCGACGGTGATCAGGCCGGTCGCGCCCGGGATGTGGACGAGCGCGGGGTGGTAGCCGTGTGCGGCGATCTGCTGGTACCACCAGCCGTCCCAGGTGGCGAGTACGTCCCAGACGTGGGCGCCGCCGCCGAAGCGCGGGTTGCGCGTCCGGAAGCCGCCGTCGGAGTCCAGCAGGTACATGAAGACGGCGAATCCGATGAGCTTCAGCACGCCGTACAGGGCGAGCACGGGGCCGTAGTACCTGGCCGTGCGGCGCAGGTACGCGCCGACATCCCTGCCGACGAAGGGAGTTGGGGTCGTGGAGGAGAGGGGCGGGGTCAGGGTCGTCGTGTCGCTCATGCCGCGGACGCCTCCGTCCCGCGGCGGCGCCCGGTGCGGAACACCCAGGCCCGGAAGAGCAGGAAGCGTACGAGTGTCGCCGCCAGGTTGGCGGCGACCAGGACCCCGACTTCCGTGCCGCGTCCGGGAGTCGAGGTCGCGTGGTGCAGGAGTGCCAGTGAGCCGCTGGTGAGGGCGAGGCCGATCGTGAAGACCAGGAGGCCCTGGGCCTGGTGGCGCAGTGCGCCGGTGCGGCCGCGCAGGCCGAAGGTGAGGCGGCGGTTCGCGGCGGTGTTGGCGAGCGCGCAGACCAGCAGGGCCAGCGCGTTGGCGGCCTGCCCGCCCGTCTCGGGGCGCAACGCGACGTACAGCAGGACGTATCCGACGGAGCTCACGGCGCCCACGGCGGCGAAGCGCAGCAGTTGACCGGCCAGGCCGCCCGAGGGCGAGCGGTCGCCGGCTCGGCGCAGCCCCGCCGTGGGGAGCGTGCCGCGCGCCAACTCCCGTCCTATGCGGGCGATTCCGCGCAGGTCGGCCACCGCCGTGGACACGAGGTCGACCCGGCTGTCGGGGTCGTCCACCCAGTCGACCGGCACTTCGTGGATGCGCAGTCCGGCCCGTTCGGCGATCACCAGGAGTTCGGTGTCGAAGAACCACCCCGAGTCCTTCACCAGGGGCAGCAGCCGCTCGGCGACATCACGCCGTACCGCCTTGAAACCGCACTGCGCGTCGGAGAAGCCGACCGCGAGCGTGGAGCGCAACAGGGCGTTGTAGCAACGGGAGATGGCCTCCCGCTTGGGGCCGCGCACCACCTGGGAGCCGCGGGCCAGACGGGTGCCGATCGCGAGGTCGGAGTGGCCGGAGATCAGCGGGGCGACCAGCGGGAGAAGCGCGGCCAGGTCGGTCGACAGGTCCACGTCGACGTAGGCGAGCACGGGTGCCCGCGACCCGGTCCAGGCCGCGTGCAGCGCCCGGCCCCGCCCCTTCTCCGCGAGCCGCAGCCACTCCAACTCGGGCAGTTCGGCGACCAGTCGCGCCGCGATGCGCGGGGTCGCGTCCGTACTGGCGTTGTCCGCGACGGTGATCCGGAACGGGTACGGGAACGTCTCCGACAGGTGCGCGTGCAGTCGCCGTACGCTCGGTTCGAGGTCCTTCTCCTCGTTGAACACGGGGACGACCACGTCCAGGACGGGCTCGCGGTGGTGCGCCGACACCGGTGCGCGGAACGGCAGTTCACTCATCTGCATTGTCACGTTGGGTCCAGGTCTGTGGTCTGCCGCAGGGCATGCGGGATCGCCTGGGGGCGCGTACCGCGGCCAGGGCTTACGGATGGGGGGTGGTGGCGGGGCGGGCTACCCGGAGCCCGCCGTGCCCACGGTCGCGGACGATTCCGTCGCCGGCGGTGACGTGGTCGGGCTGGTCGAGTTGTGCTGCTCCGTGGACCCGCCGGCCGTCCCCGTGCTGAAGGACGGCGACGGTGTGTCGGTGGCGGTCGTGGGCGGGGCCGAGGACGTGAAGGCCGAACTCCCGCTCGCGGTCGGCGTGTTGGAGTACCCGGTGGTGCCGGTGGGGGTCGGGCTGGTGGTCCCGGTCGGGGGCGCGTCCGGTGTGCGGGTCGGGGCGCCGGTCGGGAGCGTCGGGCTCGTGGCGGGTCGGGGCAGCGGCGCCTGCGGCCTGTTGTCCACCCGGTCGTGCGGCAGCAGGAAGAAGCCGAGGCCGATCCCGGCGACGGCCAGGGCCGAGCCGACCGCCTTCCGCGCCGTACGGACCCGGCGCCCGGCCCGCACCCCGGACCGGAGGCGGGTCCGGTGCCGCGGTTCGAAGGGGGTCGTCTCCTGGGTGTCGCGCATCATCCGCGCGAGCTCCTGCTCGAAGTGGTCCATCAACTCCCCCTATCCGACCGACTCGATGACATCGCCGAGGATCCGGCGCAGCCGCGCCACGCCCCGTGACGCGTGGGACCGGGCGGTGCCGACCGGACACCCCAGCACTTCGGCGACCTGCTTGTCGGGCAGGTCCTGGTAGTAGCGCAGCACCACGGCGGCCCGCTGCGCGGGCGGCAGTTGGGCCAGCGCCGCCTCCAGCCGTGAGCGCTCGGCCACGGCGGCGGACACGTCGTCCACCTGCGCGAGGTCGGGCAACTGCTCGACCGGCCGCTCACCCCACCAGCGCCGCCGCGCCGAACGGCCCGCCGCACGCGCCAGGATCTTGCGCACGTACGGCTCCGGTGCCTCCTCCGCGATCCTCGGCCAGGCGAACCAGAGCTTGACCAAGGCCTCCTGGAGCAGGTCCTCGGCGCGGTGCCGATCGCCTCCCGCGAGCAGACAGGCCAGATGGAACAACGTCGACCAGCGCGCTGCCACGAACCCGTCGAACCCGTCGGCCCGACTCTGTTCCATCCGTACCGTCCACCGTCCCCGTTCGGGCAAGCCCCTTACACAGAGAGAAAGGCCGTGGACCCCACCTCGCGCTGCACTTCGGTGCTGTGATCCGGGTTACACCCCGTTCCGGGGCCTGGGTGGTCAAGAGTGCGTCATGTGCGAGGCCCGGCTGAGAGGGGCGGGGCCGGCAGCCGTATGGGGAGGGCGAACAGGCAGTACGTACGACTTCCGACGAAGGGCATTCCCTTGATCCCGCGACGCATCGTCCTGAGCCTCGTCGCAGGCCTCGCCTCCACGCTGTTGCTGGGGGCGTGCGATTCCTCGGACAGCGCCGGTTCCGGCAGCGCGGGCACGGTGGCCGCGTCGGCTCCCACGAGCCCCGCGCCGGCCGCCTCGACGCCGGGTGCCACGGCCACGGCGTTCACCGTGTCGGCCAAGGCGGTCGAGGGGGTGGGCACCGTGGTCACCGACACCAACGGGATGACCCTCTACCGCTACGACAAGGACGAGTCGAACCCCTCCAAGTGGACGTGCTCCGGTACGTGCGTGAAGACGTGGATACCGGTGATCGTGCCGGAGTCCGTACAGACGGAGGGAGTGGGACGGAGCCTCCTCGGCACGGTCCACCGCGACGGCGAGCCGCAACTGACACTCGCCGGCTGGCCGTTGTACCGGTACGTCGGCGACACGGCCGCCGGCCAGGCGAACGGCCAGGGCAACGACGGCGCCTGGCACGCCGTGACACCGACCGGAGCGAAGGCCGCCGCGACGGGCTGACCCCTGGCTTCCTGAAGTCGCCCCTCAGTCCTTGCAGTCGGGGGCGACCCGCTCCACGAGCCGCAGCGGCGCCGACCACGCCAGGTCGTACGCCCTGTCGTCCTGGAGGTCCGAACTGCCGTCCTCGCCGGCGAGTTGGCGGGCGGACAGTTCGCACCCGTCGGGGGCGGGGACGACGAGCGGGGCGCCCGCCGCGGTGGCCGTGGTCTGGATCTCGCAGGCCTTGTCCAGGTAGTACATGCGCAGAGACGCCTGCGCGGGCGTCTCCCCCACGGTCAACAGGCCGTGGTTGCGCAGGATCATCGCGGGGTGGCCGCGCAAGTCGGCTACCAGGCGCCGCTGTTCGGCGAGGTTGAGGGCGACGCCTTCGTAGTCGTGGTAGCCGAGCCTGCCGTAGAACTCCATGGAGATCTGGTTGAGCGGGAGCAGGCCGTGTTCCTGGGCGGCGACCGCGCAGCCCGCCCTGGTGTGGGTGTGCAGGACGCAGTGGGCGTCGGGGCGGGCGGCGTGGATCGCGCTGTGGATGACGAAGCCGGCCGGGTTGACCGGGTGCGGGGAGTCCTCGACGGCGCGGCCGGACAGGTCGATCCTGACGAGGTTCGACGCGGTGATCTCCTCGAAGAGGAGGCCGTAGGGGTTGATCAGGAAGTGGTGTTCGGGACCCGGGAGGCGGGCCGAGATGTGGGTGAAGATCAGGTCGGTCATCCTGAAGTGCGCCACGAGCCGGTAGACGGCGGCGAGTTCGCGCCGCAGCCGGAGTTCTTCCGGGGACATGGGGGCCTTTCGACGGGATACTGCACGTGCGGGTGCGGGTGGGTGATTCCGGTACGGCGGGTCAGGCCACGCTCGACTCCGAGGCTGCGGTGGCCTGTTCGCCTGCCAGGCGGCTGTGCCAGGCCTGGACCACGGCCTCTTCGGTCGGCTTGGTGAGGAGGCTGACGGCCACGTAGGAGACCAGGCCGGCCAACAGGCCGTAGTAGACGGGCTCGTTGGCGAGGAGGCCGTCGGTCACCATGAGGACGATCACCGTGGTGCCGCCCGCGATCATCGAGGCCATGGCGCCGGGAAGGTTGCCGCGCTTCCAGACGAGGCCGCCGAGGATGGGGACCAACAGGCCGCCGACGAGCAGGTTGTAGGCGACGGTGAGGGCCTCGATGACATCGCCGAGGACACAGCGATACCCATGGCCGCCACTCCGAGGACGACGATGGCGAGCCGGTTGGAGGCGATCTCGTCGCCGTCCTGGACACCGGCGGCGGCCGAACGGCGGCGCAGCCGGGCCCAGATGTCGTTGTTGGCGACGGTCGCCGAGGCGATCAGGGCGCCGCTCGCGGTCGACATCCTCGCGGAGAGCGCGGCGGCCGGCACCAGACCGCGGACGCCGGTGGGCAGGGCGTGCCGGACGATCGTCGCGAACGCGTCGTCGGCGGCGGCGAGGTTCGGGTAGAGGGTCTTGGTGGCCATGCCGATGACGGCGCCGGCCAGGGCGTAGACCAGGCAGTAGACCCCGGCGACCGTACGACGCCCGGGGCAACGAGCTGTTCAGCGCCGGTCCCCGGCCCGCGGCGCCGACCCCGGGGCGGGTGCGTGACCTCGCCGTGCGCACCCTCGGCCGGGTCCGTACCGGTCGGTCCGCACCGGCCGCGGCGGCCGACCACGAGGGCGGCACCCATCTGACCGTGCACACCCTGCCCGGAGCGGACGGCACCGGGACGACGCTCGCCCTCGGCCAGGCCGCCGCCACCGCCCCGACCCTGGTGCACCGCCAGGTCACCGGCACGGCGGCCGTCCTGCTGGCCCTGCTCACCAGCCCCCGGCACGCCCTGGGCACCGACACGCACAGCGCGGGCGCACTGGTACGGCTGATGCTGGGCGCGGCCCCGGCCGAGGTGGCGCCGGCTCTCGCGCCCGCCGGGCACTGGGTGGTGGTCCATGGCCGGTACGGGCCGACACCGCCCCCGGGCGACGATCCGGCCCGACTCGCCACGCTGGGAACGGCGTTGGGCACGTCGTATCTCTACGTCGACGGCTCCGAGCTGAAGGCGCTGGTGCCCGGCACGCCGGACGTGCCACCCGAAGTGCCCGCGCGGGCGGCGGACTTGGGCTGGGCCCTCGGGTTCAGCACCCCCGTGCCGGCTTCCGACCTGGCGCACGCCGACGTCCAGGCCGGGCGGGCCCTGCGACGCGCGCTCGCGGCGCGGGTGCCCGCCGTCGTCCACACCAGGGACCCGCTCACCGTGCACGGGATCGTCCCGTCCGCCGACCCCCGTGACCTGGCCCGCACCCGGTTCGCCCCGATCGACCCGGCCGCTGCCCCGGGCACCCCGGTCCTCATCGGCACGCTGCGCACATGGCTTGCCCTGCACGGCAGTTGGGACCGCACGGCGGGGGCCCCGCACATCCACCGGAACACCGTGCGGCACCGGCCGGCACGGGTCGCCGAACTGCTCGACGTGGACTTGCAGGACCCCGGCGTGCGGATGGAACTCTGGTTCGCCCTGCACTGGTTGCCGGACGAGGACCAGGACAGCTTCGGTTAGTGCTCAGCGTTTGCCGTCGGAGCGCTTGCGGTGGAGCGTGAAGTTCTCGAACACCGACAGGTCGCCGTTCGGCTTGTTCACGTTGTAGTAGGTCACGTGCATACGGGTGATGTCACCGGCGTGCCGACCGGGGTCGACGGTGAACGCGGCGAAGCCGTAGGGGTGGTCGGTGTCCCGGACGCCGACCCAGACCGCCTCCTCCTTGGTGTAGGTGGAGGTGCGCTTGCCGTTGGAGCCGGGGGTCGCCGACACGGACGTGATCACCTTGCCGGTGCCGTCCTTGAAGAAGCTCTGGTTCGTGGTGCCCGAGACTCCGCCGCCGCCGAGAATCATGTGGACGGTGCCGAGGCCGGTGTCGATGTCGTCGGTGGCCGTGGAGACCGGGTTGGGGGTCAGCGTCTCGGTGCCGCTGACGACTCCGCGCACAGCCAGCGAGCGCTCGTAGTTGTGCTCGTGGCCGCAGAGCACCAGGTCGACGCCGTAGCGGTCGAAGAGGGGACCGTACTTCTGGCGCAGGCCCAGGTCGGCGCCGTTCGCGTCGGTGGAGCTGACCATGACCTGGTGCATGGCGACGACGATCCAGTCGGTGTCGCGCGAGGCCCGGGCCGCCTTCAACTCCTTTTCCAGGAAAGCGAGTTGGCGACCACCGGAGTAGCCGCTGATGTAGACGTCGCCGCCGTCCTGGAGACAGTTGTCGTCGTTCTGGAGGACGATCACCCGTACCGAGCCGGCCGTGAACGCGTAGTAGAGGCCCGCGAGTTCGGCGTCGGTCTCGGTGGACGGCAGATCGAAGTAGGTCTGGTAGGCGCCGAGTCCGATCGGACCGTTGGCCTTCTCGATCTCGTGGTTTCCGGCCGCCGGCATCCAGGGGCGGAAGCGGGCCGAACGGGTGTTGTTGGTGAAGAAGTTGTTCCAGGTGCGCACCCGGTCGACGTCCAGGTTGGCGTAGCAGAGGTCGCCGTTGAGGAGGTGGAAGAGCGGGGCGACCTGCTCGATGCCGGTGACGATGTCCTTCGTCGCGGGCGTGGAGTTCGCGTCGAGCCCGACCGTGCCGTTGGCCGCCCAGGTCACCTGCGGGGCGGACTGGTCGCCGAAGCTGGTGAAGGTGAGCGGCTTCCGGCCACGCGGGGCGGTGCGGAAGGTACCGCTGTCGGGCGTCGCGCCCTCGTGGGTGGCGAGGTACAGGTAGTCGGTGTCCGGGGAGAGCTTGTTCAGCGCGGCGTGGTGGACGTAGACGGTGCGGCTGGAGGTGCCGTCGACGTAGGTGACCGTGCGGGCCTTGGCGCTGGAGCCGAAGCCGTGCTCCAGCGTGCCGTAGCGCACGACCGGTTTCGACACCGGTCTGTCGGTGATCCACGAGACCGTCATCTGGGTGCGCGGGTCCGCCCCGAAGGTGAGGTGCAGGCCCTGGACCGGCGAGGCGCCGGAGGAGTCGGCGGTGAGGTGGAATGCCGGGGCGTCCAGCGGGGCGGCCTGTGCCGTGCCTGCTCCCAGCAAGGGGGTGACGGCGGCGCCGGCGCCGGCCGTACCGAGGAGACCCAGCGCGTGACGCCGGCTGACCCCCTTGGACGACTGCGCCGACTCGTCCGGTGTCTCTGTCTGTGCGGTCATGGTGCCCTCCCTGGCGAGCAGTTGAGCTGACAACGTCCGCACCCTGGCGCTTCCCGACGGCTCCTGAGTGAACAGTGCGTTGCCAGACGGTCGTTGCGACCGGCGGGGCGGGCGCCGGGGCCGATTCTTGCCCCGGGCTTTGCCGGGGGCCGCCCCTTCGTTGACACGGGCGGGCCGCCCGGCGGGAGTTGAGGAACCATTTCCGGCCACCGCGGACGCCGCGTCACGGACGCGTCAGGAATCGCCCCTCCGGCGTCAGGCACGCGCCAACACGGCGATACGTCCGCGCTCTCCGGCCTTTCGATGGGAGGCGGAAGTCCGTGTAGGGCGAGGAGTGAGCGGCGATGGACAGTGACGGCGGGCGGGCACGTGCCGTGGTCGGAGTGAGCGGTTCACCGGGCAGCGTGGCGGCGCTGCACCGGGCGGTGCGCGAGGCCCGTCGTACCGGCGCCGAGCTGCTGGCCGTCCTCGCCTGGGAGCCGCCCGGCGGTGAACTCGCCCATGGCCGGGCGTTGTTCACCCCTTCGGGGGCCGACTTCCGCCGCGCCGCCGCCGACCGGCTCCTCGCCGTTCTCGACGCGGCCTTCGGCGACACGGGCCCCGGGATCCCGTTCCAGGGTCTGGTCGTACGGGGTACGGCGGGCCGCGCCCTGGTGGAGACGGCCGATCGCCCGGACGATCTCCTGGTCGTCGGCGCGGGACCGCGCGGACCGCTCCGCGTCCTGTTCCCGTCCGTCACCCGCTACTGCGTCACCCACGCCGCCTGCCCGGTGCTGACGGTGCCGCCGTCGCCCCTGGAGGGTGAGCCGGCCTCCCTGCACCGCCGTATCTCGCTGCGGCCGGCGGTGGACGCGCGCGAGCTGACGGAGGGCGGGGCCTGACCTGCCGGCTCACCCCCGTCAGCAGGGCGTCATGGGTACGGCCCTCCCCGTCAAGCATCCATCAGCGAGCCGTCCGTACCCCCGCCCCGCGGGCATAGCTTCGAGGAAGCGCCAGGTCGGACCGACCGGGCCCCGCACATCGCCCACTACGAAGGAGCCGCACGATGTCTCCAGTCGACCGTCCCGAGGACCCCGAACCCTCCGAACCCGTCCCGGCCGGACTCCTGTACGTCCCCGTCCGGTCGGGACCCACGGGCTGCACGGCCCGCTTCTTCCGCGCCCCCCTCGGCGGCCGTACGGCGGTCGGATTCACCTCGGCGGCGAAGCTCACCGCCACCCTCGGCGCCGAACAGGCGAGCATCAAGCTCTCCGAACCCGCGCTGCGCGCCCTCGCCGCACCCCTCGGCGTCACCGACCTCACCGTCGACCCCTCGCTCTCCGCCCCGGCGGCCGACCGCAGCGCGGCCACCGCCCGCGAGCGCGAGAACTCGTGGCGCCGCCGGCACCCCCAGCACATCGGCGCCCTGCGCGTGACCGGCGCGGCCGCCGCCGTCGCCTGCCTGAACCTGCTGATCGGCTGAGGAGACCCACCCATGTCCATCCTGGACGCCCCCGTTGTCCAGGTCACCGACACCGGCGACCTGTCCGTCTGGCCCCGCTCCACCCGCCCCGCCCCCGCCGGAGACGTCACCGTCGGCGGTGTCTCCCTGACCGAGGCCGCCGACCGCTTCGGCACCCCCGTCTACGTCCTCGACGAGCGGGAGATCCGCGAGCGCTGCCGCTCGTACCGCACGGCGTTCCCGGACGCCGACGTCGTCTACGCGGCCAAGGCGTTCCTCTGCCGGGCGATGGCCCACTGGGTGCGGGAGGAGGGGCTCGGTCTCGACGTCTGCTCGGCCGGTGAACTCGCGCTCGCCCACGCCACCGGCTTCCCGCCGGAGCGGATCGTGCTGCACGGCAACGCCAAGAGCCCCGAGGACCTGAGCACCGCGCTGCGGCTCGGGGTCGGCCGGATCGTCGTGGACAGCACCTCGGAGATCGCCCGGCTGGCCGCGATCACACCCGCCGACAGCCGGCAGAAGGTGATGGTGCGGGTGGTGCCCGGTGTGGCGGCCGGCGCCCACGTCAAGGTGCGCACCGGCACCGACGACCAGAAGTTCGGGCTGTCCATCACCGACGGCTCCGCGCAGCACGCCGTGACCCGCATCCTCGACCAGCCGCACCTCGAACTCGTGGGCCTGCACTGCCACATCGGCTCGCAGATCGCCGGCACGAAGCCGTACGTCGCCGCAGTGCGCCGCATGGTCGGACTGTTGGCCCGCATCCGCGACCAACACGGCGTCACGCTCCCGCAGTTGGACATCGGCGGCGGCCACGCGATCGCCTACCGCCCGGGCGAGGAACACCTCGACGTCTCCGTGCTCGCGGGGCGGGTCCGCGCCGAGCTGGAGGACGGCTGCGCCCGCACCGGGCTGCCCGTGCCCCGGCTCACCCTCGAACCGGGCCGGGCGATCGTCGGTCCCGCCGGGGTCGCCGTCTACCGCGTCCTGGCCGTCAAGCGCACCGGTGACCGCACCTTCGTAGCGGTCGACGGCGGCATGAGCGACAACCCGAGGCCCGCGCTGTACGGCGTGCGCTACGCGCCCCGGCTGATCGGCCGCCCCGCCGGCGCACCGCCCCGCATGGTCACCGTCGTGGGCCGGCACTGCGAGGCGGGCGACGTCCTCGCCGACGAGGTGGCGCTGCCCGGCGACATACGCCCCGGCGACCTCCTCGCGGTACCGGCGGCCGGCGCGTACCACCTGTCCATGGCGTCCGGCTACAACCTCGTCGGCCGGCCGCCGGTCGTCGCGGTGGCCGACGGCATCGCGCGCGTCCTGGTCCGCCGCGAGTCGCTGGACGACATGAGCCGCAGGGACATCGGGCTGTGAACCACGAGCCGGAGGGCTGTAGCACCGGCCCGGAAAGTGGTCTAGACCGCAAAGGGAGGTCAAGGTCACAGCCGCGTCCTCTGCTGCTCACCTGCGCTTTTGCCCTAGCATCCGAGCATGACGGTCCTGCCTGACGACGGGCTCTCGCTGGCCGCCGAGTTCCCTGACGCGACCCATGAGCAGTGGCAACGCCTGGTGGAAGGCGTACTGCGCAAGTCGGGCAAGGAAGTCTCGGGTACGGCAGCGGAAGACGCCCTGTCCACCTCGTTGGAGGACGGGCTTCTCGCCCGTCCCTTGTACACCGCCGACGACTCCGCCCCCGAGCCCGGCCTCCCCGGTTTCGCCCCCTTCGTACGGGGTGGCCGCGCCGAGGGCAACACCCTCGGCGGCTGGGACGTACGCCAGCGGCACACGACGGCCGACAACTCCGCGGTCCTCGGCGACCTGGAGAACGGCGTCACCTCCCTGTGGCTGGCCGTCGGCGAGCGCGGCATCCCCGTCGCGTCGCTCGCCGGCACCCTCGACGGCGTCTTTCTCGACCTGGCGCCCGTCGTCCTCGACGCCGGGCCCGAAGTCGCTTCCGCAGCAACCGAGTTGCTACGGCTGCACGAGGAGCGGGGCATCGCGCCCGAGGCCGCCCGGGGCAACCTGGGCGCCGACCCGCTGGGTTACGCGGCCCGCACCGGGGAGGACGCCTTCGACTTCGCACCCGTCGCCGCACTCGCCCGGCGCTGCGCCGAGGAGTACCCGGGGCTGCGCGCGCTGACCGTGGACGCGCTGCCGTACCACGAGGCCGGCGGTTCGGCGGCGCAGGAACTGGGCGCCTCGCTGGCGACCGGTGTCGCCTATCTCCGCGAGCTGACCGAGGCCGGACTGAGCGTCGAACAGGCCGTCGGGCAACTGGAGTTCAGGTACGCGGCCACCGCCGACCAGTTCCTCACGATCGCCAAGCTGCGCGCGGCACGCAGGCTCTGGGCGCGGGTCGCCGAGGTGTGCGGGGCGCCGGGCGGGCAGGTGCAGCACGTGGTGACCTCGCCGGTGATGATGTCCCGCCGCGACCCGTGGGTGAACATGCTGCGCACGACGGTCGCGACGCTGGCCGCCGGGGTGGGCGGCGCCGAGTCCGTCACCGTGCTGCCCTTCGATCACGCGCTGGGCCTGCCGGACGCGTTCGCGCGCCGGATCGCCCGCAACACCTCGACGATCCTGGTCGAGGAGTCGCATCTGTCCCGGGTGATCGACCCGGCGGGCGGCTCCTGGTACGTGGAGCGCCTCACCGAGGAACTCGCCCACGCGGGGTGGGAGTTCTTCCAGCACATCGAGCAACAGGGCGGCCAGGCGGCCGTGTTGCGTTCCGGCAGCCTCCGCGACGATCTCGCCACCACCTGGGCGGCCCGCAGCGCGAAGCTCGCCAAGCGCCGCGAACCGATCACCGGCGTCAGCGAGTTCCCGAACCTCGCCGAACGCCTCCCGGAGCGCGTGCCCGCCCCCGAGCCCCTCTCCGGCGGACTGCCGCGCGTGCGCCGCGACGAGGCCTACGAGGCACTGCGCGCCCGCTCGGACGCCCACCTCGCGGCGACCGGCTCCCGCCCGCGCATCTTCCTGGCGGCGCTCGGCCCCGCCGCCGCGCACACCGCCCGCCTCACCTTCGCCTCGAACCTCTTCCAGGCGGGCGGCATCGAGCCCGTCACCGTGGGCGCCTTCGCGGACAGCGGGGCCACCGAGGCGTGCCTGTGCTCCAGCGACGCACTGTACGAGGAGCAAGCAGCCGCGATCTCCGGGGAGTTGAGGTCGGCCGGTGCCGGGCACGTGTTCCTCGCGGGCCGTCCCGGGCAGTACTCCGGTGTCGACGCCTATGTCTTCGCGGGCTGCGACGCCGTAGCCGTCCTGTCCGCCACCCTCGACCGCATGGGAGTGTCCTGATGGCAGCGAGCGGGCGCATCCCCGACTTCTCCGGGATCGAACTGGGGACCCCGGCCGCCGAAGCCGGCCCGGACGAGTGGCACGACACCGTCAAGAAGGCGGCGGGCGGCGACGACCTCCTCTGGGAGACCCCGGAGGGCATCGCGGTCAAACCCCTGTACACGGGGCAGGACTTGGAGGGCCTGGACTTCCTGGCCACCTACCCGGGCATCGCGCCGTATCTGCGCGGCCCGTACCCGACGATGTACGTCAACCAGCCCTGGACGATCCGTCAGTACGCGGGCTTCTCCACGGCCGAGGAGTCCAACGCCTTCTACCGGCGCAATCTGGCGGCCGGTCAGAAGGGCCTGTCGGTCGCCTTCGACCTGCCCACGCACCGGGGTTACGACAGCGACCACCCGCGCGTGACCGGTGACGTCGGCATGGCGGGCGTGGCGATCGACTCGATCTACGACATGCGCCAGCTCTTCGACGGCATCCCGCTCGACAAGATGACCGTGTCGATGACGATGAACGGCGCGGTGCTGCCGGTACTGGCGCTCTACATCGTCGCCGCCGAGGAACAGGGCGTACCGCCCGAGAAGTTGGCCGGGACCATCCAGAACGACATCCTCAAGGAGTTCATGGTCCGCAACACCTACATCTATCCGCCGAAGCCGTCGATGCGGATCATCTCCGACATCTTCGCCTTCACCTCGCAGCGGATGCCCCGCTACAACTCGATCTCCATCTCCGGCTACCACATCCAAGAGGCGGGCGCGACGGCCGACCTGGAGCTCGCGTACACCCTCGCGGACGGGGTCGAGTACATCCGGGCGGGCCGCGAGGCGGGGATGGACGTGGACGCGTTCGCGCCCCGGCTGTCCTTCTTCTGGGCGATCGGCATGAACTTCTTCATGGAGATCGCGAAGATGCGGGCGGCGCGCCTGCTGTGGGCGAAGCTGGTGAAACAGTTCGACCCGCAGAACGCCAAGTCCCTCTCCCTGCGCACCCATTCACAGACCTCGGGCTGGTCGCTGACCGCGCAGGACGTGTTCAACAACGTGACGCGTACGGCCGTGGAGGCCATGGCGGCGACGCAGGGCCACACCCAGTCGCTGCACACCAACGCCCTGGACGAGGCCCTCGCGCTGCCCACCGACTTCTCGGCGCGCATCGCCCGCAACACCCAGCTCCTCATCCAGCAGGAGTCCGGCACCACCCGGGTCATCGACCCGTGGGGCGGCAGCGCGTACGTCGAGAAGCTCACCTACGACCTCGCGCGCCGGGCCTGGCAGCACATCGAGGAGGTCGAGGCGGCGGGCGGCATGGCCAAGGCCATCGACGCGGGCATCCCCAAACTGCGCATCGAGGAGGCGGCGGCCCGCACCCAGGCCCGCATCGACTCCGGACGCCAGCCGGTCATCGGCGTCAACAAGTACCGCGTGGAGACCGACGAGCAGATCGACGTCCTCAAGGTCGACAACTCCTCCGTCCGCACCCAACAGATCGAGAAACTACGGCGGTTGCGCGCCGAGCGCGACGAACAGGCCACCCAGGACGCCCTGCACGCCCTGACCCGGGCCGCCGGGAGCACCGGCAACCTCCTGGAGCTGGCGGTCAACGCGGCCCGCGCGAAGGCGACGGTCGGCGAGATCTCCGACGCGCTGGAGAAGGTGTACGGGCGGCACGCGAGCCAGATCCGTACGATCTCCGGTGTGTACCGCACCGAAGCCGGCGAGTCCCCGTCCGTGGAACGCACCCGCACCCTGGTGAGCGCCTTCGAGGAGTCCGAGGGCCGTCGCCCCCGCATCCTGGTCGCCAAGATGGGCCAGGACGGCCACGACCGCGGCCAGAAGGTGATCGCCACCGCCTTCGCCGACCTCGGCTTCGACGTCGACGTCGGCCCCCTCTTCCAGACCCCCGGCGAGGTGGCCCGCCAGGCCGTAGAGGCGGACGTACACATCGTCGGAGTGTCGTCCCTCGCCGCCGGACACCTCACCCTCGTACCGGCGTTGAAGGAGTCCCTCGCCGAGGAGGGCCGCGAGGACATCATGATCGTGGTCGGCGGGGTGATCCCTCCCCAAGATGTCCCCACGCTCCTGGAGATGGGCGCGGCGGCCGTGTTCCCGCCCGGGACGGTGATCCCGGACGCGGCCTACGACCTGGTGCAGCGCCTGGCCGCCGACCTCGGGCACACCCTGTGATCGAGCTCGACACCTATGTGAAGGGCGTGCTCGACGGAAAACGGGCGCTGGTGGCCCGAGCCATCACCCTCGTCGAGTCTACCAAGCCCCAACACCGGGTCATGGCCCAGGAGTTGCTGACCGCACTGCTCCCGCACAGCGGCCGGGCCCGGCGCATCGGCATCAGCGGTGTCCCGGGCGTGGGCAAGTCGACGTTCATCGACGCGTTCGGCACGCTGCTGACCTCGCTCGACTTCCGGGTCGCGGTACTGGCCGTCGACCCGTCCTCGACCCGCACGGGCGGCTCGATCCTCGGCGACAAGACCCGCATGGAACGCCTGGCCGTGGACCCCGCGGCCTTCGTCCGCCCCTCCCCCACCGCCGGCACGCTGGGCGGCGTCGCGAAGGCGACCCGCGAGTCCATCGTGGTGATGGAGGCGGCGGGCTACGACGTCGTCCTCGTCGAGACGGTAGGCGTGGGCCAGTCCGAGACGGCGGTCGCCAACATGGTCGACTCCTTCCTCCTGTTGACTCTGGCCCGCACGGGCGACCAGCTACAGGGCATCAAGAAGGGCGTCCTGGAGTTGGCGGACGTCATCGCCGTCAACAAGGCGGACGGCCCCCACGAGCGCGACGCGAAGAGCGCGGCGCGTGAACTGGCGGGCGCGCTGAGGCTGATGCATCCCGTCGACGCGGCCTGGACGCCGCCGGTGCTGAGTTGCAGCGCACGAGAGGGAACAGGCCTGGACACGATCTGGGAACGCCTGGAACAACACCGGTCCCTGCTGGAGTCCACCGGCCGCCTGGCGGCAAAGCGCAGCGAGCAACAGGTGGACTGGACGTGGACGATGGTCCGCGAGGAGCTGTTGGGCAGGCTGCACTCGGATCCGGCGGTACGCGCGTTGGCTCCGGACCTCGAACGCCAGGTACGCGAGGGCGAGTCGACGGCAACTTTGGCGGCAGAGGAAATCCTGCGAGCCTTCGAATCCCGGGGACCCCAAGCTACCTAGGGGCGCGGGGCCATATCGATATGCGGCTCCGCCGCGGGGCGCGCCCAGCCCCCACCGGGCCGCAGCAAAAGATCGACGCACAAGACCCCCACCCCTTAGGCTGGCCGCGCAGCTGGTTCGCCCCGTCAGCCAGACGGACGCGTCGCAAGAGGGAACCCGGTGAAACTCCGGGACTGCCCCGCAGCGGTAAGCAGGAACGACCGCCGTCATACGCACTGGGCCCACAACAGGACCTGGGAAGCGACGGCCAGTAGGTGTCCTCCGGTGAGAAAAGGAGGACGTGCCCGCAAGTCCGAAGACCTGCCAACTGCCCGCACGCGAAGCATTCACGCGCGGAATCCCGGTGACCTCGTGGGCGGGTCGGCGTACATACCGGCGGGCACAACAACCCCCGGTCTGACGTTCCTTCGCGCCCCCGTCCCGTACCGGGATCTCAGGGAGACATCTCGCGAAGGAGAGTTCCGTGACAGCGACAGCGAAGCCCGCACGGTCCACCGTGTACGGCTACCCCCGCCAGGGCAGGGGCCGTGAACTGAAGAAGGCGATCGAGGGCTACTGGAAGGGCCGCGTCGACGCCGACACCCACCGGGCCACCGCCACCGAACTGCGCCGCGCGAACTGGCGGCACCTGACCGACGCCGGCGTCCACGAGGTACCGACCGGCGACTTCTCGTACTACGACCACGTCCTGGACACCAGCGTCATGGTCGGCGCGATCCCCGCACGCCACCGCGCCGCCGTCGAACTCGACGCGCTGGACGGGTACTTCGCGATGGCGCGCGGCACGCAGGACGTGGCGCCGCTGGAGATGACGAAGTGGTTCGACACGAACTACCACTATCTGGTGCCGGAGTTGGCCCCGGACACCGTCTTCACCACCGACTCCACCAAGCAGGTCGCGGAATTCAGGGAAGCCCTCGCCCTCGGCCTGAACCCACGCCCGGTGCTGGTCGGCCCGGTGACCTACCTCCTGCTCGCCAAGCCCGCCCCGGGCGCCCCCGCGGACTTCGACCCGCTGACCCTGCTGGACCGGCTGCTGCCGGTGTACGCCGAGGTCCTCGCCGATCTGCGGGCGGCGGGCGCGGAGTGGGCGCAGCTCGACGAGCCCGCCCTGGTCCAGGACCGCACCCCGGCCGAACTGAACGCCGCCGCCCGCGCCTACCGCGACCTGGGAGGCGCCACCGATCGCCCGAAGCTCCTGGTCGCCTCCTACTTCGACCAACTCGGCGACGCACTGACGGTGTTGGCGAAGGCCCCGGTGGAGGGGCTCGCGCTCGACTTCACCGAGTCCGCCGCCGCCAACCTGGACGCCCTGGCCGCGGTGGGCGGGCTGCCCGGCAAGCGGCTGGTCGCGGGTGTCGTCAACGGCCGTAACGTCTGGGTCAACGACCTCACCAAGTCCCTGGCCACGCTGGGGACGTTGCTCGGGCTGGCCGACCAGGTCGACGTGGCCGCCTCCTGCTCGCTGCTGCACGTCCCGCTCGACGCCGCCGCCGAGCGGGACATCGAGCCGCAGATCCTGCGCTGGCTGGCGTTCGCGCGGCAGAAGACGGGCGAGATCGTCACGCTCGCCAAGGGGCTGGCCCAGGGCACCGACACGATCGCCGCCGAACTCGCCGCGAACCGCGCCGACTTGGCGTCCCGCGCGGGTTCGTCGCTGACCCGCGACCCCGCCGTACGGGCCCGGGCGGCCGCCGTCACGGACGCCGATGCCCGCCGTGCTCAGCCGTACGCCGAGCGGACCGTGGCGCAGCGCGCGCATCTCGGGCTGCCGTCGCTGCCGACGACGACCATCGGCTCGTTCCCGCAGACCGCCGAACTGCGCACCGCACGGGCCGACTTGAGGGCGCGGCGGATCGACACGGCCGGGTACGAGGAGCGGATCAGGGCCGAGATCCAGGAGGTGATCACGTTCCAGGAGAAGACCGGCCTGGACGTCCTGGTGCACGGTGAGCCCGAACGCAACGACATGGTCCAGTACTTCGCCGAGCAGCTGACGGGCTACCTCGCCACCCAGCACGGCTGGGTCCAGTCGTACGGCACGCGGTACGTCCGGCCGCCGATCCTGGCCGGCGACATCTCGCGGCCGGAACCGATGACGGTGCGCTGGACGACGTACGCCCAGTCGCTCACCTCACGCCCGGTCAAGGGCATGCTGACCGGGCCGGTCACCATGCTCGCCTGGTCCTTCGTCCGGGACGACCAGCCGCTCGGGGACACCGCCCGGCAGGTCGCCCTGGCTCTGCGCGACGAGGTCAACGACCTTGAGGCGGCCGGGACTTCGGTCGTCCAGGTCGACGAGCCCGCGCTGCGGGAGACCCTGCCGCTGCGGGCGGCGGACCGGGCGGCGTATCTCGCCTGGGCGACGGAGTCGTTCCGGCTGACCACCGCCGGGGTACGGCCGGACACGCAGATCCACACGCACATGTGCTACGCCGAGTTCGGTGACATCGTCCAGGCCATCGACGATCTCGACGCGGACGTCATCAGCCTGGAGGCGGCCCGCTCGCACATGCAGGTTGCCCGTGAGCTGGCCGGGCACGGCTATCCGCGTGAGGCGGGACCGGGTGTCTACGACATCCACTCACCGCGTGTGCCGAGCGCGGACGAGGCGGCGGCCTTGCTGCGCAAGGGACTTGAGGCCATTCCGCCGGAGCGGCTGTGGGTCAACCCGGACTGCGGTCTGAAGACCCGCGGCTGGCCCGAGACCCGCGCGTCCCTGGAGAACCTGGTCGCGGCGGCCCGTACGGTCCGTACGGAGCTGGCCGGTTCCTGATCCGAGGGCGGGGGCGGCCGGGGGGACACCCCTCCCGGCCGCCCCCGCCCAAAGGCACGGGCGAGACGATGTTCCGAACAGCCCCGAGAACTGGAGCGACCACGTGACCAGCCGTATCACCTTGATCTCGCCGGCGATGAACCGCTCCCTGCGGGAGACCCGGTTCGACGACGACGGCCCGTTGGACCTGAGCGGAACGGCCCGTGCCGAGTCCGTCGCGGGGTCGCTCCGCTCGGCCGCCCGGGTGCTGGTCTCGCCCAGCACGCGGTGCCGTGAGACGGCGTCGGCGCTGGGCCTGGCGGCCGTAACGGAGCCGGAGTTGGCGGGTCTGGACATGGGGCGCTGGCGGGGGCTGACCCTCGACGAGGTGATGGCACGGGAGCCTGACGCGACGATGTCCTGGCTGACGGACCCGGACGCGACACCCCACGGCGGGGAGTCGGTACGGGTGCTCTGCGAGCGGGCGGGGCGGTGGCTGGAGACGGTGGCGGAGTTCGAGGGCAGGACCCTCGCCGTGGTCGAGCAGGAGATCGTAAGGGCCCTCGCGGTCACGATCCTCGGCGCACCCGGGCCCGCCTTCTGGCGGCTCGACGTACCCCCACTGACCGCGACCGACCTCAGCGGACGGGCCGGGCGATGGAACCTCCGGCTCGGGCGGGAACTGGGGACCGCCGCCCCCTGACGGGGCACAGGCACCGCTCCCCGGGCACCCCCGCCCCGCTATACACGCCGTACATACACGCTGTGTATAGTCCGGACATGCCAACTCTGAGCGCTCTGCAGAAGAAGAGGGAAAGAACCCGGGCCGGGTTGCGTGCCGTCGGCATGTTCGTGGCGGCGGCTTCAGTGGCCCTGTCGTTGGGCGGCTGCACCAAGCTGGACACCACCGCGCCGGCCACCGCCCGCGCCGAGGCCCCGTCGGCCACCGCGCAGGCCCGTTTCGGGACGGTCGACTGCCGTGAGGCGAAGTGCATCGCGCTGACCTTCGACGCCGGGCCGAGCGAGAACTCGGCGCGGCTGCTCGACATCCTGAAGGAGAAGCAGGTCCCGGCGACCTTCTTCCTGCTCGGCAAGCGGCACATCGAGAAGTACCCGGAGCTCGTCGCACGCATGGCCGCCGAGGGGCACGAGGTGGCCAGCCACACCTGGGACCACAAGATCCTGACCCGGATAACCCCGGCGCGGATACGCGACGAACTCCAGCGCACGGACGACGCGATAGCGCGGATCACCGGCAAGCGGCCCACGCTGATGCGCCCGCCGCAGGGCCGCACCGACGACACCGTGCACAAGATCTGCCGGGAGCTGGGCCTCTCGGAGGTGCTGTGGAGCGTGACCGCCAAGGACTACGCGACCACCGACTCCGTCCTCATCACCAAGCGCGTTCTCGCCCAGGCCACCCGGGACGGCATCATCCTGCTGCACGACCTGTACCAGGGCACCGTGCCCGCCGTCCCGGGGATCATCGACGCGCTGAAGGAGCGCGGGTACGTGTTCGTGACCGTGCCGCAGCTCCTCGCACCCGGGAAGGCGGAGCCGGGCAAGGTGTACCGGCCCTGACCACGTGGCGCGCCGGGCGGGGTCAGAACACCACGGTCCAGCCCTCCCGCGCGGCCTGTTCGGTGGTGTACGAGACGCCGTGGACCTTGAGGCCGTTCGCGTCGAGGAGGGTGATCTCACCGCCCTTGTTGCCCAGTTGGACGCCGTCCGTGAGCGGGACGAGGAGCGGGGCGCCTGCGGCGAGGAGGCCGACGGCCGGTACCGCGCAGGAGCCGCCCAGCCGGTCCCGGACGCGCCAGCCGGTCAGGTCGACGGGATCGGGCGAGGCGTTGAGGAGCGTGACGCTCTCCGCCTCGGGCGCCGGGCCGCGCGGGTTGACCAGGGCCGCGACGACCCGGACGGGCTGTCCGCCGGGCTCGTCGCGCGAACCGTCGGTGCCATCCAGGGTGTGGCCGGTGGTGTCGTCGGTGTGCCAGGACTGGCTCTGGAAGGCGAGGAAGACGGCCACCCACCGCGACTGCGCCGGGAAGTGGATCAGCAGGCCACCGTCCTGCCAGATCCCGTCGTCGCCGCTGAAGCGGCGACTGTTGCCCTGGTTCATGTGGATGTCGTGGACGCCGTTGCCCGGCAGGAAGCCGAACACCTTGTCCTTGACGGTCGGTTCGGGCCCGAAGCGCTCGCCGAAGACGTACAGCCGGGCCTCCGGGTCGTCCACCGCGCGGCGTACGTAGTGGTCGAGGAGGTCGGCCAGGTCGTTGTCGGGACCGCTCGCGTCCGGAGGCAGCGTGCGCAGGTTCGCCGGGTCGAAGAGGTTGCCGCGCACGAAGTCGAGGTTCGGGCCGCCGGGTCCGGGCGGCAGGGTGTTCCAGCCGCTCGAGAGGCCCTCCAGGCGCGCGGTGACCGGGTGTTGGAAGTCCTCGCCGACGAGGTAGAGCAGCTCGGAGGGCTGCTCGGCGGACAGGACGTTGACCGCGGCACGGTAGTGCGTGCCCGAGTCGTCCGTGAGATGGATCTGGTAGTGCGGTGTACCGGCGGCGCCCTCGCGCCGGGTGTCCACCGCGCGTGTGATCAATACGCCATAGGCCTTCAGTGGCATGACGACCGACTCCCCCTGTGGTGTACGTCTGCATACCTGTGAACCGCTGGGCCAAGGGTGTGAGCCCTCGACGAAAGTACCGCCGATCAAGAAGCGTTCTCTACGATTCCTACATGGTCGACTTCCGTCTCGAACGCACGGCCCCGCTTCCCCTTGAGGAGGCGTGGCGCCGGCTGACGGAGTGGCCGCGCCACGGCGATGTGGTGCCGCTGACCCGGGTCAGCGTGCTGACTCCTCCGCCGACCGGCGAGGGCACGGTGTTCGTGGCCCGCTCCGGGCTCGGCCCGCTCGGTTTCGACGACCGGATGGAGGTCACCGTGTGGCGACCCCCGACGGACGACGAGCCCGGTCTGGTCCGGCTGGAGAAGCGGGGGCGGGTCGTCACCGGCTGGGCGGAGATCGAGGTGCGGCCGGGGCCGGGGGGCCGTAGCCGGGTGGTCTGGCAGGAGGAGCTGGCGGTCAGTTTCCTGCCGCGCCTCTTCGACCGGCCGCTTGAGTGGGCGGCGCGGTCGATGTTCGGGCGAGCGGTGAACGGGCTGCTGAGACAGCCGTAGCGGAGACGGTCGTGGCGCAGCCGGCCGTAGCGGAGACGGTCGTAGCGCAGTCAGCCGGTAGCCGGGACGGTCGTGGCGGAGTCAGTCCTTGCGGCCGGTCACCGCGACCGTCACGCCGAGGCCGATCATCGTGAGGCCGCCGACGCCGCCCACCGCGGAGAGGCGGCGGGGTGAGCGGGCGAACCAGTCGCGGGCGGTGGCGGCGACCAGCCCCCACAGGCTGTCCGAAGCCACGGCGATGAGGTTGAAGACCAGGCCGAGCAGCAGCATCTGGGTGGTGACGTGGCCGTGTTCGCGGTCCACGAACTGGGGCAGTACGGCGGCGAAGAACACGATCGTCTTGGGGTTGGCCACGCCGACCGCGAACCCCTCCCACAGGGTGCGCAGGCCGCTGTGCGGAGCGGTCTCCTCCCCCGCGAACGCGCCCCGCAGCGAGCCGCGTTGACGCCACGCCCTCACTCCGAGGTACACGAGGTAGGCGGCGCCGGCGAGCTTCAGTGTCGTGAAGACGAGCACCGAGCGTTCCACCAGCGAGCCGACGCCGAGTGCGACGGCGACGACGAGGAGGTAGGCGCCGAGCGTGTTGCCGACCACGGTGGTCAGCGCGGCGCGGCGGCCGTGGGCCAGCGCCCGGCCGATCACGAACAGCACGCTGGGGCCGGGCACCACGATCAGCAGGAAGGACAGGGCCGCGAAGGCGAGCAGTCGGTCGGTGGACACCATGGGCCCATGGAAGGCGGGACCACCCCCGGCTCGCAACCCATTTCCCGCTCCCTCGACGGCAGTGTCCGCTGACAGGTGCGCACGCTTTAGTGTGATGGGGCTGAACGGCCTTTGTGGGCACGGGAATCAGGGAAGGGTGACCGGCCGATGTCGCTTCACCGTGGTGACGCGGAGTCCGTGGGCGGCTATGTGCTGGGCGACCGGCTCGGCAGCGGTGGGATGGGCGTCGTGTATCTCGGGCGGTCGGCCTCGGGGCGGCAGGTCGCGGTCAAGGTCGTGCACGCGCAGTACGCGCAGGACGAGGAGTTCCGGGCCCGGTTCCGGCAGGAGATCGCCGCCGTCCGGCGGGTGAGCGGCGCCTTCACCGCGCCCGTCGTGGACGCCGACGCCGAAGCCGAGGTCCCGTGGATGGCGACGCTCTATGTGCCGGGTCCCACGCTCGCCGAAGTCGTCGAGAAGGACGGCCCGTTGGACGGCCGGACCCTGCGCACCCTGGCACTCGGGCTCGTCGAGGCGCTGCGGGACATCCACCAGGCCGGTGTCGTGCACCGGGACTTGAAGCCGAGCAACGTACTGCTCGCCGAGGACGGACCCCGGGTCATCGACTTCGGCATCTCGCGCGCCGCCGACAACCAGACCCTCACCATGACCGGGCGGCTGATCGGCACCCCGCCCTTCATGTCCCCGGAGCAGTTCGCGGCGCCCCGGGACGTCACCGCCGCCTCCGACATCTTCTCGCTGGGCTCCCTGCTGGTGTACGCGGCCACCGGCAACCGGCCCTTCGACGGCGCCAGCCCGTACCTGACGGGTTATCAAGTCATGCACGAGCAGCCGCGGTTGGACGGTGTGCCGGAGCCACTGCGGAGCATCGCCGCACGCTGCCTCGACAAGGAGGCGCCGGCCCGTCCCCAACTCACCGAACTCCACGGAATGTTGCTGGCCCTGCCCGAGTCCACGACGGTGGTGGACCTCCCGGGAGCGGCACGCCCCGGCACCCCCTCGACCGTCCAGGGCGGCGGACGGCGTCCGCGCCGGGTACGGCGACTCGTCGTCCCGCTCGCCGTCGCCCTCGCCGTCACCGCGCTCGGTCTCGCGACCCTGCACCGGGTGTCGGAGAGCGGCACGGGCTCGGGCACGCCCGCCGCGGCGACGCGCTCCGCGTCCTCGGCCGCCGTGGCGCTGCCCGCCGGCTGGCAGCCGTGGCGGGCGGGTCTGCTCACGGCCAAGAAGGGCGACCCGCTGGACGAGTTGGAGTCCGGCTGTGTGGCGGGCGGCACCACCGTCTACTGCGCCGGTACCGGCTTCACGGTCACCGCGCTCGACGCCGCCTCCGGCCGGGTCGTCTGGCGCTCGGGCACCAGTCCGGAGACCTCGCGCCCCATCGGCGTCCAGGACGGCCGCGTCTTCACCTACGTCAAGCCGGACTCGACCCAGACCTTCATCACCCGGCGCCTGGTCGCCCTGGACGCGAAGACCGGCGCCCGGCTGTGGGCGCACCCGGTCTCCGAGGACCGGAACGCCGTCCTGTTCGACGGTGGCGTCCTGGCGATGGACGAGGACGCGACGAAGTTCGTCGCCTACGACACGGCGGGCCACGAACTGTGGACCGCGCCGGCGAAGTCGTCGGCCGGGGACGCCTGTACCCCGGCCGTGCTGGACGGCGCCCCCTACGGCCTGTGCACGCCGGCGGACGATCCCAGCACGGGCGGTGTCGGCCTGCTGCATCTGAACCCGGCGGACGGCACGTCCAAGGAGATCGCCCAACTGCCCACGGGTGCCGATGCGTTGGGCGTGATCGGCGAACGGCTGGTGTTCGCGGTGCCGAAGCTCGCGGAGGGCTCCTTCGGCAGCGGCGAGGACCAGCCGTACACCACGCTGGAAGAGGTGGACCCCGTCGACGGAGGCGTACGGGTCCCGCTGCCGAGCGCGGTGCGCGGCACGCCCACCCTCGTGAAGGGCGTGATCCATTTCGTCCGCCCGAACGGCACGGTCACCGCCGTAAGGGCGACCGACGGCAAGCAGCTGTGGCAGCGGGAGACCGACATCGAGAACCTGTCGGCCCCGGTGCTCTCGGCGAAGTTCAACACCCTTTATTTCTCGAACCAGTTCGGCCGACTGCTTGCTCTGGACGTGAGCACCGGCGCGGTCCACTGGCGCACTTCGGCGCTCCGGAACCCCGGTGACTCCACGAGCGACACCGTCCCGTACATCCTGCTCGTCAAGGACGCCCTCGTGGCGGTGGCGGGCGACACGGCCTTCTCCGTACGACCGGACCGGCCCGTCCTGCCGCGCTGAGAGCGGGAGTTCAGGCCACCGAGCCGATCCGCCCGACGCTCGCCGAACTCCCGTCGTGATGGATCGGGGTGTGCGCGCCGGTGAGGGAGATGCCGCTGCCGCCACGCCTGTTGGCGACGATCTCGGAGGCGATCGACAGGGCCGTCTCCTCCGGTGTCCGGGCGCCGAGGTCGAGGCCGATCGGGGACCTCAGGCGGGCCAACTCCAGTTCCGTGACGCCGACTTCACGCAGTCGTTCGTTGCGGTCGAGGTGGGTGCGTCGGGAGCCCATCGCGCCGACGTACGCCACCGGGAGGCGCAGCGCGAGCCGCAGCAGCGGCACGTCGAACTTGGCGTCGTGGGTGAGGACGCACAGCACGGTGCGGGCGTCGGTGTCCGTGCGGTCGAGGTACGTGTGGGGCCACTCGACGACGATCTCGTCGGCGTCGGGGAAGCGGGCCCGGGTGGCGAAGACGGGGCGGGCGTCGCACACCGTCACCCGGTAGCCGAGGAACTTGCCGATGCGGACCAGTGCGGAGGCGAAGTCGATCGCGCCGAAGACGATCATCCGGGGCGGCGGCACCGAGGACTCGACCAGGACGGTGAGCGGGGCTCCGCAGCGGGAGCCCTGCTCGCCGATCTCGACGGTGCCGGTGCGGCCCGCGTCCAGGTGGGCAGCGGCCTCGGCGGCGACCGTGCGGTCCAGTTCGGGATGGGCGCCGAAGCCGCCGTCGTAGGAGCCGTCGGGGTGGACGACAAGTGCGCGGCCCCGCAGGTGAGTCGGGCCCGAGACGATCCGGGCCAGTGCCGCCGCCCCACCGCTCGTCGCGGTCGAGAGGGCGGCGGTGATCACCGGGCGTGCGGGGTCCTCGGACCGTACCGGTGTGACGAGGATGTCGATGACCCCACCGCAGGTCAGACCCACGGCGAAGGCGTCCTCGTCGCTGTAGCCGAAGCGCTCCAGGACGGTTTCGCCGTCCTGGAGGGCCTGTTGGCACAGGTCGTAGACCGCGCCTTCCACACAGCCCCCGGAGACCGAGCCCATGGCCGTGCCGTCGGTGTCCACCGCGAGGGCGGCGCCCGGCTGGCGGGGTGCGCTGCCGCCGACGGCCACCACGGTGGCGACGGCGAAGTCGCGGCCCTGCCCGACCCACCGGTGCAGCTCTTCGGCGATGTCCAGCATCTCTCGGTCTCCTGACGGGGTTGTGGGGAAGGGGAGTTGGGGGCGGGGCTAGTGCACGCCCAGCCAGCTCTCGACGGGGTTGAGGGCGAAGTAGACCAGGAAGATGACGGTCAGGCCCCACATGAACGGGCCGATCTCCCGCGCCTTGCCCTGGGCCGTCTTGATGGCGACGTACGAGATGACTCCCGCGGAGACGCCCGCGGTGATGCTGTACGTGAACGGCATCACGACGACGGTCAGGAAGACCGGGATCGCGGTGGCACGGTCGGCCCAGTCCACGTGCCGGGCGTTCATCAGCATCATCGAGCCGATGACGACCAGGGCGGCCGACGCGACCTCCTGCGGGACGAGCGCGGTGAGCGGGGTGAAGAAGAGACAGGCCGCGAAGAAGAGGCCGGTGACGACCGAGGCGAGGCCGGTGCGCGCGCCCTCGCCGACGCCCGTCGCCGACTCGATGAAGACGGTCTGGCCCGAGCCGCCCGCGACACCGCCGATCGCGCCGCCGGCGCCGTCGATGAACAGCGCCTTCGACAGACCGGGCATCCGGCCCTTGGAATCGGCGAGTCGGGCTTCCGTGCCGACGCCGATGATGGTGGCCATCGCGTCGAAGAAGCCGGCCAGCACGAGCGTGAACACGATCATGCCGACCGTCATCGCGCCGACCTTGCCCCAACCCCCGAACTCCACATGCCCGAAGAGCGAGAAGTCCGGCATCGAGACCGCGCTGCCGTGCAGTTCGGGGGCGGCGCCGCTCGCCCACTGCTTGGGGGCGATGACCCCGGCGGCGTTCAGGACCGCGGCGACGACCGTGCCGGTGATGATGCCGATGAGGATCGCGCCGGGCATGTTGCGGGCCTGGAGCATGAAGATCAGCAGCAGGGTGCCGGCGAACAACAGGACGGGCCAGCCCGTGAGTTCACCCGCCGGGCCGAGGGTGAGCGGGGTCGCCCTGCCCTGGTGCACGAAGCCCGATTTGTAGAAGCCGATGAGGGCGATGAACAGCCCGATGCCCATCGTGATGCCGTGTTTGAGCGCGAGCGGAATCGCGTTCATGATCATCTCGCGCAGGCCGGTGACGACGAGCAGCATGATGACCACGCCGTACATCACGCACATGCCCATCGCCTGCGGCCAGGTCAGCTGCGGGGCGACCTGCGAGGAGAGCACCCCGGAGACGGAGAGACCGGCCGCGAGGGCGAGCGGCACCTTGCCGACGAAGCCCATCAGGAGCGTGGTGAAGGCCGCCGCGAACGCGGTCGCGGTGATCAGGCCCTTCTGTCCGAGCGTGTCGCCCGCGACGTCCTTGCCGGACAGGATCAGGGGGTTGAGCAGCAGGATGTACGCCATCGCCATGAAGGTGGTGACTCCGCCGCGCACCTCGCGCGCGACGGTCGATCCCCGGTGCGTGATGTGGAAATAACGGTCGAGCCAGGACCGGCCGGCCGGGACGCGGGTTCCTTCGCCCGCGTCGTCGGCGGCGGTCCTGGGTTCCACTGACTGCTGGGTCATGGGGCCATCTCCCAAGGTTCACAGGGGCACTCGCGAACCGCTCTCGGCGGTGCGCGGGATTTGGGATGGACGACCCGGGGGACGGCCCGAGACGAACAAGGGGGCGCGGAGGCTCACATACCGGTGAGGTGCTCCGGGCGTACCGGTGTCCTGTTCAGTTCCAGCCCGGTCGCGTTCCGAATCGCCGCGAGTACGGCGGGAGTCGACGACAGGGTCGGTGCCTCGCCGATGCCGCGCAGCCCGTACGGGGCGTGCTCGTCGGCGAGTTCGAGCACATCGACCGGAATGGTCGGGGTGTCGAGGATGGTGGGGATCAGGTAGTCCGTGAAGGACGGGTTCCTGACCTTGGCGGTCTTCGGGTCGACGATGATCTCCTCCATGACCGCGATGCCGAGACCCTGGGTGGTACCGCCCTGGATCTGGCCGATGACGGACAGCGGGTTGAGCGCCTTGCCGACGTCCTGCGCGCAGGCCAGTTCGATGACCTTGACCAGGCCGAGTTCGGTGTCGACCTCGACGACGGCGCGGTGCGCGGCGAAGGTGTACTGGACATGGCCGAAGCCCTGTCCGGTGCGCAGGTCGAAGGGCTCGGTGGCGCGGTGGCGCCACTCGGCCTCGATCTCGACGGCCTCGTCTTCGAGGACGTCGACGAGATCGGCGAGGACCTCGCCGGCGTCGGTGACGATCTTGCCGCCCTCCAGGAGGAGTTCGGCGGTGGCCCAGGCCGGGTGGTAGGTGCCGAGCTTGCGGCGGCCCATCTCCAGGACCTTCTCGCGGACCAGCTCGCAGGAGTTCTTGACGGCACCGCCGGTGACGTACGTCTGCCGGGACGCGGAGGTCGAACCGGCGCTGCCCACCTGGGTGTTCGCCGGGTGGATCGTCACCTGGGTGACGCCCAGTTCGGTGCGGGCGATCTGCGCGTGGACGGTGACTCCGCCCTGGCCGACCTCCGCCATCGCGGTGTGCACGACGGCGACGGGCTCACCGGCGACAACTTCCAGGCGGACCTTGGCGGTTGAGTAGTCGTCGAAGCCCTCGGAGAAGCCGACGTTCTTGATGCCGACCGCGTAGCCGACGCCTCGTACGACACCTTCGCCGTGCGTGGTGTTGGACAGTCCGCCCGGCAACTGCCGTACGTCGGCGGCCTCTCCGGCGGCGAGCCACTGCTGCTCGGGCGGCATGGGCATCGCCTTGACTCGGCGCAGGAGTTCGGCGACCGGCGCCGGGGAGTCGACCCGCTGCCCGGTCGGCATGATCGTGCCCTGTTCCATCGCGTTGAGCTGACGGAACGCGACCCGGTCCATGCCCACCTTGTCGGCGAGCTTGTCCATCTGGGCCTCGTAGGCGAAGCACGCCTGGACCGCGCCGAAGCCGCGCATCGCGCCGCAGGGCGGGTTGTTGGTGTAGAGGGCGATGGCCTCGATGTCGACGTTGTCGATGACGTAGGGGCCGGCGCCGAGCGAGGACGCGTTTCCCACGACCGCCGGGGAGGCCGACGCGTAGGCGCCGCCGTCCAGGACGATGCGGGCCTTGAGGTGGGTGAGCTTGCCGTCCTTCGTGGCGCCGTGCTCGTAGTGGAGCTTGGCGGGGTGGCGGTGGACGTGGCCGAAGAAGGACTCGAAGCGGTTGTAGACGATCTTCACGGGTTTGCCGGTGCGCAGGGCCAGCAGGCACGCGTGGATCTGCATCGACAGGTCCTCGCGACCGCCGAACGCGCCGCCGACGCCGGACAGCGTCATGCGCACCTTGTCCTCGGGCAGGCCGAGCACGGGCGCGATCTGGCGCAGGTCGGAGTGCAGCCACTGGGTGGCGATGTAGAGGTCGACACCGCCGTCCTCGGCGGGTACGGCGAGGCCGGACTCGGGGCCGAGGAACGCCTGGTCCTGCATGCCGAAGGTGTACTCGCCCTCGACGACGAAGTCGGCGCGCTCCCGGGCCGCCGCCACATCGCCGCGAATGATCGGCTGGCGGTGGACGATGTTCGGGTGCGGGACATGGCCGATGTGGTGGTCGTCGCGGCCCTCGTGGACGAGGATCGCGTCCGGCGCGGTCGCGGACGACTCGTCGGTGATGACCGGGAGTTCGCGGTACTCGACCTTGATCTTCGCGGCTGCGCGCCGTGCGGTCTCCGGGTGGTCGGCGGCGACGATCGCGACCGGCTCGCCGTGGTGGCGGACCTTGCCGTGCGCGAGGACGGGGGTGTCCTGGATCTCCAGGCCGTAGTTCTTCACGTCGGTCGGCAGGTCGTCGTAGGTCAGGACGGCGTAGACGCCGGGGGTCTTGAGCGCCTCGACCGTGTCGATGGAGACGATCTCGGCGTGGGCGACCGGGGAGCGCAGGATCTGGCCCCAGAGCATGTCCTCGTGCCACATGTCGGAGGAGTACGCGAACTCGCCGGTGACCTTGAGGGTGCCGTCCGGGCGGAGCGTGGACTCGCCGATGCCGCCCTTGGTCTTGGAACCCTGGGTGACCTTGGTGGGAGTGCCGATGGGGGCGCCTTTTGCGGAGATGCCGGGCATGTCAGACCGCCTCTCCCTGCCGGGCGGCCGCCAGGCGGACCGCGTCCATGATCTTCTCGTAGCCGGTGCAGCGGCACAGGTTGCCCGAGAGCGCCTCGCGGATGTCCGCGTCGGTCGGGGTCGGGTTGTGCTCCAGCATCTCGTCGGCGGCGACGAGGAGACCGGGGGTGCAGAATCCGCACTGGACGGCGCCGGCGTCGATGAACGCCTGCTGGATGGGGGCGAGTTGGGTGCCCTCGCCGGTCTGCGAGTCTAGCGGCTTGGCCTGTCGGCCCCTGGCCTCGTCGACCGACGTACCGCAGGCGGCTGTTGCGCAACTCCCGTGCTCCGCGCGCTGTTTGGCGTAGTCCGCGAGCCCCTCGACGGTGACGACCTCGCGGCCCTCGACCTGGCCGGCGGCGACGAGACAGGAGCACACCGGGATGCCGTCGAGCCGGACCGTGCAGGAACCGCACTCGCCCTGCTCGCAGGCGTTCTTCGAACCCGGGAGGCCCATGCGCTCGCGCAGCACGTACAGCAGGGACTCGCCCTCCCACACGTCGTCCGCTTCCTGCGGGCGGCCGTTGACCGTGAAATTGACGCGCATCAGGCGACACTCCCCTTCTCGATGGAGCGGCCGTCAGTGCCGCGGTAGGACTCCCAGGTCCAGGTCAGGGTGCGGCGGGCCATGATGCCGACCGCGTGGCGGCGGTAGCTCGCGGTGCCCCGGACGTCGTCGATCGGGTTGCAGGCGGCGGAGCAGAGGTCCGCGAACTGCTTGGCGACCGACGGGGTGATGATCCGGCCGTTGTCCCAGAAGCCGCCCTCGTCGAGCGCCGCGTTCAGGAATTCCTCGGCGGCCTTCGCCCGTACGGGGGTCGGCGCGGCCGAACCGATGCCGGTGCGGACCGTGCGGGTGTCGGGGTGCAGGGCCAGACCGAAGGCGCACACGGCGATCACCATGGCGTTCCGGGTGCCGACCTTCGAGTACTGCTGCGGGCCGTCCGCCTTCTTGATGTGGACGGCGCGGATCAGTTCGTCGGGGGCGAGCGCGTTGCGCTTCACTCCGGTGTAGAACTCGTCGATCGGGATGAGCCGGGTGCCGCGCACCGACTCGGCCTCGACCTCGGCGCCGGCCGCGAGGAGCGCGGGGTGGGCGTCACCGGCCGGGGAGGCGGTGCCGAGGTTGCCGCCGACGCCGCCGCGGTTGCGGATCTGCGGGGAGGCGACGGTGTGCGAGGCGAGGGAGAGGCCCGGCAGTTCGCCGCGCAGGTTCTCCATGATCCGGGTGTACGGGACCGAGGCCCCGAGCCGCACGCTGTCGGCGCCGACCTCCCACTCGTAGAGATCGCCGACGCGGTTCAGGTCGAGCAGGTACTCGGGCCGACGGTGGTCGAAGTTGATCTCGACCATCACATCGGTGCCGCCCGCGATCGGGACTGCGGTGGGGTGCTCGGCCTTCGCGGCGAGCGCCTCCTCCCAGCTGGCGGGGCGAAGGAAGTCCATGACCGGCTCTCTTCTTCGTCTCGTGGGTCGTACGGATCAAGCCAGTTCGTGTGCGGCGGGCCCGGCTCGTTCATGCGCTGTTAATGCAGCGTGAGGTCAGTACACAGCGCCGTGCGCGGAGTGGGTCAGTCACGGAAACCATGAAGGAGTTGGCTGGCCAGCGCGGGCATCTTGTAGATTCATATGAACAGAGGTCATCAGTAACCCCTTCGATTCCCTGTGGAAACGTGGGAAACAGCCCCGCACGGCCTCGCACCCACAGCACCTCTTGGTTCATCGTAGTTTTCTAGACAAAGAACGGCGGCGACGGCGATGCGGCTGCGCGCACTTCTGGACACCGATGCGCTGGGGCTGCGGCTGCTCGGCGGCACGGACGAGCTGGACCGCACGGTACGCGGGGTGATGACCACCGACCTGCGGGACCCGAGCCGTTATCTGGCGGGCGGCGAGCTGGTCCTGACCGGTCTGGCCTGGCGCCGGAGCCCGGCCGACGCCGAGCCGTTCGTACGGCTCCTGGTGTCCGCCGGGGTGGCCGCGCTGGCCGCCGGCGAGGCGGAGCTCGGCGATATCCCGGACGACCTGATCACCGCCTGCGCCAAGCACCGGCTGCCACTGTTCGCGGTCCACGAGTCGGTGGCGTTCGCGACGATCACCGAGCATGTCGTACGGCAGGTGTCCGGCGAGCGGGCCGGTGATCTGGCGGCCGTGGTGGACCGGCACCGCCGGATGATGACCTCGGGCCCGACGGGCGGCGGCCCGGACGTGGTCCTCGACCTGCTCGGCTCGGACCTGGATCTGCGGGCGTGGGTGCTGTCGCCGACCGGGCGGCTCATCGCGGGCGCGAAGATGTCGGGGGCGGGGCCCGCGCTGCCCGTCGACGTGTGCGCGAAGCTGGCCGCCGAGCATCTGACCGCCGCGCGCACGGGCCGCCGGGGTCCGCACCGGCTGGCGCTGGGCGGTTCGACGTACTCCCTGTTCCCGATCCGGGGCGGCGGGCGCTCCGCGCAGGGTTCGCGGGACGTGCGCGAGACGGTGCTGTCGGACTGGCTGCTGGCGGTCGAGGCGGACGCCGGGGACTGGCCGGACGAGCGGCTCGATCTGCTCCAGGGCGTCACGCAGTTGATCGCGGTCGAGCGGGACCGGCGGGACGCGGCGCGCACGGTCCGCAGACGGCTCGCGCAGGAGGTCCTGGAGCTGGTGCAGGCGGGCGCCGCACCGGCCGAGATCGCCGCGCGCCTACGGGTCGCCGCTCCCGTCCTGCTGCCCGGCCTCGGGGCGGCCCCGCACTGGCAGGTGATCGTGGCCCGGGTCGAGTGGGACGGCGGCGACATCGAGGCCGGGCCGGTCGCCCAGTCCCTCCTGGAGGAGATCCTGGTCGACCCGCTGGCGACGGGGCCCGAGCCCTCCGACCGGATCGCCGTGGCCCACTCGGGCGACGAGGCGATCGCGCTCGTGCCGCTGCCCGCGGTGTCGGCGGAGCACGACGGTTCCGAGGCCGGGATCCACGCGGACGTCCTGCTGGAGGCTGTACGGGATCCGCTGTCGGCCGGGCTCGACGACGACGGGCGGGTCACGCTCGGGGTGAGCGCGGCGGTGCACTCGGCGGAGGGGCTGCGCGGGGCGCTGGAGGAGGCGCGGCACGCGCGGCGGGTGGCGGCGGCACGGCCGGGGCGGGTGTGCGCGGCCGGGCACCAGGAACTGGCCTCGCATGTGCTCCTCCTCCCCTTCGTGCCCGACGACGTACGGCGGGCCTTCACCGCGCGCCTGCTCGATCCGCTGCGGGACTACGACCGGCGGCACCGCGCGGAGCTGATTCCGACGCTGGAGGCGTTCCTGGAGTGCGACGGTTCCTGGACGCGCTGTGCGTCCCGGCTGCACCTGCACGTCAACACGCTGCGCTACCGGGTCGGCAGGATCGAGCAGTTGACGAGTCGGGACCTCTCTCGCCTTGAGGACAAGCTGGATTTCTTCCTGGCACTGCGGATGAGCTGACCGGAAGATCCCACGACTTTGTGAATTCTTTCACCCACCCTCTTGGCCGGGCCGCCCGATCCGTGCTGAGATGCGGCCACCACTCAACAGCTCAATGGTGTGCTCGGGGAGGGCAACGTGGCGTATTCCGCCATGTCTGGGAACGGAACGACCGAAGGTGACGATCCCCTCCAGACCGCGGTGTGGCGGTTGCGCTCGCGGGCCTGCTGGGTCGACGCGGCGGCGCTGCTGCGGCCCGACGCCGCGGCACCGGCCCTGCAGCGGACCGCGCTGCTCGTGGAGCGGTGTCTGTACACCGAGCAGGGCTGGGAGGACGCCGACGACGCGCTGCGCACGGCGGAGGCGCTGGCCCACAGCGACGACGAGCGGGGCGCGGCGGCCTGTGAGCGCGGGTACCTCGCCTACGCGGCGACGCTGCACGGGGTCCGGGACCGGGCGGACGAGGCGCGGGCCGCGCTCGGGCGGGCGGCGGCGCTGATCCCGCCCGGCGGCGAGGGCCGGGCGTTGCTGGACTTCCGGCGGGGGCTGGTCGCGGAGAACCTGGCGCGTTCGCCGCAGGCCGCGCGGGCCGCGTACCGGCGGGCGCACGCGGGGGCCGCCGACCAGGCCGATCCGCTGCTGCTGTCGTTCACCTGGCGTCATCTGGCCGGACTGGCCCTGCGGGACGGGGAGTTGGCGGAGGCCCGGCACGGGTTCGCCGAATCACTGCGGATCCGGGAGGAGTTGGGCTACCTCGTCGGCACGGCACCGGCTCTCGTGTCGCTCGCGGACGCGGAGGCCGAGCCGGAGGCGTCCCGGTTGCGCGAGGAGGCGCGGCGGCTGTTCCGGCTGCTGGGCGGTGTACCGACGTGGCTGGCGCGGCAGTTGGCGGTGCCCGCGCCGGGCGCGGCCACGGCGTAGGTCAGGAGCCGTTCGTCCGGTTCTGCGCGACGTTCACGATGTGGTGGACGAACTGCAGGACGGACGACCGGAGTTCGGGGTCGCGGACGACCAACACCCCGACGGCGACGAGCAGCAGGAAGGACAGGAGGCCGCCGCCGCGACCCGGGCGGGAGTGGCCGCGCCGGGCTCCCGCCTGCGCGGCCCGCATGCCGTCCTGCGCCGCCTGTCGCGCCGACTGCTCGGCACCTCGCCGTGCGGACTGCTGTGCGGCCTGTTGGCCGGGATTCGGAAACATCGGCGCTCTCCCCCACGGAACGGTCGTCCCTTTCCGTGGAGCACGTCGCCACCGTCCGGGCGGGTTCCCGGTGCGGCCCGCGGTGGCCGGACCCGGACCCGCTCGTGACCGGAGTCACATATTCGGGTTCACGCGGACCCCGCGAGGCTCACGCGGCTCCCGCGAAGTGCTCCTGCACCAGGGACCGCACCACGTCCCACTCCCCCGCGGCCAACGCGTCGAGGAGCGCCAGGTGTTCGGCCGCGTCCGCGACCAGGTCGGCCCGCCCGCGCGTGACCGGAGCGCCGACCAGCGGCCACTGGGCGCGGCGGTGCAGGTCCTCGGCGATCTGGACGAGCTGTTCGTTGCCGGCGAGGGTGAGCACCGCGCGGTGGAAGGCCCGGTCGGACTCGGCGTACGTCGCCCGGCACCCGGTGGACGCGGCGCGGACGGTCCCCTCGGCCAGCGGGCGCAGGTCGGTCCAGCGGGCGGCGGGCACGGTACGGGCGAGCCGGAGCATCACCGGCACCTCGATCAGGGCGCGGATCTCGGCGAGTTCGGCGAGTTCGCGGGCGCCCCGCTCGACCACCCGGAAGCCCCGGTTCGGTACGACCTCGACGGCGCCCTCGGTGGCGAGCTGCTGCATGGCCTCGCGCACGGGGGTGGCGGAGACGCCGAACCTGTCGCCGAGCGCGGGCGCGGAGTAGACCTCGCCCGGGGTCAGTTCGCCGCCGAGGAGCGCGGTGCGCAGGGCGTCGAGTATCTGGCCGCGCACGGAGGACCGTTGGACGACGACACGGGGACGCGGGACAGGCGTCTCGCTGTGCGTGTGCTCACCGCGCACCGCACCGGCACCGTCCGCGAGATCCCGGGCCCGGGCCACCTCGGCGCGCGACTGCGGCGGCACCCGGGAGCTCCGGGGACGCGGATCCGGAATGCCGGTACCGGCGGAGCCCTGCGTGCCTTGCCTCACGGGTCCTCCTCCGGACGTGTCGGTACTTGGGGTCATTACGGCGTCTTGTTACTCGTCCGTCAAGCACCTTAGGCGCAGATCGGACTAGTTCAAATCTCCGGAGGGTTGGGTAAGGTAAGCCTTACCTCTAAACCAACGGTGAATCGGTGGTCCCGGCATGCCCCTGCCCTCTTCGGCCGTAGCGGACTCCTACGCCCGCCTCACCGAGGTCATCCCCGGGCTCGCGATCACCGAACTCCCCCTGGAACAACCGCTCCCCAGCGGCGGCGGCTGGGCCTCGGCCGCCGAACTCGCCGAAGGCGGACCCGGCCTGGAGGCGTTCCTGGCCCGGGACGACGCCCAGGTTCTGCGCGACCACGGCCGGCCCGGCCGCCCGGACGTGATAGCCACCTTCGGTCTGCACCGCTACGCCTGGCCGGTCTGCCTCCTGTTCACCGTCCCCTGGTTCCTGCACCGCCGGGTCCCCCGTCTCCCCGTGAGCCACGTCACATACGACCGCACGGCCGAGGGTCTCGACATGGGCCACCTGGTCGTGCGTACCGACTCCTTCACCTGTCTGCCCGGCGACCCGGCGTCGGCGCTGCCCGGTGCGCGGGTGGTCGCGGACGAGGAGGCGCTGCGGGCCGAGGTGCGGGTCGCGGTCGCCGAGCACATGGAACCCCTGCTGGCCGGCTTCGGGCCGCGGATGCGGCGGCGGGGCCGCGCCCTGTGGGGCATGGCGACCGACGAGGTCGTGGAGGGGATCTGGTACGTCGCCGACCTCTTCGGCGAACAGCCGCGCGCGGTGCGGGAGTTGGAGCGACTGCTGCCCGGCGCGACCAAGCCGTACGTCGGTTCCGCCGCGTTCCGCGAGGTCACCGGGCCGAACGGCGAGGCGCTGCCCACCCGGGACCGGGCGAGCTGCTGCATGTACTACACGCTGGACGCGTTGGACGCCTGCCCCGCCTGCCCGCGCACCTGCGAGGCGGAGCGGGTCACCAAACTGCTGGCCGCCGCCGCGAGTTGAGGGACCCTCAGTGCGGTGCCCGGATCCGGGCCCGCTAGGATCGGCCGCGAACGAGACGCCCGCCCGGTTACAGGTGCTTCACAACTTCCTCACTTGTCGCAGGAACTTTCCGTGGAACCACCCGTACGGGTAGTCTTATTCGAACTCAACTCCCGCCCCTCAAGCGGCAGTTCGAGCAGAAAGCCGCCCTGGGCATCCCCTTGCACCTCCTTGGCGGCCTCTTGCCCCGAAAACGCCTGAGGGCCGTTGGGATTGGGCCACTATGGCGGGCGTTACGCCCTATCCCAATGCAAGGGACCCCAGATGAGACTGACCGACATATCGCTTAACTGGCTGCTTCCCGGCGCCGTACTGCTCCTGGGCATGCTGGCGGCGGTTGCGGTGCTCGCGCGGAGCAAGCGGTCCGGCGGGGAGCACGCGAAAGACGACTCGTGGGAGCGCACGGAGGAGCGCCGCAGGCGCAAGGAGGCCATATACGGCATCGCCTCCTACGTCCTTCTGTTCTGCTGTGCGGCGGTCGCCGCGGCACTCTCCTTCCACGGACTGGTCGGCTTCGGCCAGGAGAACCTCGGCCTGACCGACGGCTGGGAGTACCTGGTTCCGTTCGGCCTCGACGGCGCGGCCATGTTCTGCTCCGTCCTCGCGGTGCGCGAGGCCAGCCACGGTGACGCGGCCCTCGGCTCCCGCATACTCGTGTGGACGTTCGCGGCCGCGGCCGCCTGGTTCAACTGGGTGCACGCGCCCAGGGGTGTCGACCACGCGGGCGCTCCGCAGTTCTTCTCCGGCATGTCCCTGTCGGCCGCGGTCCTGTTCGACCGCGCGCTGAAGCAGACCCGTCGGGCCGCGCTGCGCGAGCAGGGTCTGGTGCCGCGTCCGCTCCCGCAGATCCGTATCGTCCGCTGGCTGCGGGCCCCCCGCGAGACCTACAGCGCCTGGTCGCTGATGCTCCTGGAGAACGTGCGCAGCCTGGACGAGGCGGTCGACGAGGTGCGCGAGGACAAGGCGAAGAAGGAGGAGACCCGACTGCGCCGCCGCGACCAGCAGCGGATCGAGCGGGCCCAGCTCAAGGCCATAAGCCGCGGCCAGCGCGGCCTCATCGGACGGGGCGGCGGCCGGTCCTCGGAACCGCAGGCCCTGGAGCGCGGCTCCGGACAAGCATCCGCGGAGCCTGCCCTATCGACGCCGGAACAACTGCCGGTTCGCACGCGTCCCTCACTCCAGCCAGTCCGCGGGGCATCTGACCCGATAACCGTCGACCTCACGGCGGAGGACGACACGATGGCCCTGCCGCGGCTCGACTCCCTGGAGCGCAAGCTCAAGGACCTGGAGCAGCAGTTCGGCTGAGATCCGGGACCACGAGGTCCGGGACCGGGCGACAACGGGACGGGGGCGGCATCCAACTGGACGCCGCCCCCGTCCCGTTGCTCATGCCGCGTCCGAACCCAGCTCGAACCAGACGGACTTGCCGACCCCGTGGGGCGACACTCCCCAGGCGTCCGCCAGGGACTGCACCAGCACCAGGCCCCGCCCGTGCGTACCGTCGTCGGCGTCCGGTACGCGCAGTCGGGGCCTGCGGGCCACGAAGTCCCTTACTTCCACGCGGAGTCCGGCCGGTCCGACGGTCGCCGTGAGCACGGCGTCGTGGTCGGTGTGGATCAGCGCGTTGGTGACGAGTTCACTCGTGAGCAGCTCCGCTATCTCCGATCGTCCCGGCCTCCCCCAGTGCCGTAACAGTTCACGCAACGCTCTGCGCGCCTCGGGCACAGCCCGCAGGTCCGCGCGTCCGAGTCTGCGCCTCAGTTGAGGCGGCTGCGCCGGTTCCGTGGCGCTGTCGGCCTTGTCCTCCACCGCTTTCGCCGAGGAGGCCCCGATCGCCATGGGACCGCCCCCTCGTGCTTGCCTCTTCATGACCCCCGCCTGCACGCCGGTTTCCGGTTCCCTCCTGCTCGCACACGTTCACGGGGATCCATGCCCTCGCCGGGAACAGGGCAGTCATGTCGAGTTGTCAACGACCAGGTGTTCGGCCACAGTTGCGCCGAGTCCGGCGGGGCGGAGGAATCGGGGGCGATCCTGTCCGTACGGTCGAACGACCACCGTACGGAGGATGCGACGCGGGTGGGGCGGTCGGGGCGTTCCCCTCCGGGGTGAGCCGGTTCCCGGCGTCGGGACCAGACACCCCGTGACGTCCTGACCACCGGCGATCGAACCGACTGCCGATGCGGGGCTGCCGATCCGGCCGTAGTCCGCGAAGGCGTGGGGCGGTTGGTCCCCCCGGACCTCCGTAGGACCCACGCTCCGCGAATCTGGCCGGAATCAGCCGCTCAGGAATCGCGAACGGCTCCGCCACGGGGGCTACTTGCCGCCGATCCCCTTCGTTCCGATGTGGAAGATCTTGTGGGTCGTGCGGGTCATGTCGACGATCAGTTTGGTGGTGTCCCCACCGCCCCAGGTGAGGGTGATGGCGGCCTCGGTGTAGTCGGCGGTGCCGTTGTCGGTGACCTTCCAGCTCAAGGGGGTGTTCTGGGCCTGGAGGACGCCGTCCGCGTGGTTCTTGTTCTCCCAGGCCGTCAGCTCCCTCAGGTAGGCCGGGGTGAGGTAGTACGCGCGCAGTTGCCGGGCGAGCTTTCCGCCGCCGCCGTCGAGGTCGCTCTCGGCGTCGACGTAGGCACCGTAGAAGTCGGCGATGCGGGTGATGTTGTCGTCGGGCGAGCCGCTCACCGAGCGCGGGGCGCCGGCGGAGGCCTGGGCCGCCACGCCCAGCCCGAGGGCGAGGGCGAGGCCGGCGGCGAGGGCGGTGCGGCGCGTGGCCTTCTTGCTGTTCACGTGTGGTCCCCGTTTCGGATCTGTGCGGTGCGGTGCGGTGATCGGTTGCCGTGGTGCGTTTCCGCGGTCGGTCAGAGCTTCGGCGCCCGACGGCGGCGACCGCAACGACCGACACCGATCGCGCAACGATGGAACCGTCCCACCCCTTCTGACCTCCTGATATACGGAGTGCCTGGGATGCCGTCCCGGGACGGGACACGCACGGGGGCGCGGTGTCGGACCAGGGTCAGGACATGGACGTCGAGGAGTTCGCGGCACTGCTGCGGCGGCTGAAGGACCGCACGGACCGCAGCTACAGCCAGTTGGCCCGCCGCCTGAACATGAACGCCTCGACCCTCCACCGCTACTGCGTGGGCGAGGCGGTCCCCCTCGACTTCGCCCCCGTGGAACGGTTCGCGGCGCTGTGCGGGGCGACACCGGAGGAGCGGCTGGAGCTGCACCGGTACTGGATCCTGGCGGTGGCGGCACGGCAGCGGCCCCGGCCCGCCGGGAATCCGGTCCCTGAACCGGTGCCGGAGGAAGTCCCCGCGCCGGCGCCCGGCCCCCGGTACCGACGGCGGCTGACGCTCACCGCCGCCGTGGTGTGCGCGGTGCTCGCGGTGTGGGGCACGCTGTCGGCGGTGAGCACCCACCACACCGCGAAGCCGAAGGCATCATCGCCCGCGCTCCCCGCCCCCCTCGCCTGGACCGCCGACTCTCAGGTGTGGGACCTCCATTGCAGCCACGACTACGTCGTCGACGCGTCCCCCGCGCACGTGCCGCCGCCCCCGGCCCAGGAGGGCGCCGGTGCCTGGGCGGCGCACCAGCACGCGGTGCACGGCAGGGAGACGGACGTCGAGATCTCGGTGCAGGGGCGGACGTCCACGGCGGTCGTCCTGGAGGCGCTGCGCGTCCACGTCGTGGGCCGGGCCGCCCCCGTCCACGGCACCGCGTACGCCATGGACCAGGGCTGCGGCGGCGAGGTCACCCCGCGCTACTTCGGGGTGGACCTGGACGCCCGCCGCCCCCTGGCCCGCCCGGTCGCCGGGAGCAGCCTGGGCACTCCGGTCCCGGCGGCGCACCTGCCGTACCGGGTCTCCGCACAGGACCCCGAGGTGCTGCTGGTCAAGGCCCGCACCGGTACCTGCGACTGCCGCTGGTACCTCGAACTGGACTGGTCCTCCCAGGGCCGCACCGGCACCCTCCGCATCGACGACCACGGCAAGCCGTTCCGCACGACGAGCGTCAAGGGCCTGCCTCGCTACTGGTACTCGGCGAACGGCTGGGCGCCGTACGACGGTTAGAGCCCGCGTACGTTCCTGATGTTGGACCGGGCCATCTGCACCATGCGTCCGACTCCCCCGTCCAGCACGATCTTCGACGCCGACAGCGCGAAGCCCGTCACCATCTCGGCGCTGATCTTCGGCGGGATGGAGAGGGCGTTGGGGTCGGTGACGACGTCGACGAGGGCCGGCCCCTTGTGCTTGAAGGCGGCCTTCAGCGCGCCTTCCAGATCCTTGGGCTTCTCGACCCGCACACCGTACGCACCGCAGGCGCGCGCCACGGCACCGAAGTCGGGGTTCTTGTTGGTGGTGCCGTACGACGGGAGACCGGCGACCAGCATCTCCAACTCGACCATGCCCAGGGAGGAGTTGTTGAACAGGACGACCTTCACCGGCAGGTCGTACTGGACGAGGGTGAGGAAGTCGCCCATCAGCATGGAGAATCCGCCGTCGCCGGACATCGACACGACCTGCCGCTCGGTGTCGGTGAACTGCGCGCCGATCGCCATGGGCAGCGCGTTCGCCATCGACCCGTGCGAGAACGAACCGATCACCCGGCGGCGGCCATTGGGCGTGATGTAGCGGGCGGCCCACACATTGCACATGCCCGTGTCGACGGTGAACACGGCGTCCTCGTCGGCGAGTTCGTCGAGCACGGCGGCCACGTACTCGGGATGGATCGGGACCTGCTTGTCGACCTTGCGCGTGTACGCCTTGACGACACCCTCCAGCGCGTCGGCGTGCTTCTTGAGCATCCGGTCGAGGAACCGCCGGTCCTCCTTCGCCCGCACCCGCGGGGTGAGACAGCGCAGCGTCTCCTTCGCGTCGCCCCACACCGCGAGGTCCAACTTCGTGCGCCGGCCGAGGTGTTCGGGCCGTACGTCGATCTGGGCGATCTTCACGTCGTCGGGGAGGAAGGCGTTGTACGGGAAGTCGGTGCCGATGAGGATGAGGAGATCGCACTCGTGGGTGGCTTCGTAGGCGGCGCCGTAGCCGAGCAGCCCACTCATCCCGACATCGAACTTGTTGTCGTACTGAATCCACTCCTTGCCGCGCAGGGCGTGTCCGATCGGGGACTTGATCTTCTCGGCGAACTCCATGACCTCGGCGTGCGCGCCGGCGACGCCGCTGCCGCAGAACAGGGTGATCTTGTCCGCCGCGTCGATCAGCTCGGCGAGCTTGTCGATCTCGGTGTCGCCGGGGCGGACGGAGGGGCGGGAGGTGACGAGGGCGGTCTCGGCGGCCTTGTCCGGGGCGGGTTCGGAGGCGATGTCGCCGGGGAGGGAGACGACGCTGACGCCGCTCTGTCCGACCGCGTGCTGGATGGCGGTCTGGAGGAGGCGGGGCATCTGCTTGGGGTTGGAGATGAGTTCGCTGTAGTGACTGCACTCCTGGAAGAGCCGCTCCGGGTGGGTCTCCTGGAAGTAGCCGAGGCCGATCTCGCTGGACGGTATCTGCGAGGCGAGGGCGAGTACCGGGGCCATGGAGCGGTGGGCGTCGTAGAGGCCGTTGATGAGGTGCAGGTTGCCGGGGCCGCAGGAGCCGGCGCAGGCCGCGAGCTTGCCGGTTATCTGCGCTTCCGCGCCGGCGGCGAAGGCGGCGGTCTCCTCGTGCCGTACGTGGATCCAGTCGATGGCGGAGTTGCGGCGGATCGCGTCGACGACGGGGTTGAGGCTGTCGCCGACGACGCCGTAGAGGCGCTTGACTCCGGCGCGGACGAGGATGTCGACGAACTGTTCGGCAACGTTCTGCTTGGCCATGGTTCTCGCGTGCCCTTCGGTTTCCGGTGTGCTGCGGATCCCTCTGGGTTCCATGAATTCACAGCCCGGGCGCTCACGCCTCCCAAACGGCAGCCGCCGTGCGGTCGTCCGCGTAACCCTTGACCCGCACTTGGGTGTCGGCGAGGAACGCGGCGAGACCGGGCGGGGTGGTGCCGGCCCACCGCCCCGCCAGGTGGGCGGAGAGCGCGGGCTCGCCGCGCAGCGGTTCCGCGAGACCTCCGGTGCACATGAGGAGCGTGTCTCCCGGGCGGGCGACGGAGGCGCGGAAGCGGAAGGGTTCGCGGGGTGGTTCGGGGGCGGGTTCGTACGGGCTCGGGGGTGTCGGGATGCCGAGGTCCATGGTGAGCCGGTCGCCCTCGGGGGTCTCGGCGGGCTGCGAGCCGAAGCCGAGGACGGCCTCGCCGGTGATGTCGCCGACCGCGGGCTCGATGTCCTGCCACTCGCCGTCCCGCAAGCGGAACAGCCCGCCGGGGCCGACGCCGAAGAAGACGCGGGTACGGCATTCCGGGTGCGCGGGGAGGAGGAGACAGCGCAGGCCGGCCGAGTACTCCTCGGGGTCGATGCCCTGTTCGGCGGCGCTGGCGCGGAGCTTGCCGAGACTCCGGTCGGTGAGCCGGTGCAGGCCGGACTTGAGATCACCGCGCCGGGCGGCGCGAATGTCCTCGGCGAGACGGGCATGGCTCCGCCCGACAGCCCGCCCGATCCAGTGACAGGCCTCGGCGGCGGCCCGGTGCGCCCCCGGCGTGGCCCGGGCCCCGGTCGCCATCGCCACCAGCACGAGGGCCTGCTCCCCGACCCCGAACCGCGCCGTCAGCAACGAGTCCCGCCGCGGCTCTCCCCGGAACCTCGCGGAGTCCCCCCGCACCGAAGCGGCTCGGAGCGTACTCGTCCCGTACCGCGCCCCGTCCAACACCGTGTCCGCGACCAGATCGTCGAGGTCGTCCGGGTCGGCGAGCGGGAGGGCGGTGGGCTCGGCGTCGTAGGTGGGAGGGCCCGAGCCGACGTAGTCGAGGGTGAGGGATTCGGGTGCGGGTGGGGGTGGTGCGAGGGCGGGAAGGTTCGGGGGTGGGTCGATCGGGAGGGGTTGGCGGTGCGGGGACGGGCGGGGGAGGTTCCTCGGGGTCGGGATGGGGGTGGGGTTGCCGACGAGGGGTGCGGGAGCGGCCGGAGGCTGGGGGTAGGGGCGGGGGTCGAAGGGGCGGGGGGGTTGTGGGGGTGAGGCGGGGAGAGCGGGAACGGCGGACGACTGCGGGTAGGGGCGGGGGCTGGACGGGTCCTCCGCACGCAGATCCCGCGGAGCGACCGCGGGACTGTCGACGGGGGGTGCGGGAACGGCCGACGGCTGCGGAAAGACGTGCGGGGAGGACGGGGCATCCGGACTCCGGCCCTCCGCAGCGATCGCGGGACTGTCGGCAGGGCGTGCGGGAGCCGCCGATGGCTGCGGGGCGGACAGCCCGTCCGGCCGGCTGTCCTGCGGAGCGGCGGTGGGCCTGTCGGCAGGCGGTGCGGGAACGGCCGACGGCGGCGGGTAGCCGGGCGGGAACTCCCCACCGGCCTGCCGCTGAGGCGCTGCCGGTGGGAGGCCGGGAGGTGTTGCGTCCGAGGGGAGACCCGGCCAGGTCGGGACGGGCTGGGCCTGCTCCCCTGGGACGGCGGGGGTCAAAGGCGTGAACAGCGGAGCATCAAGGTACGGGTCGGCACCGTCACCGGGCGCGGAAGGCGCCACGGGCGTGAACGACGGAGGCCCGACAGGCCGGTCCGCGCCAGCACCCCCCGGGGCCGAAGGAAGCGAGCCCCCGTCGCCGGGAGCAGCGGGTGCCACCGGCGTGAACAACGGAGCATCAAGATACGGGTCGGCGCCATCGCCGGGCGCGGAAGGCGCCACGGGCGTGAACGACGGAGGCTCGACAGGCCGGTCCGCGCCAGCACCCCCCGGGGCCGAAGGAAGCGAGCCCCCGTCGCCGGGAGCGGCGGGTGCCACCGGCGTGAACAACGGGGGATCAAGATACGGGTCGGCACCGTCACCGGGCGCGGAAGGCGCCACCGGCGTGAACAGCGGACGCTCGGCGTATGAATCCGGGCGAGTGCCTCGCGGGGGCGGCGGCGGTGAAGTGCCATCAGCGATGGCCACGGTCGGGCGGTCGCCCGGCACCCCGGCGCCTGCCTCGTCGCCCCGGAGGCCACGGGACCCATCGGTGCCGCCCGCCGAACCGCCCCCGGCACCACCCGTCCCTGAATCGCCGGACGAGCCGCCTCCACCGCCGTCCCAAACCTCACCGGGCGTCGGCCTCCCGACCGGCACCCGTGGCGCCGGGGCAGAGGCGGCCGGTGTCCCCGTCGGCCCATGGAGCGGGGGGCGTGGTGGGAATGCCGCAGCACCCGGAGGCGCACTGGACGGTGGCTCCCAGAAAGCACGCGGGGCGGCCGAATCGGCGCCGGCCGGCACCTCGGAGTCGGCTGCCGCGCGGGACCCCGGGCCACCCGGACCCACCCGGCGCGTCACCTCGTCCACCGGACGCGTCAGCTCACCCGCCGAAGCCACACCCTCCCCGGCATCGAGGGACCCGGACTCACCGGACCCCCCACTCACCGTCCCCGCCGCCGAGACAAACCGGTCGTCGACGGAGTCGCCCGCGGTCGTGGGCCCCGTGTCCTCCGGGGTGTCGTCGTACAGCTGGCTCCACCAGTCGTCCTCGTGACCGGTCGGCGTTCCCCCCTGCTGGCTCATGCCCCTAATTGTCCACCGCCAGGGCCAGTTGGAAACGGGGCGTCCGGAAAATCGGGTGCGCGCCCCTGCTCGAAGGGCGTGTCGGACGACGTACCGAACGCTCATCCGGAACAGGTCGGCGCAGGACAGCACAGAGCCGCCGGGCGGACCCACCCCCCACGGGAGGCCCGCCCGGCGACATCTGAGTGACCCGGCCCCAGCTCCCCTGCGTGCCGGCGCACCGCATGGGTCCGGGTCACGTTCCAACTGGCCGGATCCCGTTGCGGGTTCGGCCCGTACAGGCCCGAGTGTGACCCGCTTTCCTGAAGATCCGCTGTGATTCCCGCCCGGCTTCCCCACAGCCCGTCGGACACGAACCCGCAGGCCAACCACGCCCAATACGCGCATTACGGGCGGCAGTTGATGCCCCTGGGGCGCAACCTTGGCAGAGTGACGGGTGGTACGGCGATGATGTGCCGAGGCGGGTTCACGCCGTGGCTGTTTTCCGCCACACCGCACACACCAAACCGCACACATCGCACACGTCGCACAACGCACCGCACCGCACACCGCACCGCACACCGCGAAGGAGGGACGGCACCTCATGCTGGCCGCGATAGGCCTCGACGGGTGAGGCGGCTGATGGAGCTGACCGGCGCGACGACCCGGCTGCAACTGGGCTGGCACGCCCACAACCGGGGCTGGGTTGCCCGTGGCTGACCTGCGGTTTCACCCGGGATCCCGCAGGCTGGGCAGATGGGAGTGGGTGAACTCCTGCTGGTCGGCGTTGTCATCCTGCTCGGCCTGTGCGGAGTCTTGGTGCCCGGAGTGCCGGGGTCGTGGCTGGTGTGGGCCGCGGTCCTGTGGTGGGCGCTGAAGGACCCGCAGCCGGTGTCCTGGGGCGTCCTCGTGGGCGCCACGGTCGTCCTCTTCCTCTCCCAGGTGGTGCGCTGGGCCCTGCCGCCCCGCCGGCTGCGCGCGAGCGGCGCGACCCCCCGAATGGGCGTGTACGCGGGAGTCGGCGCGTTCCTCGGCTTCGTCCTGGTCCCCGTGCTCGGCGCGATCCCCGGCTTCATGGCCGGGATCTACCTCCACGAACGCGTACGGCTGGGCCGCCACGGCGAGGCCATGGCCTCCCTGCGTACGGCGATGCGCTCGGGCGGCTCCAGCGTGCTGACCGAGCTGTTCACCTGCCTGCTGATCGCGGGCGCGTGGCTGGGCGCCATCATCTGGGGCTGACCCGTCCAACCCATCCGACCCATCCGACCCACCGGGTCCGTCACGTCAGCGCGGTGAGGTCGACCGCGTCGGCCAGTGCCCGCATGCCCGCGTCGCTGAAGTGCAGATGGTCGCCGCTGTCGTAGCCGGGCCGGATCCGCTGCGGCTGTGCCGGGTCGCGGACGGCGGCGTCGAAGTCGACCACCCCGTCGAAGGGCCCGCCGCCGCGGATGAAGACGTTGACCTTCTGCCGTACGGCCTCCCGGGCGGCCGTGAAATTGCCGGCGCCGCCGTACGGCGTGAGGGTCGCGCCGATGACACGGATGCCGTGCGCATGGGCACTGGTCACGAGGGTGCGGTACGCGTCCTCGAAGGCTCCGGGGTCGGTGGCGTTCGGGGTGCCGTTGATGTCGTTGATGCCTTCGAGGACGATCAGCACGCGCACGCCCGACCGCGACAGGGCGTCGGCGTCCACGCGGGACAGCGCGCTCGGGCCCACGCCCTCGCGCAGCAGTCGGTTGCCGGAGATGCCGGCGTTGAGGACACCTAGGTGGCGGTACGCGGGCAGGGCGCCGAGGCGTTCGGCGAGCCGGTCGGGCCAGCGGTGGTTGGCGTCGCGGGTGGAGCCGTTGCCGTCGGTGAGGGAGTCGCCGAGGGTGACGACACTGCCGGCCGCCGGGGCGTCGAGGACGTCGACGCCGGTGACGTAGTACCAGGAGGTGGTGGTCGTCCTGTACGCGGAACCGTCGACGTCCGCGGCCCGATCGCCGCTCGGGGCAAGGTAGTTGGTCTGTCCGGCCGCCCGGTGGTAGGTCGCCGGGCCGGAGTCGTCGGGCGTGTGGACCGTGACGAGCAGGTCCGCGCCGTCGGGCACGGCGAGCGCGACGGGGTCGCTGACCAGGTCCTGGCCCGCCGGGATCGTGACCGTCCGGGCGCCCGCGAAGGTGGCGACGCGCATCGAGCCGGGCACCGCGTCCGGACCGTCCTCGCGCAGGGCGACGGTCACCGCGTCGAGCCGCAGGGGCGCGGTACCGAGCCGGTTGGTGAGCCGGACGCGGGTGGCAGTGCCGCCGACGCTGAGGTGGACGACGTTGCGGAGGGAGGCGCCGGGCCGGGCCGGGGCGGTTCCGGAAGGGGCGGCTTCCCAGGTGCCGGTCCAGGTGCCGAACGGGTCGGCGGCCGGGGCGTCGGCGGTCGCCGTACCCTGCCCAACTCCCGCTCCCAGTACGGCCACCAGCATTGCCACGACGATCCGTCCGGCCCCGACCATGAACGCTCCACCTCTCCCCACCGACCACGAGGAGGCGACCGTGCCACGCGGGAACGGGCCGACGGCGGAGCATCACCGGGGAAGGGCTGTGCGTCCCCTGTCCGGCCTATGTCCGGGCCTATGTGCGGCCCGTGCCCGGCTTGGGGCGCAAGGCCCGGGACCGCAGGCCGATGCGCGGGGCGGGCAGGCGTGTTTGGCTGCGGTCATGACCGAATTCACCGCGGCCGAACGCGCGTACCTCACCTCGCAGCGGCTGGGACGCCTCGCCACCGTCGACCCGCAGGGCCAACCGCAGGCGAACCCCGTCGGCTTCTTCCCGCAGCCCGACGGGACGATCCTGGTCGGCGGCTACGCGATGGGTACGACCAAGAAGTGGCGCAATCTGCGGAAGAACCCGAAGGTCGCCCTGGTCGTGGACGACATCGTCAGCGTCAGTCCCTGGAAGGTACGGGGTATCGACATCCGCGGCGAGGCCGAACTCCTCGTCGGCCCGCACGAGTTGGGGCCACACATGAGCAAGGAAGTGATTCGCATCCATCCGCGCCGGATCCACAGTTGGGGCCTGGAGGCCGACTAGTCCGAGGATTCCAACACGTCCTCCAGGGTGAGGAGTTGGACCTTGCGGTCGAGGCCGCCCGCATAGCCGGTGAGTGATCCGTCCGCGCCGATCACACGGTGGCAGGCGCGGACGACCAGCAACGGATTGGCGCCGATCGCCCCGCCCACGGCTCGAACTGCGGCCCGGGACGCGCCGATCCGCGCGGCGATCTCGCCGTACGTCGTCGTCGCGCCGTACGGGACGGAGTCGAGGGCGGTCCACACACGCTCGCGGAAGTCGGTGCCGGAGGTGTGGAACTCCAGGTGGAATTCCTTGAGTTCACCGGCGAAGTAGGCGGCGAGTTGGTCACCGGCGGCGCGGAAGGGGCCGGGGTCCCGCCGCCACTCCGGCTGGACGGTACGGCCGCCCTTCTGCCCAGGGACGGAGAGGGAGGTGAGGGCGCCGGACTCGTCGGCGGTGAGGAGGAGTTGCCCCAGGGGGCTCTCGAAACTCGTCCAACGGGTGGTGTTCGGAGCGGTCATCGGCGTGGTGATCGGTGTGGTCATCGGTGTGCTCATCGGGACTCCAACTCCCCTGCGGTGTACAGGTGTTGTGCGGCATAGGAACGCCAGGGGCGCCAGGCTTCCGGAATGTCGACGCCGGGCGGCGCCACATCGGGGTCGCCGAGGGCGCGGGTGCGGATGACGGCGACGATGGCGGCGTCCATGCCGGGCAGCGCGAGCAGGGCCTGCTGCGCGTCGTCCCGGTCGGCGCCGGCGTCGAGTCGTAGGGTGCCGTCGGCCAGGGCGGTGGCGAGGGCGGTCAGGGGGTCGCCGGGCGCGGCCGCCTCCAGCAGCGCGGACGGCTCGGGGAAGAGATGGGTGAGGCCGCCGGACGGGACGTCGAGCGCCTTGCCGTACCGCCGCACCAGCCGCTCGGCCGCCGCCCGCCCGACCAGCGCCCGTACGGCGAGTTCCTCGGGATCGGCGGTGCCCGGTGAGCGCAGGCCGGGTCGGGCGGCGACGAGTGGGGCGAGCCGGGGATCGTCGCCGAGCCGTTCGTCGACGGCGTACGGGTCGGCGTCGAGGTCGAAGAGCCGGCGCAGCCGCTGGACGGCGGTGGTCAGGTCGCGGTGGTCGGTGAGATGCAGCCGGGCGTCGAGCCAGCCGCCGGGATGGGCGGGGGACGCGGCTCTGAGGGCGCCGGGTCGTTCGTCGACGGCGGCGATTCCGGTGCCGTAGGGGAGGCGGAGGGTGCGGCGGTAGGTGCGGCGGCCGGGGGTGCCGGTGATCTCCTCGATGCCGGGGACGGCTTCGTGTGCCAGCAGGTCGAAGACGGCGGTGGAGCGGTAGGGGCCCCGGCAGGCGAGCCGCAGCGGGATTCCGCCGGCCGGTCCGGTCGCCTTCGTCGCTGCCTTGGACGCGCCCGGTGCCTTGGGTGCGTTGGTGCGCAACTCGCTCGGGGTCGACGCGTACACGGCACGGATCGTGTCGTTGAACTGGCGGACGCTGGCGAAACCGGCCGCGAAGACGATCTCCGTGATCGGCAGATCGGTGGTCTGTACGAGCACGCGGGCGGTGTGCGCCCGTTGGGCCCGGGCGAGGGCGACGGGGCCTGCGCCGAGTTCGGCGGTGAGCTGCCGCTGGACCTGCCGTGCGCTGTATCCCAGCCGCACGGCGAGCCCGGCGACACCCTCGCGGTCCACCACGCCGTCGCCGATCAGCCGCATGGCGCGGCCCACCACGTCGGCCCGCACGTTCCACTCGGCCGACCCCGGCACGGCGTCCGGACGGCACCGCCGGCAGGCCCGGAACCCGGAACCCTGCGCGGCGGCGGCCGTCGCGTAGAACCGCACATTGCGCCGCTTCGGCGTCACGGCGGGGCAACTGGGCCGGCAGTAGATCCCGGTCGTGGTCACCCCGAAGAAGAACTCACCGTCGAACCGGGCGTCCCGGCTCCGTACGGCTTCGTACCTGGTGTCTTCGTCCATCACGCGATCCAGTCTCCGCCATCCCCGGGGGTGGGGCTGGCGGAAATCGGACGCGGCGTTGACGTGCCGCCGAGCCGGGCCGCTACACCCGGCGCCCCCGCTTGGCCTCCATGGCGGCCTTGCCCTCCGCGCCCTTCCGCTTCCAGTCGCGGCGCAGTTCGGCCCGGGCCCGGGCGTCGGTCTTGGCGACGATCCACTGGTTCTCGCGCATGAGCTTGCGGTAACTGTCGAGCCGACGCTCGGACAGTTCACCGCTCTCGACGGCGGCGAGCACCGCGCACCCCGGTTCGGCGACATGGCCGCAGTCGTGGAAGCGGCACCGCCCCGCCAGTTCCTCGATCTCGGCGAACACCTGCCCGACCCCGGTCTGCGCGTCCCACAGCCCGACCCCGCGCAGCCCCGGTGTGTCGATCAGCACCCCGCCGCCGGGCAGGGCGAGCAGGTTGCGCGTGGTGGTCGTATGACGGCCCTTGCCGTCGACGTCACGCGTCGCCTGGACGTCCATCAGGTCCTCGCCGGTCAGCGCGTTCGCGAGCGTCGACTTGCCCGCACCGGACTGCCCGAGCAGCACGGACGTACCCCCGGCGGCCACCGCGGCGAGGACATCGATCCCGTCCCCGGCTGCGGCACTGACGGTCAGCACCGGCACGCCCGGCGCCGTCGCCTCCACGTCGTCGACGAGATACGACAACGTCGTCGCGTCCGGCACGAGGTCGGCCTTGGTCAGCACGACGACGGGCTGGGCGCCGGACTCCCAGGAGTCCGCCGCGTTATGCAGCAGTGCCTCGCCAGTGGAGCAGGACATGGCCAAGGCCAGGAACCGCTCGATCCGCCCGAGGTCCAGCTCGGCCGCGAGCGACACACAGATGACGACGTGATCGATGTTAGTAGCCAGCACCTGGCCCTCGGAACGCTTCGACGAGGTCGAGCGCACGAAGGCGGTACGGCGGGGCAGGAGCGTCCGCACGTAGCGCGGGTTACTGCCTTCAGGGTCGATGGCGACCCAGTCGCCCGTGCATACGACCTTCATCGGGTCACGGGGGACGACGAACTCGGTGTCGGCGCGGACGGTGCCGGCCGGAGTGACGACGTCGCACAGGCCACGGTCGACCCGTACGACACGGCCGGGCAGGAGCCCCTGCCCGGCGAACGGGGCGAACTCGGCTTCCCACTCCGCATCCCAGCCGTACGGCTGCAACGGATGCATGGAGGAGAGCGACGAGGACGAACCCGGGAGCGAAGAGAAAGACAAGGGGTGACCCTTCACAAGGGTGGCCCCGGCACCGCGCACACAGACGCGGGAGAAGAAGAGAGGTCAGCCGGTGGCCACAGGGGTGGACTTAATGAACTTCCGGATGCGGGCAGCGCCCATCTCAACGACAGCCATCGGTCACACCTCCCACAGCACAAGCAGAGTCGCCAACGACACCTCGGGGGCGCCGCTCGAACGAGACCGATCTTAGGAGAGGCACGGGCCACGACGCCACCGATTTTCGGCACACACCGCGCAAGACCTTCACGTCCTCTGCGGACACCCGCATCCTGCGCCCACACCACCAGGTAACGAGGAGCCGTTGCCACTGCACGCCGACCGTCCGCCTCATCGGCTCGTGCTCCACCGGCCGTTCGACATTCACTGGTGTGATCCGACCATCTCGGCGTCGGGCCTGCGACGACGTCCGATCGACGTGGCCGGTCTCACGGACTGTGGCGCCCTGTGCGCCGGCACATGGTCAGGGCTGTAGTCGCCATTGCTGGCAGTAGTTGTTCAGCCAGGTCCACAGCCGTACGTCGGTGCCGTCGGTGCTCGCGCAGTTGGCCACGTCGGCAACCTTGCCGCTGTTGGGGTTCTGTAGGCGCGTCCATCCGCTGTCGGTATCAGTGAGGGTCCAGCGCTGGCAGGCGTTGTCCAGCCAGGCCCACTGCTGGATGTCCGTGCCGTCCGAGGTGCCGCAGTTGGACACGTCGAGGGCCTTGTCGCTGTTGGTGTTGATGATCCGGCTGGTGCCGTCGCCCAATGCCTCGACCCGCCAGCGCTGGTTCGTGCCGCCGGTGCAGGTCCACTGCTGGACGTTCGCTCCGTTGTCGCTCGACCAGCCGTTCACATCCAGGCACTTGCCGGTCGCCCGGTTGACCAGCGTGAAGTCGTTGGGGGTGTAGATGAAGCCGATCTTGTCGACCTCGTCGCCGGTGCGGCCGTGGAAGCCGGAGATCTGCCAGCCCGACGGCGCGGTACGTGTGACGCAGTCGGACGTGGTGGCCCCGCCGGCCAGCGTCCGGCCGAGGCTGGTGGTGAACTTGACGTAGAACACGCGGGTATGTCCGTCGTGCTCGGCCCGGCACAGGAACGCGCTCGTCACGTACTCGGTGCTGCCCAGGGTCAGTGACGCGGCGTCGCCGCCTGTCCCGCCGTGCTTGAGTGTCGTGCCGTTGCTCAGTGTGACACCGACCTGGTCGACACGGGCGCCGGTGCGGATCGAGATCGCGGTCGCCTGGGCACCCCACGGCACGCTGTCGACGTCGTCGAAGTAGTCGCCGTGCGGGCCGCCGAACTGCTCGCTGAACTGGTAAGCGGGGTTGGTCTTCCAGGTGAACCCGGCCGTGATCGGGTCGTGGTCGGACAGCATGAGCCCGTCGGAGTTCAGGAACTTGGCGTGTTCGTTGTTGTAGGACGTCGCGTTGAGAGTGACGAACTTGCTGCTGCGGTAGAGGATCTTGTCGACGACCTCGCAGGTGTTGGTCACGGCGGACTCGTCGCAGAGCAGCGGGTCAGTGCCCTTGGCAGGGGCGACGCCGCCGTGCTCCAACTGCACCCAGGCGTCGGTGAGTCCGTTGGCCGCGCCGAACTCCGCGATGGTGTCGGCGAATCGGGTGTAGCGGGTGTTGGTGTCGCCCATGACGACGACCGCGTTGCCCGCGGAGTGGGACTGGATGAACGAGGTCAACTGACTGAGGTTGTCGGCTCGGGAGGCCTCGTCGCCGTCGTTGGTACCGGCGTTGGTGTGCAGGTTGTAGAAGTCGACGTAGACGCCCTCGGAGAGGCGCTCGCGCATGAACGTGAAGCCCTTGGGGGTCAGGCAGTCACCTGAGTCCAACTGGCAGGAGTTCCAGTGGACGCGCTCGAAGTCGTCGCCGTCCCAGGCGTAGTTGGAGACGGTGTTGAGCCCGCTGCCGATGCCCGCGCCGCCGCTGGTCGCGGTGCGATAGGGGTGGGTGTCGGTCGAGTACAGGTAGGCGTGGTAGTTGAAGTCCTCCTGCACGTTCACGATGTCGTAGGAGGCGATGCGCCGACCGATTTCCGTCGTGCTGGTGTCGCGCGGGGTGTCGGCGCTCGACAGCGACTCGGGGAGACCCGCGACGTTGTACGCCAGCACGCTGAAGCTGCCGGAGTCGGCCGCGGCGGCGGGGCCCGCCGCGGCGATGGTCACCCCGGCCAGGCCGGTGAGCATGAGGGCTCCGGTCGCCAGACCGGAGAACAGTCTTCGCATCGAATTCCTTTTGGGCATGGTGAACACACTCCGCAGACTGAGGCGTTCACGGGGAGCGGAAAGGGGAGGGGGCGACATACTCCTGGCAAGTGCGGAGGTATGCCGGTCGGCACTGTACCCACCAGTAGCCATCCCATGAAAGAGCCCGTCACGGCTTCGTTCGAACTCACAGGTTCACACAGGAAGAGCCAGAATCGCCTGTGCAGAAAGCGAGTTGGAGGCCGAGGTCGCACATACGGCAAGCCTCATTCATCCAATGAAACCCTCACGCCTTGATGTGACGCGACACTGCTCAGGGCTCCGCGCACGAGGACCGAACCTGCGGCGCGGATGCCCGCCGGATCCACCGGCCACCGGCGGGGCAGATCGCAGGATCGACGTCGTCCACGCCATCCTGTGCGGCCGGCAATCCTACGAAGCCCGACCGCCCCTGTGTCTCGTGGCTGCACAACTGCACCAGGCAGCCACGCGGTCGCCGACCTCTCCTACCTCGATCAGCTCCAGACCCGTGAGCTCGGCGACCGATCGCAGTTCGGGAATGATGTGGCCGGTGGCGAGCGCCCAGTGGTGGGCGACGCCGCTGGCGCTCCAGGCGTCGGTCCACTCCCCCGGGTCGGCGCGGAAGTCGACGCGGGACGTGGTGTTGCCGATCTTCAGGAGCGGCCCGTTGACGACCTCGCCCTGGGAGGCGATCAGCTTGTACCGACCGTCGCGGGTCTGGCCGAGGCCGACCACCGTGACCGGGCCGTGTCTCACGTCGAATTCGACGGACACGCCCCAGCCGCGCTTGCCGTGATAGACCCCGAGGCCGCGCAGCAGCGGGCGACGTTCGCTGATGCCGAGGTGGGCAGGACCGTCGTGGCCCATCTCTACTACGCCGTCACGGAAGTTGAGCGCCTGAAGCTCGGTGAACGAGCCGCCGGCGCCGAGGCGGTCGGTGATGAGCATGGCAAGCGAGGTGCGCAACTCGTACTCGCCGGCCGCGGGGATGCCCCGGGCGGTGAGCAGCGAGGCGCCGAGGATCATGCCGGCGCCGAGCCTTTCATGGGTCTCGCCGTCGAGGCCCCGGTGGTAGTAGGCGAGCGAGTCGAGGTCGTAGTCGCTGACGAGTCGGTCGAGTCCGACGGACACCTTGGCGGCCCATCTGAGGTCGTCCTGGACGACGGTGTCGGCGAGTTCGAAGGTCTTGAGAGTGTCGGCGAGCTTGTCGCTGACCTCGGTGTCGGTGACCTTCTCGACCCGTACGCGCAGGTCGTCGAATTCCAGGACCTCGACGTGGCCGCCGAGGTTACCGGTGACCATGGTGAGGTCGGTGGAGACGTCGTACATCCCTGGGTAGAGGTGGCCCATGAGTCCGTGACGACCGTGACGCAGCACCGAGCGGACACCGGCGGCGCGAATCCAGCGGCCGATGCGTGACCATGCGCGCTCGTCCTCCAGGTGGCCCGAGACCGAGCGGAAGGGGATGCCTCCGCGCTCGAAGGCGTTCGCCATCTCAGGGAGCGGGCAGGCGCCGCAGTAGGCGAGCCACTGGCCGGTGTCGAAGGCCGCGTGATCCATCGCCTCCGTGGGTTGGAGGTTGATCAGCAGTACGGGTGCGCCGGACCGCTGGGCGATCGGGACCAGCATGGTGGCGGTCATGTAGGTGGTGAGGAAACCGACGATGAGGTCGCAGTCGGCGGCGCGCAGTCTCTCGGCCGCGGCGGCGCCTTCCTGAGCGTCGGAGATGAAACCGACGTCGACGACCTCGGCGTCGAATTCCCGCATCCGCTCCGTGACGCGGGCCGCCGAGCGTTGCAACTGCGGGAGGAGATCGGGGAACTGCGGCCAGTAGGCGCCGAGTCCTCCCGCGACAAGGCCGATCTTCGGCTTGCGGGCGGTGGCGGGGGTACGGGTCATGACAGATCGCTCCACTCAAGTCGGGCGGGGAGGTGGGAATCGACAACGGGCGGCGGGGAGGCCGTGGCTCCGGTTCCTTGATCGACGAGATCGTCGGCAAGGGGTGCCCAGTGACTGTTCGCCGGGCACCCTGGAGCCGGCCAACTCGACGCCTGTTGCGTCGAGTTGGCCGACCGCTACGAGGGATCCTCGTCGCCGACAGGATTCAGGCGGTCATCTCAGCGCTACTTCGGCGAACTGCATGCGGTAGTTGCCGGAGTCGTTCGCGTTCGCCCGGAGGGTCGTGCCGGTGATCCGGACGTATCTCGCCGAAGTCGCCGTGAAGGTGAAGGGCTGGACGACCGTCGGCTGGGCATACCCGGTCTGCGTGGACACCGTCGTCCACGTCGAGGCGTCGTTGGACACGGCGATGGTGAAGTTCACCGGGAAACCGGCTCCCCCATTCCCGGTGTCCAGCCTCGGGTACAGATCGACCTCGGAGATCGTGGTCGCCGCACCCTCGTCGAGCTGTACCCACTCGGTGTGACTGCTGGCCACACCGGAGTCGCCGCTCGACCATCCGGTCGCCAGGCCCTTGTCATTGACGTTCGCGACGGACCAACTGTCGCCCTCGTGACTGGAACTCGCGGTCGGGGTGGCGTCGAGCGCGAGGTCCGTGGGTCCGAAGATCTTCATCTCCGCGAGTTGCATGCGGTATTGGCCTCCGTCGGAGGCGTTGGCGCGCAGGCTGGTGCCGGTGACCCTGACGTAGCGTGCGGACTTGGTGGTGAAGGGGAAGCTCTGCACCCCCGACGGCAGCGCGTAGCCGGTCTTGGTGACCACCGTCGTCCAGGTGCTCGCGTCGTTGGAGACCGCGATGGTGAAGTCGACCGGGAAACCTTGTCCGACGTTGCCCGAGTCGCTTCGTGGATACAGGTCGACCGCGCCGATCAACTGGCTGGATCCCAGGTCGATCTGGGCCCACTCGGTGTGGTTGCTGCTCGTACCCGAGTCACCGCTGGACCAGCCCGCCGACGCGCTCGTGCTGGCCTCGACACCGTCGTTCAGGCTCGGGACACTCCATCCGTCCCCGGTGTGGGTCGAACTCGCCGACGCCGTTCCCATGCCCGACAGGTTGAGCCGGGTGTAGTCGTGGCTGCCGGTACCGGTCAACTGGTAGGTGTGGCCCGCGGTCGTCGCGAACGACACGACATTGCGTGTTCCGGTGGTCGTCGACACGGTGGAGCCGGTGGTGGTGTCGGTTACCGAGATGGTCCCCGCTGCCCACGGGCTCGCCACATGCGCGTCCGCGCCGGTGTTGCTCGTCAGGCTGGTGGTTCCGACGACACCCGAGGCAAGGCTGCTCGTGACGCTGAAGCCGCCCGACGCGAGCATGTTGGTGAAGGAGGCGTTCTTGCCGTGCGGCCAGTCGGGGAAGAGCCGGATCGAGTTCGTGGCGCTGGTGAGTAGCATGCTGTTCACCGTCTCCATGCCGCCGAAGGTCTCGGCCCCGCCGCCCCACTGGGCGACCGTGGAGTTTCCGCGCAGTCCGACTTGGCTGGAACCGCACCCTCCGCCGAGGTAGCTGCTGAACTTCTTGTACGTCTCGGGCAGTCCGACCCGGGCGGCTGCCGGGAAGATCCAGGCGAAGGAGTTGCCCTGGCACCAGACGTTGAGATCCTCGACGGTGTTCTGCGCCGTGGTGACCAGCGCGGCCGAGGAACCCAGGTCGATGTTGTTGCCCGGATTCACCGCGTTGACCGGGTTGGCGTCGCCGCCGTAGAAGCCGGGTGCGTCCTGCGTGGCCTTGAAGTCCGTGTGCCCGATGTTCGTGAAGGTCGGGTAGGGCGCCAGGTTGGTGTTGATGTCCTGCCAGAGCGCGCGCCGCGAGGAGTCGACGCCGAGCGCCGTACTCATCTGGACCAGGGCCGGGTACATGTAGTGCAGCCAGGACATGTCCCCGATCGGGTTGAGGACGTAGCTGCTCCACTCGTTCTGGGCGCTGTTGGTGATGTTGTAGACGCCGCTGGAGTCTTTGCTCAGGTCGTGGTCCCAGAAGTTGGCGACCTCGATGAGGAACGGGTAGCCCGTGCTGGCGGCCCACGCGGTGTCGTGCGTGTAGTTCCAGTGGTTCACGAAGTTCGTGGCCAGCCAGGCGGCGTTGCCCTTCATGCCGTCGGTGACGAAGTCGCAGCCCTGGCCTCCCGTCATCATGTTGTTTCCGTAGATCGCACCCTGGGAGCCGGCTGCCGTCGCGATGGTCTTGGACTGTGGCAGGCAGTCGAGCACGCCCCGCTCGTACGGGTCCGTGAGCTCGATGTGGTTCGCCGCGTAGAGCCCCTGGTAGGGCATCTCGAAGTTGTAGTCGTTGGTCCAGTTGCCGCCCCAGACCGGTGTGTCGTCGGTGAGGAAGTTCGGCATACCGGGTGCTGACCTGCCGGTGCGGTTGCTTGCCGCCATCGCGTAGAGCGAGGTGTACCAGTAGCGTTCGATCGCCCCGCCGCCGAGGTCGATGGTGGCGCCGGTCATCCAGAAGTTCTTCCACCACGCCAGGTGGGCCGTGTGCAGGGCGTCGGCGTCGAGCACCGAGTTGGAGTTCCCCGAAGTGACGTTCAGCTGACCTGCGCGGGTCTGGGCCGCGGCGAGTTCGGTGCTCATCGACGCCGGCGCGGGCCAGGGCGAACCGCTGACGTTTCCGGCGCTGTCACCGAGCGCCGTGACGATGTGGACCGTCTGTCCGGGAGCGAGGGTGAAGGCCGCGGACGCCTTCGTGCTGCTGTCGGTGCTGTACGTCACCGAGGAGCCGTCCAGCACCCTGCTCGCGAGCGCGGCGTTGGCAAGCCACGTCGAACCGTTCGAACTGCGCGTCGCCCACATCGTGTTGCCCGAGGTCAGTCCCGCGGTCGTGGGGAGCGACACCGTCGATCCGGCGTAGGTCGACACGGTGATGGCCGGACTGGCGGTCGCAGAGGAGGAGTTGGTGAGGCTCAGGACCATGGTGTCCTCATTGGCCGACACCCACGACCGTTCGACGACCTGCGCGGTGGAGGTGGTGAACGTCGAGCGGACCTCCGCGTTGCGAATGTCCTGCTCCTGCTTGTAGGCCGTCACCGACGCCAGGGACGGGATGGACACCGTGACCCCGCCGATGATTCTCGGCACCTTGTCCGACCAGAAGTCGGTGGACGAGACGTAGTACGTCTGCGCCGCCGCACTGCCGCCGACGACCGCTGTCAGGTGTCCGTTACCCATCAGCGGACCGTCGGGCACATTGTCGCTCGGAGTCGCCGTGGGCGCGCTGGTCGTCGTCGAGGTCGCCCTGGTGAGAACCGTCTGCAGGGCGTTCCAGTCGACGGTCGCGGCATCCGCCGGGTTCGCCGTGAGGACGGGAACAACGAGTGTCGATGCCGACAGCGCGGCGACAACGATCAGTTTCAAACGTCGATGGGACCAGGCCGTAGCCCACATGGAGTACTCCTTGTGCGGGGTGCCGTAAATTTTTGATCACCATCGTGGGTCCGGCTAATAGCGAGTGGTTAACCAATCGCTGACATTCAGTTGGAAATTCTTGACCTCGCCGTCTCGGTCCTTGGAGACAAGCGCGTCCAATTCTCCGGTGGGTCATTTCGGCTGTTCGCGCTGGTGGCGATCGGGGCGGCGTCGCGAACCTCACCCGTCCCCGCGTCACTCCCGGCCCGCTGGACGCGAGGCCTGCCCGGCGTGATCACACGCGGGAATTCAGAGCCGCTCCAACTTGGCGCGGAATGCCGCGCGGTACTGGGCGGGGGCCATGGCGAAGCACGCTTTGAAACGACGGCTGACGTAGGTGGGATCCGTCCAGCCAACCTGGGCTCCGATCGTGGCGACCGGAAGATCCGTCTCGATCAGAAGCACACCGGCTCTCTCCGCCCGGATCCGGTTGAGGTAGGCAATCGGAGGTATGCCCAGATGCTTGCTGAAGAGCCGTACGAGATAGGCGGGCGCGAGGTTGACCTCCCCGGCAAGGGACTCCAGTGTCCAAGGGGCCGCCAACTCGTCCCCCATCAGCCGCACCGCACGCAGCACGGACCGGTGGATGGTCGCCGGCAGGTAGCCTCCGTTCGCCCCCGGAGCCACCGCTGCCGCCGCCTCACCCAGGATCAGTACGGCGTGGCCGATCCTGATGGCCCGGTCCTGGACCGCGTCCCGGTCGGCGGCGGCCAGCACCCCGCACCACGCCTCGATTCGCTCAAGAGCGTCGGTGCCGAGTCTGACCTGCCCGCTCACCAGGGCGGTCCGACCGGGGTGGGGAGGCTTGAGCAGGATCCCCAGGGTCGGGTCCTCAGCGACCCAGGCCAACTCGCGGGCGAACAGGTCCAGTCCGATGTAGACATCGTGGATCACCAGGTTGTCGCAGTCCTCGTACCCGTGCCACTCGCCCGGCCGGAGCAGGACCAGTGCCCCTCTCTCGATCGGCTGGGGGCCCGTCGCGGACACATGCGTGGCGGTTCCCTCACGGACGATCGCCACCTCCATGAAGCTGTGGGCGTGAGCCGGCAGGTCCTGTTCGTGCACCACCTGGCGGGAAACGATCGGTGTCGAGAGCCTCGGCAGCACGTGCTCCGGAGGAAGTGTTTCCACGGCTCCACTACTCCCCGATGTCAATATCGTCCAACTTCTGGTTAGCGTTAAGACTACGTGAAACGACTCAATCGGCGGCTACAGTCCTCGCAATGCAGTCGAGGGACGAGTGCCTCAAGGTAGACCGGATCGGGAGAAATCAACCAACCCGCGACCGTTCCGGCGCCAGTTGAAAGGAACGCCCGTGAAGTCTCGCCGAGCGACGGTTCTCACAGCCGCGCTAGCCATATCCGCGACGCTGCTCACTGCCTGCGGATCGGGGTCGTCCGGTAGTAGCGGCGACGGGAAGGCGGAACTGAAGTTCCTGACCTTCACCAGCCCCAACGTTACGAAGTCCCTGTGGGAAGGCGCCGCCGCCAACGTCACCAAGAAGTACCCGGACATCGGCATCAAGCTGCTGTACACGCCCAACCTCGACCGGCAGGCGTACGCCAAGCAACTGCTGGCCACCGGACAGCTCCCGGACATCCTGTGGGACGCTCCCGGGTCCGAGTTCGTGAAGGCGGGAGCCCTGCTCTCCTTCGACGCCGCCGACCTGAAGGGGATGAACGTCCCGTCCGGGTACGGCACCATCGGCGGGAAGACCTACAACCTCTGGAACGGATCGTTCCTGGTCCCAGCGCTGCACTACAACACCGAGGCGTTCGCCAAGGCCGGCCTCAAGCCCCCGACCACCTTCGACGAGCTGCTCACCGACGCGGTCAAGCTCAAGGCGGCGGGCATCACTCCGTTCCTGGTCCAGAGCGGCTCGGATCTCTGGTCCGCGGGGTACCTCCTCCAGGGAATCGTGAGCGCCGACGTCTACGGCAAGACGCCCGACTGGCTGGCCCAGCGCAAAGCAGGCAAGGTCAAGTTCTCTGACGCCGACTTCCTCGGCGCGGTCGACAAGTTCGTCGAACTGCGCGACAAGGGCTTGATCAACAAAGACGCGCTCAGCATCAACTACGCCCAGGCGACCACGCAGTGGAAGGCCGGCAAGGCCGCCATGTGGCCCATGGGCTCGTGGGCGACGGCGACGAAGACGTCCTTCAAGGTGGGCGTGTTCCCGTTCCCGACGGCCGACGGCAGCAAGGTCCTCCCGGTCTCGATCGGTGCCGCCGTCTACGTCTCGGCGAAGACCGCGCACCCGGCCGAGGCCAAGAAGGCGGCCGTCTCGCTGATCACGAATCCGTCCTGGCAGGCGAACGACATGAAGTCGGACGGTGTCCTGCCGATCGTCTCGGGGATCAAACCGCTGGCGGGCACCAGTGACGCGACCTTGTCCTCACTGGCGCTGCTCAACGACACCTCGTACAAGCACGTCGTCGGTTTCCTGAACGAGGTGGGCGACGACTCGCCTCCTCCGGGATTCAGCGACGCCTTCGGCAAGGCCATGCAGGGCCTGATCGGTGGCGATTCCGCCAAGACGTTCACCGCCAGTCTCGACAAGTCCTGGGACAGCCTCGACAAGTAAGCAACCCTGTTCGACTGAACCGGCCAGGAGCCGGGCCGGCTGCGGGGCACGTATCGATCGTGATCGCGCCCCGCGGACCGGCGCCTGCCCACCGCCCGATCGAACGTGAACCACCCGACCCGGGAGGGACCCTTGGCAGGAGAACGAACCACCTCGGTGGCGAGAAAACAGCGGGATTCCCCGCCGCGGACGAGAGAGAACCTCCCGATGAAGGACGACAAGTCGGTGCGGAGTGCGGCTGACGGCGCTCCGCGTGCACGGGCCCGCAGACGCCGGACCGGTGGATCCGGCAGGGCGATCGGCACGTTCGCCGTGCTGGGCGCACCCCCCTTCCTTCTTTATACGTTCGCGGTGCTGATACCGCTCGCGCTGTGCGTTTTCTACTCCCTGGAGGACTACAACCTCCTCAGCTCCAGCGGCCGTTTCATCGGGCTGGACAACTACCGTGAGCTCTTCTCGGATTCCACGTTCTGGCACGCCTACGGCTTCACACTGACCATCACGGCGTTCCTGATCGTGATCTCCAACGCCGGCGGCGTAGCACTGGCCGTGGTGCTCAACCGCCCGTCACGGACTTTCCACGCCCTTCGTACGGTCACGTTCATCCCGGTCATCCTCAGCGGCGTCGTCATCGCCTTCCTCTGGTCGTCCATCCTCACGGACGCGGGCATCCTCAACTCGCTCCTGCACAGCCTGCACCTCACATCGCTGCAGCACAGCTGGCTGGGAACGACACGAGGCGCACAGCTGAGCGTGCTGATCGTTTCGGTCTGGCCCATGATCGGATTCGCGACCACTATCTACATGGCGGCACTACAGGGAATTCCCGTGGAACTCCTGGAAGCGGCCGAGGTGGACGGAGCCGGGTCGATCCGGAGGTTTCGCCACGTCGTCTGGCCGCTGCTGAGGCCCGCTCTCGCGGTGAACTCGACCATCATGCTCATCAATGGCGCCAAGAGTTACGAGACATCCCTGATCCTCACCGGCGGTGGCCCCAACGGCGCTACCGAAACGGGTGCCCTACAAGTGCTGCGGATCGGGTTCAACGAAAACCGGTCCGGCTATGCGGCGGCCATCGCCATGGTCATCCTGGCGACCATCGCGCTCCTGTCGGTCTCCGGGATCGCTCTTACCCGAAAGGCTGACCGATGACGTCGAAAAGAGCCTTGGTCACCAGCACCCGCACCGGCGTCCGTCGCTATGCGGTGGCGATTCTCGTGACGGCGGCGTACTCACTCCCCCTCTACCTGGCCATCGTCAACGTCTTCAAGAAGAACTCCCAGATCACGTCGGACCCGATGGGTCTGCCGGGCCCTTTCACGCTCGGCAACCTGATCTCGGTCTTCGACTCCCCGGACGACGACCTGGTCGGCACCCTGGTCCGAACACTGGTCATCACCGCCGTCAGCATGGCCGGCGTGGTGCTGCTCGGCTCCATGCTGGGCTATTACCTGGGGCGCCACCAAGGACCGATCCAGCGGCTGATGACCATGACCCTGCTCCTGGGCCTCGCCGTTCCGTTCCAGGTCATCCTCATTCCGGTGACCCAGGTGCTGAAACCCCTGCATCTGCTGAACACCTACGCCGGGCTCGTCATCTTCAATGTCGGGTACTACATTCCATTCGCCGTTCTCGTCTTCTCGCGCTTCGTTCGGGAGATTCCGCGGGAACTGGACGAAGCTGCCGCTCTCGACGGCGCCGGGCCGGTGCGTGTCTTCACCCGGATCATCTTTCCCCTGATGCATCCCGCCATGGCATCGGTCGCGATCTTCGTGAGCGTCTGGGTCTGGAACGATTTCGTGAATCCCCTGATCCTGCTCGGCCCGGAAACGGGAACCACGATCATGACCGGAATCTATCGGTCACTCGGGCAGTTCAATTCAGATTTCGGAACGACTTTCGCCTTCATGTTCGTGGCCAGCCTGCCGCTGCTGATCCTCTTCCTGGCGCTGCAGAAGCGCTTCGTTTCCGGCCTCGCCTCAGGTGCCACCAAGGGCTGAGTTCGCCGCAGAACCGAAATCGATACGGAGAGCGGAATCAGCATGCCCTCAAATCGTCCACATAGACATCATTCATGGAGCCCGCGCTCCATCGAGAAGGACCGCACGAATGACTGAGGCAGAACCATCGGGTCCGATACCGCTGCACACGCGGTTCCTGGATCCGGGGCCGGGCTGGGGCCCGATGCCCTTCTTCTGGTGGTCCGGCGGCCCCGTCGACCGGGACCGGCTCACCTGGCAACTGGACCAGCTCGCCGGATCCGGTGTCGCCGGTACCGTCGTCGGGTACAGCCACCGCGCCGACAGCACACTCGACGCAGACGACCCGCAACCCCTGACCTCGGACTGGTGGGACCTCTTCACCTGGTTCGTCGAGGAGTGCGCCCGCCGGGAACTCAGCGTCGGCCTGCAGGACTACATCCTCCTGAACGACATCCTGCGTTCGGCCGGCGCCGACACTCCAGGTACCGGTGCCGGCAGTCTCCGGGCCGAAGTGACAGCGGTAGGGCATCCCGGCCCGGTGACGGTCACTGTGCCGACCGACGCACTGCAGGTCGTGGCCCTCGGTCCCTCCGGCGAATGCGTCGATCTGACCGCCGAGGCGGGCAACTCCAGGACACTCACCTGGGCCGCGCCGGGCACCGGCTGGGAGATCGTCGTAGTGACGGTCGAACCCGCCAGCCTGTACGGAGAGCCGCTCTCCTTCGACGTCCTGCACCCGGATTCCGGTCAGGCTGTGATACGTCGGCTCTACCAGCCGTTCGCCGACCGGCTGGGAGACCGGCTGGGCACGACCTTCACCGTCTTCTTCCAGGACGAACTCGACCTGGGCATCAGGATGCCCATGTGGTCGGCCCGAGTGCCGGAGGAATTCCGCCGCCGGACGGGATACGACCTGATGCCGCTGCTGGCCGGGCTCTGGCGGGACATCGGCCCCGACACCCAGAAGCTACGGCTCGACTACAGCGATGTGGTCGTGGCTCTTCTGGAGGAGAGCTACTTCAAGCCGGTGTACGAGTGGCACCGGGCCCACGGCACGATGCTGGCCATGGATCAGCTCGGCCGCGGTGATCCACGGATCGGGCGCAGTGTGTACGGCGACTACTCCCGCACCATGCGCTGGTACGACGCTCCGGGAAACGAGGATCCGAAACTCCAAGAACCCCGCCGCCTGGAGAGTTTCAAGGTGAACAGCTCGCTGGCTCACCTCTACGAACGGCCGCGGGTATGGAACGAGGCTTTCCACAGCAGCGGTTGGGGCGTCACCCCGGAACAGGTCCTGGCCGGCGTGAACGAAGGGTTCGCCTACGGGGCGACCAGTGTGAGCCTGCACGGCCTTTACCACTCGACCCGCGGCGGATGGTGGGAGTGGGCGTCTCCGGACTTCCACTTCCGGCAGCCCTACTGGCGTCACGCGGCGGGCCTGTGGCGTCACATCGGCCGCCTGAGCTGGCTGCTGTCCCAGGGCACCCACGGCTGCGATGTCGCCGTGCTGGACCCGGCGGCCGACCTCGCGATCGAACCCGCGCAGGTGGCCGGCGAGCCTCTGGCCCAACTGGGCCACCAGGACGCGGGACAGTCACCCGAAGCGGCCGAGTGTGCCCTGGAGATCATCAGGCAACTGGTCCGGGCGGGATGCGACGCCGACCTGATCGACGACGACTCCCTCCAGCGGGCGACGAGTTCCGACGGCCGACTGCGAATCGCGGGCGAAAGCTACCAGGTACTGATCGTTCCGAGCATGCGGTGGATCCGCGCCGAGTCCCTGCACGCGCTCTCCCTCTTCCTCGACGCCGGCGGCCTGGTCATCGCCTACGACCGGCTGCCCGAACCGATCCAGGCGCACGGAGACCACGGCACCGTCGCCGGTCAGGTGCAGAAACTCTGGGGAAGGCCGTCGCCGACCCTGGCAACCGAATACCGGCACACCAGCGGGGGCCTCGCGGTTCTGCTCCCGCGCCTCGCCCACGCCGGTGCCACCCTGGGCAAAGGGATCCTCGACGCCATCGACCGCCACCGCACCCGGGCTGTGCGTACCGGCGACGCCGACGTGCTGGTCACCCATCGGCGCGCACCGGACTTCGACGCCTACCTGGTGGTCAACGCCTCGGACGCGGCCCGCACAGTATCGGTGAGCCTGTCGGCGCGCGGCCCCGTCGAACTCTGGAACGCCGAGGACGGAAGCCGCCGTCCCGTGGACGCGCGCTGTTCCGGTCAGCGGGCCGAGGTCGAGGTGGACCTGCTGGCCGGCCAGGCCGTCGTACTCGTGGCCGGTGATCATGCGCGGGCCGAACCCTCGCACAGCGGCGAACCGGAGGTGTCCGCACGGCAGACCTTGGCGGCGACCGGCACCGGACCGAAAGCCGCCCACGGCCGACCCGCCGCCGGCACGTCGCCGAAGCCGGCCCGTCGCCGTACGATCGCCGATCTTGACGGAACCTGGCAGTTCCAGCTGATCCCGACCGCGGACAACGAGTTCGGGGACTTCCGGCTCCCGAGCGGCCCGCTCGGGCCGGAGGGACACCTGCTGGACACGGTGCCGACGGCCGGACGCGAACCGACCCGCGTCTCGTACGGTCCACGGATGTGGCGGCTCGGGCCGATCCCGCCCGGCGCCGACAGCGCCGGACTCACCGAGGCGCTCCGCGCCCTGGGACCGGGAGGACCGATCGCCGGGCCGGCGGACGTCGCGAAAGCGCTCGGGCCGGACGTCGATTGGCGGCCGTACGAGTTCTCCGAACAGTTCGGGATCGAGAAGGACCCGCTGTTGGCGGATCCCCTGACCGGGCCCCACGGGCTCAAGGGCCAAGTACCGCTGGAATTCATCGACTTGGGCGGTCCGGACGACGCACCCGCCGGATCGGTGACGTATCTGTGGACCTCGGTCCACTCCCCTCGCGGCGGCCCGGTGCGGGTGATCGCAGGCAGCCGGGCGGAGTACTCGCTGTGGCTGAACGGTGCGGAAGCGATCCACCAGGCGCAGGCACTGGCACCCGCCAACTTTCCGCCGTGGGAGGTTCCTGACTACCGGTCACCGCGGAAGCTCACCGAGGCTTCCGTCATCCCGGGCAGCAACGGCGTCCTGGCCCGCTTCGTCCACTCCGGCGAACGGCGCCTGCGCGGGTACTTCGTCATCGAGTCCGCCGACTTCCCCATCAGTCCCCCGTCGCCGGACCACGCGCCACCGCTTCTGCACTGGTGGGCGGGCGACCGTCCCGCGCTGAGCTTCGACCCCGAACCGGACCGCCGACCCGACTGGACCGACTACGTCCTGACAAGTCCTCCGGGTCTGACGGGCATCACCGTGGCGGTGTACGGCGATGTCAGGATCCGATCCGCGGCCGGCGCTCCCGACCGGATCCATACCGCCATGACGACCGGGGGCGCCCGGCGGGTGGACGCCGAATGGAACAGAGCGATCTCGTCCTCATGCGCACTGCGTCTGCGGGTCCGTCCGGACGCCGGGCGATGGGGAGGATCGGTCTTCCGCGAACCGGTGGCCTTCCGATGCGCCAACGGCGTCGCGCGCCTCGGGGACTGGTCACGGATCGGACTGGCGGCTTACTCCGGAGCGGCAAGGTACACGAGAACGATCACGATACGGCGCGTCCTTGAAGGCCGTGTGCGGCTCTCCCTGGGTGAGGTCCGGGCCACCGCCTCCCTGACGATCAACGGCCAACCGGTCGGCACGACCATCTCGCCACCTCACGAATTCGACGTGACCGGGTTGATCCGCCGGGGTCGCAACGTCATCCAGATCGAGGTGGCCAACACCCTGGCGAACTTCTACTCCACCCTTCCGACGCCGTACGTCCTCGACGGGCAACTTCGATCGGGTCTGCTGGGTCCGGTGACCCTGAGCCACGGCGGAGCCTAGGCCTCCGGCTCGGTCTCCCACTTGCCGTGCCCATGGACGACGCCGGACGCGTCGCCCGCCGGTTTCGTCAGGCGCCCTCGACGACCTGCCCCCTCGACATCCCACCTCTACCGCCACAGGAGTCGCCGCCATGCCCTCTGCCGTACCCGCGTCCACCCGCATCACCGCCCTGGACGTCCTGGACGTACGTTTCCCGACGTCCGAGCACCTGGACGGTTCGGATGCGATGAACCCCGAACCCGACTACTCGGCCGCCTACGTCGTGCTGCGCACCGACGCCACCGACGAACTGGAGGGCCACGCGCTGGCCTTCACGACCGGCCGCGGCAACGACGTGCAGGCCGCTGCCATCGCCGCGCTCGCCCCGCACGTCGTGGGTCTGTCCGTCGAGGAGGTCTGCGCAGACCTCGGCGCGTTCTCCCGCTCGCTGGTCCACGATCCCCAACTGCGCTGGCTGGGACCGGAGAAGGGTGCCATCCACATGGCGACCGGTGCGGTCGTCAACGCCGCCTGGGACCTGGCGGCGAAGCGGGCCGGCAAGCCCGTCTGGCTCTTCCTGGCCGAGATGCCGCCCGAAGAGCTGGTGGCGCAGGTCGACTTCCGCTGGCTGTCCGACGCCCTCACCCCCGAGGAAGCCCTGGAGATCCTTCGCCGGGCCGAACCGGGCCGCGAGGAGCGGATCAGCCGACTGCTGGAGCACGGTTACCCCGCCTACACCACCACCCCCGGCTGGCTCGGCTACTCCGACGAGAAGCTCTCCCGTCTGGCACGCGAGGCCGTCGCGGACGGCTTCACCCAGATCAAGCTGAAGGTCGGCGCCTGCCTGGAGGACGACGTACGGCGGTTGCGCACCGCCCGCGAGACGGTCGGCGACTCGATCCGTATCGCTGTGGACGCCAACCAGAGATGGGATGTCCAGCCCGCCATCGACTGGATGCGCGCCCTGGCCCCCTACGACCCGTACTGGATCGAGGAACCAACCTCCCCGGACGACATCCTCGGTCATGCCGCCGTCCGCAAGGCCCTGAGCCCCATCAAGGTCGCCACCGGGGAGCACATCGCCAACCGGGTCGTCTTCAAGCAGCTGCTAATGGCCCAGGCGGTGGACATCGTGCAGATCGACGCGGCGCGCGTCGGCGGCGTCAACGAGAACATCGCGATCCTGCTGCTCGCCGCGAAATTCGGAGTCCCGGTCTGCCCGCACGCCGGCGGCGTCGGCCTGTGCGAGATGGTCCAGCACCTGTCGATGTTCGACTACGTCGCCGTCTCCGGCACCACCGAGGACCGGGTCATCGAGTACGTCGACCACCTGCACGAGCACTTCGTCGACCCGGTCCGCCTCACCGAAGGCCACTATCTCGCGCCCACGCTCCCCGGGCTGAGCGCCCAGATGCACCAGGCGTCCCTCAAGGAGTACGCCTATCCCGACGGACCTGTCTGGACCGCCCGTGTCTGACGCCTCGCCGATGCGGCTGGTCGACGCGCACCACCACGTGTGGGACCTCGACCGGCGCCCCCAGCCCTGGCTGGACGAGCCCGGCCACGAGCCGATCCGCCGCACCTTCGCCGTCGGCGACCTGCGCGCGGCAGCGACCCGTACGATCGCCGGCCGCCGTCTGGAGGGTGCGGTCGTCGTCCAGTGCGTGCCGTCCGTCGCCGAGACGAGGGAACTGCTGGCCCTCGCCGACTCCGACCCCCTCATCGAAGCGGTCGTGGGCTGGGCCGATCTCACTTCACCGGCCGTCGGCGACGTACTGGACGAACTGCGCGCCGGTCCCGGCGGGAACCGTCTGCGAGCCCTGCGCCACCTTGTCCAGGGTGAGCCGGACCCGGCGTGGCTCCAGCGCCCGGCGGTGGAGCGCGGGTTGAGAGCGGTCCACGACCGCGGACTCGGCTACGACGTCCTGATCCGCAGCCATCAATTCGTCCAGGCGATCCGGCTGGCCGCACGCATCCCGGACCTGCCACTGGTGCTGGATCACGCCGGAAAGCCGCCTGTCGCCCGTGGTGACCTGGCCGACTGGGAACTCCGGATACGGAGGCTGGCTGCACATCCGCAGGTGATGTGCAAGGTGTCGGGGCTCATCACCGAGGCCGACCACGAGAGCTGGACGATCCGTAACATCCGGCCGATATGGGAGATCCTGCTCTCCTCCTTCGGCCCCGACCGGCTGATGTTCGGCTCGGACTGGCCGGTCTGCGTCCTCGCCGGCGGCTGGAACAGCTGGGCGGCCACCGTCGACGAACTCCTGCGCGGCTGCTCGGAGTCCGAGACCCGGGCGATCCTCACCGACACCGCCACCGACTTCTACCGGCTGGGGCACACCGCGACGACCGTACGGAACGACGACCCGAGGACGGCTCCGTGCTCCTGACCGAACTGCTGCACCCCGCCATCCTCGAAGCCCTCGCCGGAGCCGGACACGGCGCCCGAGTACTGCTCGCCGACGGGCACTACCCCGCCAGCACATCGACCAGCGAACGGGCCACCACTGTGCACCTCAACCTCGCACCCGGACTGCTCGACGTCACCACCGTGCTCGACGTGCTCCTGCGCGCCGTACCCGTCGAGTCGGCCCAGGTGATGGTCCCGCCCGCGGGCGAGCCGGAGCCGCCGGCCATCGCCGAGTACCGCTCCCGGCTGGCACCCCTGCCTGTAGAGACGCTGGACCGCTTCGCGTTCTACGACGCCGCCCGCTCCCCGGACCTGGCCCTGGCCGTCGTCACCGCCGACATACGCACCTACGCCAACCTGCTGCTGACCATGGGCGTCCGCGCCGAAGGGACCCTGACCCCACAATGACCCTCGCCGTCCGCTACACCTCCGCACGAACCCTGGACACAGGTCCCGGCGTCAGCGCCGCGCCCGGCCCCGGCGAGGTGGAACTGGCCCCCGCCTACGTCGGCATCTGCGGCACCGACCTGCACATCTTCCACGGCGACATGGACGCCCGGGTCACCACACCCGCTGTTCTCGGGCATGAGATGTCCGGCCGTGTCGTCCGCGTCGGTCCGGATGTGGAGGGCTGGCATCCCGGTGACGCGGTGACCGTGATGCCGCTGCGCTGGGACGACACCTGCCCCGCCTGCCGTTCCGGCCATCAACACATCTGCCAGCACCTCGACTTCATCGGAATCGACTCCCCCGGCGCGATGCAGCAGCGCTGGACCGTGCCCGCCGCCACCCTTGTCCGCCTGCCGGACTCCGTCGCCCTCGACCGGGCCGCACTCGTCGAGCCCACGGCCGTGGCGGTGCACGATGTCGGGCGCGCAGGGGTACGGGACGGTGACCGTGTCGTCGTGGTCGGCGGCGGACCCGTGGGCATCCTGATCGCGCTGGTCGCCAGGGCCGCGGGAGCCGACGTGCGCGTCGTCGAGCTGAGCAGCCACCGGCGGCTGCTAGCCGAGGAACTGGGGCTGAGTACCTGGGATCCCGCCGCGGACGACGTTGCCGAGTTGGTCCATCAGTGGACGGACGACGCGGGTGCAGAAGTCTCCTTCGAGGTGTCCGGTGCGGCGGCCGGCGTCGAGACGGCGGTCGAGGTACTGGGCGTTCGCGGCCGCCTGTGCCTGGTGGCCATCCATCCCCGCCTCCGCGAGATCAACCTGCACCGGTTCTTCTGGCGCGAACTGACCCTGGTCGGCGCCCGGTTGTACGACCGGACGGACTTCGAGAAGGCGGTGACACTGGTGGCGGATGGCACCATTCCCGCCGAGCGGCTCATCAGCAAGGTGGTGCCACTCACCGACGCGCCCTCGGCCTTCGAAGCCCTGGAGGCCGGCGGCGACGTGATGAAGATCCTCGTCGACTGCGGCAACGACAAGGCGGAGGCCTCGGCATGACCGTCCTCGACATGATGAACCTGACCGGCAGACTCGCCGTCGTCACCGGTGCCCGGCGCGGCATCGGCCGGGCCATGGCCCGCGCGCTCGCCGAGGCCGGTGCGGATGTCATCGGCGTCAGTGCGAACCTTGAGGAGTACGGCAGCGCGGTGGAGAAGGACGTCATCGCCGCGGGCCGTACCTTCGAGGCGATCCGTACCGACTTCGCCGACCCCGAGGCCGTGCGGGCCCTCGGCGCCGACCTCGCGGGACGCGAGCGACCGGTCGACATCCTGATCAACAACGCGGGCACCATCCGCCGCGCCCCCGCCGCCGAACACACCGACGCCGACTGGGAGTTGGTCCTCCAAGTCAACCTGAACGCGCAGTTCACCCTGACCCGCGCGGTGGGCGCGGCAATGGTGGCCCGCGGCCGGGGAAAGGTCATCTTCACGGCCTCGCTGCTCAGCTTCCAGGGCGGCATCAACGTCCCCGGCTACACCGCCGCCAAACACGGCATCACCGGACTGGCCAAGGCGCTGGCCAATGAATGGGCCCCGCACGGCGTCAACGTCAACGCCATCGCCCCCGGTTACATCGCCACCGACAACACGCACGCACTGCAAGTCGATCCGATACGCAGCCGCGCGATCCTCAGCCGCATCCCGGCCGGACGCTGGGGCACCGCCGACGACCTCGCCGGCGCCACCGTCTTCCTCGCCTCCGACGCGGCTGCCTACGTCCATGGCACGGTCCTGCCCGTCGACGGCGGATGGCTGGGCCGATGAGTACTGATCCGGCGTCCGTGCTGGGCTCTCGGATCCTGCCGGTGCTGACCGTGCCCCGTGCCACGATGGCCGGTCCGCTCGCGGAAGCACTCGTGGAGGGCGGTGCGCGGTGTGCCGAGGTCACCTTCCGCACAGCGGAGGCGGAGCAGGCGCTGAAGTCCATGGCGGCGCACGGTGGGCTGACCGTCGGCGCGGGCACGGTACTCACACCGGAGCAGGCCGAGCGGGCCGTGGCCGCCGGGGCCCGCTTCATCGTGTCGCCCGGCTTCGACTCCGAAGTGGTAGCCAAATGCCGGGAGTTGGGCGTGCCCGTCCTCCCCGGCATCGCCACCGCCACCGAACTGCTGCGGGCCCTGCGAGCCGGAATCGACACCGTCAAGCTGTTCCCAGCCGAGGCACTGGGCGGCGTGCCGATGCTCACTTCCCTGGCAGCGCCGTTCCCCCAGGTCCGCTTCGTACCCACCGGCGGAATCGGACTCGCCCACATGTCCGGCTACCTCGCCCACCCGGCCGTCCTGGCCGTCGGCGGCAGCTGGATGGCGACCGCGGGACATCTGGAGCGTGGCGAGTACGCGGAGATCCGGCGGCTGACCGCCGAGGCCGTGCGGCGGAGCGTCGCATGACGGGCCCCGGGGCCGAGGTGATCGCGCTGGGCGAGGTCATGCTGCGTTTCGATCCGGGCGAGGGGCGCATCCGTACGGCCCGTTCGTTCCAGGTCTGGGAGGGCGGCGGCGAGTACAACGTCGTACGCGGACTGCGCCGCTGCTTCGGTGTGCGGACGGCGATCGTGACGGCCCTCGTCGACAACGCGGTGGGCCGGCTCGCCGAGGACCTGATCCTGCAAGGAGGGGTCGACACCGCGCTGATCCGGTGGGAGCCCGGCGACGGAGTCGGCCGCAGCGCCCGCAACGGGCTGAACTTCGTCGAGCGCGGCTTCGGCATCCGGGGAGCGCTGGGCGTCAGCGACCGCGCCAACACCGCGGTGTCCCAGCTACGGAAGGGCGACGTCGACTGGAACGCTGTCTTCTCGGCGGGCCCGCGGTGGTTCCACACAGGTGGCATCTTCGCCGGCCTGTCGGACACCACGGTGGACGTGGCGCACGAGGCTATGACGGCAGCCAGGCGGCACGGGGTGACGGTCTCCTACGACCCCAACTACCGCCCCAGCCTGTGGGCCGACCGGGGTGGCGCCGACCGGGCCCGTGAGGTCGACCTACGGCTCGCCCGGCACGCGGACGTCGTGGTGGGCGCCCTGGGCCTGGCCGGCCGGCATCCCGGGGCGGTGCGCGTCGGCGCCGACGAACTGCCCGACGCCCTCGCCGAAGCAGCGGCCCGATTGCCCGACGTGAAGGTGCTCGCCACGACCCTGCGGGACGTGCTCTCCGCCGGGGTGAACGACTGGTCCTCGGCAGCCTGGTCGGCCGAGACCGGCTTCGTCACCGGTCCCCCGATGCCCGGCCTGCAGGTCCTGGACCGCATCGGCTCCGGCGACGGCTTCGCCGCCGGGCTCGTCTACGGCCTGCTGAGCGGCGCTCCCCTGGAGCGCGCCCTCGCCTACGGCACAGCGCACGGCGCATTCGCCATGACAACCCCGGGCGATGTGTCCATGGCCTCGCTCACCGAGGTCGAAGCCCTTATGGCGGGCGGCTCCGCCCACGTCAGACGCTGAGCCCGCCGAACCGGCCAGCGCCCAACAGGTCCCAGGAGGACATACCTTGAGGCACCGAAAGATCGGGAACAGACCTGTCGAACTCACCGAACTCGGCTTCGGTGCCTCCCCGATCGGCAACCTCTATCGGATCACATCCGCCCGGGAAGCGACGGCGGCCGTCGACACGGCCTGGGCAGCCGGCATCCGGTACTTCGACACCGCGCCCCACTACGGGCTGGGCCTCTCCGAGCACCGCCTGGGAGCCGCCCTCAAGAACCGTACGCGCCAGGAGTACGTCGTCTCCTCCAAAGTGGGACGACTGCTCGTGCCCAACGAGCGACCGCAAGGCGTCGACACGGAGGGCTTCGTCGTGCGCGACGACCTGCGCAGGCAGTGGGACTTCAGCCGCGACGGCGTACTCCGCTCCATCGAGGACACCCTCGCCCGCACCGGCCTGGACCGTCTCGACATCGTCTATCTACACGACCCCGACGACCACTGGCGTCAGGCCGCCGATGAGGCCATGCCCGCCCTCGCGGACCTGCGCGACCAAGGGGTCGTCGGCGCCATCGGCGCCGGCATGAACCAGTCGGCCATGCTCGCCCGCATGCTGCGCGAGACCGCAGCGGATGTGGTGATGCTGGCCGGACGCTACACACTCCTCGACCAGTCGGCCCTGGACGACGTGCTGCCTGCCGCGACGGAACTCGGCAAGAGCGTCGTGGCGGTCGGGGTCTTCAACTCCGGCCTGCTCTCCCGGGATCGGCCCGCCGAGGGCATGAAGTACGACTACCAAAACGCCCCGCCGGACCTCGTCACGCGGGCCGGGGCGATCGCGGAGGTCTGTGAACGGCACGGCACGACCCTGCCTGCCGCCGCGATCGACTTCCCCTTCACCCACCCCGCTACCATCAACGTCACCCTCGGCATGCGTAGTCCGGAACAAGTCGCTCGGAACGTGGAACTGCACAGTCGGCACACACCCGAGGATCTGTGGGACGATCTTCGCGCCCAAGGCCTGATCAGGGCAGACGTACCCGTCGCCCCTCCGCGGTAGGCCGCGGGCAAAGCCTCCACGCCGAAGACGCTCACGGAAGGAGTTCCCTGTGTCCCTGACGGACAAGGCCATCAAGCAGATCCGTGAGCTCATCGGCTCGGGCGCGCTGCCGCCGGGCTCAAAGCTGCCTCCGGAGCAGGACCTGGCCGCTCAACTGGGCCTCTCCCGGAACCTGGCGCGGGAGGCGGTCAAGGCGCTTGCGGTCGCACGGGTGCTGGAGGTCCGGCAGGGCGACGGAACATACGTGACCAGCCTCCAGCCGAGCCTTCTTCTGGAGGGCCTCGGCGGTGCCGTGGAGCTTCTCCAGGGCGACGCGGGCGCGCTGCTGGACCTGATGGAAGTACGGCGGTTGCTGGAACCCGTCGCCACCGCGCTGGCCGCCACCCGCGTCTCGGACGCGGACCTGGCCGAGGTCAAGCGGCACCTGGACGCCATGCGGGACGCGCGTGACGACGTGGAGCAACTGAACCTGCATGACGCCGCGTTCCACCGGGCCGTCGTCTCCGCCACGGGCAACGAAACGCTGCTGACCATTCTTGAGGGAATCTCGGGCCGTACCCTCCGCGCCCGCGTCTGGCGCGGACTCGTCGATGCCCAGGCCTCCGGACGCACGCTCGCCAAACACGAGGCCATCTTCGAGGCCCTCGCCGCCCGTGACGCCTCCCTGGGCCAGGCCGCAGCCCTCCTGCATGTCAACAACACCGAGCGCTGGCTACGGCAGCACCTGGAGTCCACCAACTCCGTTCGCGACGAGACACCGGTGATCAGGAAGGCCGAGGACCGGCAGGCGTCCTGAGTCTTGCGGCCATCCCCTCGTCTCTTCGCTGCGCGGCGCTTCCCGCGCGCGCCGACACGGGAGATCCACACCAAGACATCCCGTCCCCCTGCCCGAACTTGACCGGTGAACGCATCGCGCCTGTCCCGTTTCCACGTGACTTTTATCCATCGACCGTGGGCCTTCAAGGGTGAGGAGTTCTCCTCGTGCTCAACTCCCCCAGAGAACATGGGATTTCTACCGCTTCACCACGAAGAATACGAGGAACACAAGACGGACAAGCTCCTGATGACCCTGCGCAACGGTCAAACCGCGGACCATGAGCTGGATCAGCTTCCTCCCGACCATGCGCACGGTGCGCAGCAACCCTGTGTTCCACGTCAGTCGCTACTCCTGGGGGGCTCTGGGCGGCGGACAGATCAACTCGGCACCCTGGCGTGGTCGCGGATACAGCGACATCAATTCCTATGGTGCGTACTACGACGCCAGCGCGAACACCGTTCACTCCGATGGCACCCCGGTGGGCACCTACGTGATCCGGGACCGTGCGGCGACCAGTTCCGACTGCGGATGACACCGTCCACCGTCCGATGGTCTCCGGCATCCACAAGATGACGGAGACCATCCCCCTGCCGGACTTCCAGGGCGAGTTCCAGACCCGCTATCCCCCGCTGTTCGCGGGCGTGGTCGTCACATCGGCGCCGGTGATCATCGCGTACGTGCCGCTCCAACGCCGCTTCGCCTCCAGGCCGGGGCGGTATAAAGCTGACACGCACACGCTCTTGACGGTGCGTCAGCTACCGCATGCATACGATCGGCCGATGCCCGGCGAAAAGGATCGGCGACTCGTCGGGCCCGGCGCCCGGCTGTGCTGTCCGGTGAATGTGAGCAGTGACAGCCAAGTACGCCAGATCCCGTTTGCCGGGCGCTACCGTGGTGAGCCTGGGCGCCGCACAGCGGGACGCCTCGATGTCGTCGAGCTCGACCATCGCGCTGTCGGCAGGCCCCGGGAGGCCGCGTTCGCGTACGGCGCGCAGCGGGCCCTCGGCCACAGCGTCGGCGCCGTCCGCCCGGCGGGAGACGGCGACGGCGGGCGCAAGCCCATCGCGTACACCTCGCAACGGCAGGCGGCCTGGCGGTGAGTGGCACGGAGCACGACGCCCCGGGCCACGAGGAGATCACCGCGGGCCGGACGCAGGAAGTCGACGCCGAGCCCCGCTGTGGCCGACCCCCTTACCGACCTGGTGGTGGGAGCCAACGTGAGGTCGCCGTCCGCCGCACGGCAGATGACGCCCTCATGCACCGACCCGTACTGATGCCGCAGGCGCTCCGCGAGGTCGATGACGAGTTCGACCTCGGATTCCGTGTACGCGGTGAGGCGAGCGCCTGCTGAGCGGTGTCCAGCGTGCAGTGAACGGGAACCGACGTCGCTAGGCCTTCACCCCGCCAAGCCCGAAGATCCGCTCCGCGTGACCGTGCAGGTAGAGACCGGTCGCGGTGTCGTCCAAGCCCAGTTCGTCAAGATCGGCGAGGGCTTTGTCGGCCGTGATCATGGGGTAGTTGGTGCCGAAGAGGACCTTGTGGCGACTGCTGCGCATGTAGCCGACCAGTTCGGGAGGAATGCGTTTGCTGGTGTAGGCCGAGGTGTCGATGTAGACATTCTGGTGCTTGCGCGTCACGGCGATCATCTCCTCCGTCCACGGGTAGCCGATGTGGCCGCCGACGATGGTGAGTTCGGGAAAGTCCAGCGCCACGTTGTCCAGGTACGGGATCGGGCGGCCGGTCTCCGAGGTCCGCAGCGGGCCGGTGTGACCGACCTGGGTGCAGAAGGGGATGCCGAGTTCGACACATTCGGCGTACAGCGGGTAGTAGCGGCGGTCGTCGGGCGGCCAGCCCCACAGCCATGGCACGACCCGCAGGGCCTTGAACCCCAACGCGCGGACGCAGCGGCGTAGTTCGCGGACCGCCTCCATGGGCTTGCGCAGGTCGACGGAGGCGACGCCGACCAGGCGGTCTGGGGCGTGGGCGACGAAGGACGCGACCTCGTCGTTGGAGATGAGGGGGCCCTCGGGGCCGTACCAGGCGCTGAGAAGGGAGATGTCGACGCCGCCAGCGTCCATCGCAGCGAGGGTGAGATCGACGGGGATTTCCTCGGTGAGGAGGTCGGCTCCGGTCCAGCGGCGCAGGGAGGCGAACATGTCGTGCCGGATGAAGCGCAAGGTGGGGTGTTGGGCCAGGGCTGTTCCAAAGTCCTGCCGGGTGGGTGAAGTTGCTGGTCACGGGGTCATGCCGAGGAGGTGCAGGGGACGGGTGAAGGGTTCGTAGGACA